>CAYFSK010000001.1:0-55050 GCA_964345805.1 uncultured Mycoplasma sp.
GTGGTTGGAATGGTGGTTGAACATTTCTAAAACGCCCACAAAGCCCTTAAAACAAACAAAATGACGTCCTTTCGGACGTCTTCAGGGGGTTTTGGTTGACTATCCTCACATTATAATTCGTAAAAGATAGTCATAATATTTAGTATGATATCACTACCATACTATAATAATAATATATAAAATAACGGAGATTGTCAATAACAATTGACAACTTTAATTTGTTATATCAAGAGAAGAAATTATATTATTATAATATTCATTATTAAGATATCCTTTATTATATAAATATTCTTCAGAATCATTTTTAGCATCAACTAAAATATCATAATTATTCTTAAGATCTGCTAGTTTAAAAGTCATATCTCCATGTTGTTTAGTTCCAAATAAATCTCCATAACCTCTTATTTCAAAGTCTTTTTCAGCTATATAAAATCCATCATTACTTTCTTCCATTACTTTAAGTCTTTTACTATCATAATCACTTATTAAATTACAATAACTTTGTATATCACTTCTTCCAACTCTTCCTCTTAATTGATGAAGGGTAGCAAGACCAAATCTTTCGGCATTATATATAACTATTAATGTTGCATTAGGAACATCAATACCAACTTCAATAACAGTTGTTGATATTAAAACCTTAGTTTCATTTTTTAAAAAGTTATCCATAATAAGATCTTTATCTTTTTGTTTTAATTTACCATAGATAACTTCTGATTTAATTAAATTATTAAATGCTTTATCAATATTTTCTTTTAAAGACATAACACTTGATAAAGATAAATCATCATTATCTTCAACTAGGGGGGATATTATATATACTTGATGACCTAATTTTATTTCTCTTAAAATAGATAATAATACATCTTTAATCTCTTTAGTAGTATATACTTTAGTAATAATATCTTTTCTACCACTTGGTTTAGTTTTAATCATTGATACGTCAAGATCACCATAAATAGTCATAGCATAGGTCCTAGGAATAGGTGTTGCTGATAAATATAGTATATCTGGATTAATACCTTTATTTTGAAAGATACCTCTTTGATTAACTCCAAAACGATGTTGTTCATCAGTTACAACAAGACCTATATTATTAAAATCTAATTCTTCATTTAATAAAGCATGAGTTCCTATTAAAATATCTATTTCTTTATTCTTAACTTTTTCATATAACTTCTTTTTTTCAGTTTTAGTTAGAGATCCGGTTATTAAACCAGTATTAATATTATATTTATCAAGTAATTTTTTAATACTATTATAATGCTGAATAGCAAGTATTTCGGTTGGAGCCATTAAAGCTGTTTGAAAACCTGATAGGAAGCATGCATACATAGCAATAACTGATACAATTGTTTTTCCTGATCCAACATCTCCCAAAAGAAGACGATTCATTTTTGTATCTTTTTTTAAATCTTTTAAAATTTCTTTAACTGACTTTTCTTGATCAGTTGTAAGACTAAAAGATAAGTTATCAATAAAATCATTAACCTTCTTTATATCAAAGCATTTAGAAATGCCTTTAGCATTTTTATTTACCTTTTTTAAATAATTCATCTTAAAAGCAAACTCAAATAACTCTTCATAAACTAATCTTCTTTTAGATATAGCAATATCTTTTTCATCTTTAGGATTATAAATTAAATTAAGTGCTTCTTTTTTAGAAATAAAATTATATTTGCTGATATATTCATCAGGTATTTTATTAATAGTCTTTTCCTCTAAAGAAGATAATATAAACTTAGATAATGTATTATTAGTAAGACCACTTGTTAAATGATATACTCCTTCAATATAACCATCAGTAATATTAAATTTAATATCACTTGCCGTAAAAGAGTTTTTCTTTAGATCATATTTACCTATTAAAACTACTTTTTTTCCTATAGTTAAATTATTTTTTAAAAAGGCACGATTAAAAATCGTAACATTTATTAATCTATTACTTGCAAGAGCTCTAAAAGATAATCTATTAAAATTTCTTTTTATATATGCTACGGTTGGATTTGATTCAATCGTAGCACTTATATATAACAAAGTATCTTCTATTAAATCATTTGAAAAATTATAAATATTATATCGATATGGATAATATTCTTGTAAATCAGTTATATTATAGATATCAAGTTTATTAAGTAATTTAACAGATTTAGGACCAATTCCCTTTATTTTTTCAATATTCATATCTACCTTTCTTATAATTCTGTCAATTTATTGTAAAATGAATTGACTTTTAAGCACTTCTCCATTAATATAAGACTTACCAAATCACTTAAGAAGGCGATTTGGTGCTAGTATCACACTAGTCAACCCCTTTTTATTCTTTGGAGCCACTACTTAATGTAGTGGCTTCGTAATTTTTAAGATAGATTAACTAATAAGTTAATTTTTATTTGCAATACTTTTATAATACTCATAACGCTTTTTAGCGTTTTTTATTTGATTATCTAAAAGCTCTTTAGCAAGATTTTCATCTTTTAATTTAAGACTTCTAAATCTTACTTCATTATCTAAGAAATCTTCATACTTATCAAAGTTTGGTTCTTTTGAATCAAGATAAAGATTATTATCATAATATCTCATTAAAAGTGTATATCCACATTCAACAGCAAGTTTTTCTTCATTAATAGAGCATCCCATACCGCTTTTAATACCATGAGATATACATGGACAGTAGGCAATTATAATCGCTGGGCCATTATGCTCTTGAGCTTCTTTAAATGCTTTAATTGTATGCATCATATTTGATCCAAGAGAAACGGATGCTACATAAACATTATCAGTTGTGGTTGCTATTTTAAATAAATCTTTTTTACCAGTTCTTTTACCAAATGATGCAAACTGTGCTACTGCTCCAAGTTTAGTTGCTTTACTTGCTTGTCCACCAGTATTTGAATATACCTCTGTATCTAAAACTAATATTTTAATATTTTCATTTGAATGAAGAACATGATCAATTCCATTATAACCAATATCATATGCCCATCCATCTCCACCTAGTGCCCATACCGTTCTTTTTGGCATATATGCTTTTAAATTAACCAGTTCTTTAGGTATTTTATTATCATCAAGCTTCATAGCAACATCCGTTGTTATCTTATTATTATCAAGATTATCAAGGTATTCATTAAATAATTTTTTAGTTTCATCATCTACGGCATTTAAAGAATCTTTAATAACGCTAATTGCTTGATCTTGTTTTTGTTTGTAACTTTTATGCATACCAAAAGCAAATTCAGCATTATCTTCGAACAGTGAATTAGCCCAAGGAAGTAAATACGGTGTTGATGGAACGCTTCCTCCAAAAATAGATGAACATCCAGTTGCATTAGCAATAACTATTTCCTTGCCATAAAGCTGAGTTAATAGTTTTATATAAGGAGTTTCTCCACATCCTGCACAAGCACCAGAAAACTCAAATAAAGGTTTTTCAAGTTGTGATCCTTTAATGGTAAATTTATCAAATAACTTAGGATTTTCTTTATCAAAATACATACTTGTATCGGGAGCATTTTCTTTTAAAGCAAGTGATTTAGTTGGACAAGTATTAACGCAAAGCCCGCATCCCGTACAATCTTTTGGAGATACTCCTACTAAGAAGTTATAATCAGAATTTCCTATTACTGGTTTGCCAATACTTTTATCTTCGATAATATGATTTCTTATGGCTGCATGAGGACACACCATTGAACACATACCACACTCTATACACTTTTCATTATTCCACTCTGGCGTTAAAACTGAGACATTTCTTTTTTCATTTTGAGTAAGACCCCATTTAAAAGCTCCACTTCGAAGTGGAATAGTATCTTTAACGGTTAAAGAGTTTCCTTCTCTTAAATCTATCTTTTCATAGATACTTAAATCTTTAGTATCTTTATTTTCAATATCTAAAGAAATATTAACCTTAACAAGACTATTTAAAGCCATTTTAACAGCATTAATATTACTTTCAACTATTGCATCTCCTTTAGATGAAAAAGCTTTTACAATAGAGTTATTTAGTATTCCTTCCGCATTTGGAATATCAAGTAACTTTAAAATAATCATTTCCATTATTTTAGATATTTTACCTTTAATATTATTTTCATAAGCTATTTTATCAGCATTAATAATATTAACATTTAAATTTTTCTCATTAATTAATCTTTTTACTTTTGATGGTAAAAATTCATTTAATTCTTTTTCATTTCTAATGGTATTGATAAGTAAGTAAGCATTTTCTTTTACCCCAGATAACATATCATATTTATTAAAATATTCATCTTTGGTTACAACCACAAGTGAAGGAGATGATATATAATAGGGAGCATTTATTTTCTCATTTGATATTCTTAAATGCGATATTGTTACTCCACCACTTTTCTTAGAATCATATTCAAAATAACCTTGGACATATTTACCAAGATTTTCATTAACAAGTGTTAAGATATCTTTTGAGGCACTAACCATTCCATCAGATCCAAAACCAAAGATTTTAAATTCTTGGGCATTTAAATTAATGTTATATGAACTTACTGGTAAACTTAAGTTAGTAAGATCATCTTCAATGCCAATTGTAAAGTTATTTACTGGTTTGCTTTCAAGCATATCATAAACAGCTTTTATTTGCGCAGGATTAGTATCTTTCGAAGATAGTCCATATCTTCCACCAACAATATTTATATCTTTGTTCTTTAATACTGATAAGACATCTAAATATAAAGGTTCTCCATTTGAACCAGCTTCTTTAGTCATATCTAAAACAGCAATATTTCTTACCGTACTAGGAAGAACATCTAGTAAATATTTAGGACTAAATGGTCTATATAAATGAACTTCAATTAAACCTATTTTTTTATTGTTTTTAAGTTCACTATCAATAACAAGTTTTACTGTATCACAAACACTTCCCATAGCAACAATGATATTTTCGGCATCAGATGCTCCATAATAATTAAATGGTTTATAATCTTTACCGGTTAATTCATTTATTTTCTCCATATAACTATTTACAATATCAGGCATATTATTATAAACAGGATTTCTTGCCTCAGTACACTGAAAATATATATCTTCAGTTTGACTCATTCCATACTGATAACCACAATTTAAATTTAAAGATCTATTTTTAAATTCATTTAATGCATTATAATCTATTAAAGCAAGTAAATCTTTTTCATTAAGTTCTTTAACCGTATTAAGTTCATGACTAGTTCTAAAACCATTAAAAAAATGAATGAAAGGAAGAGAACCTTTTATTGCTGATAAGTGAGCAACAGCTGCTAAGTTTTGTGCATCATCAACATTTGTTGATGCTAAAATACACCAGCCTGTACTTCTTGCGGCATAAATATCTTGATGATCACCAAAGATTGATAATGCATGAGTTGCTAGACTTCTTGATGCACAGTGCATTACTCCTGGAAGCATTTCTCCTGCCATCTTATACATATTAGGAATCATTAAAAGTAGTCCTTGACTTGCTGTAAAGGTTGATGCAAGACTTCCTGTTAAAAGAGCTCCATGCATAGCACCAGCTGCTCCTGCCTCAGACTCCATCTCAATTACTTCGGGTTTTGCATTATATAAATTCCTAAGGGAAGTATTAGTTAGCTCATCAATATTTTCTGCCATTGGTGAAGAAGGTGTAATAGGATATATTGCACATACTTCACTAAAAAGATAAGCTATTTTACTACAAGCTTTATTTCCATCTATTATTTTCATTTTAAATCACCTATTTTAATTATAAAATAAAAACTAGTAAATTACTAGTTTTCATTAATTTTTTCAGCTATTCTCATTAATTCATTATATTTACAAACTCGATCTGTTCTTGACATTGAACCAGTTTTAATTTGTCCTAAGTCAAGTCCTACAGCAAGATGAGCAATTGTGGTATCCTCAGTTTCTCCACTTCGATGAGAAATAACGGTTTTATAACCATTATCTTTAGCAAGTTTTATTGTTTCAAGCGTCTCAGTAATAGTTCCAATTTGGTTTACTTTAAGTAAAATAGCATTACCAGCTTTCTTATCAATACCCATTTGCAAACATTCTTTATTAGTAACAAATAAATCATCACCAACAATTTGAATTTTATTACCAAGTCTTTCTGTCATCTTACTAAATGCATCCCAATCGTTTTCATCGACTGGATCTTCGATAGAAATAATTGGATAAGTATTAATTAACTCTTCATAAAAATCAATTAATTCATCAGATGTTAATTTTTTACCATCAACATGATAATATCCATCTTGATAAAATTCAGAAGCAGCAACATCAATGGCAATATTAACGTCTTCGCCAGGTTTATAACCTGCTTTCTTAATCGCTTCGATTATTAAATCAAATCCTTCTTTATTAGAACCAAGATTTGGAGCAAATCCTCCTTCATCACCAACTGATGTAACATAACCCTTTGATGATAAAACCTTTTTTAAATTATGGAATACTTCTGCCCCAATTCTAACTCTTTCATTAATTGTTTTGGCATTTGGTATAATCATAAATTCTTGGAAATCCAAATTATTATCAGCATGAGCTCCCCCATTAATAATATTCATCATTGGCACAGGCAAAGTTTTTCCATCACCAATATATGCAAACAATTCTTTTCCTTCAGCTAGAGCACTTGCTTTTAATGCAGCCATACTAATACCTAAAATAGCATTAGCGCCAAGTTTAGACTTTGTCTTAGTACCATCAAGCTTTATCATTTTATAATCTAAAGCTTTTTGATCTTTAGCATCCATCCCAACAACAGCTTCTTTTAAAATGGTATTAACGTTTTTAACAGCATTTAATACTCCTTTACCAAGATATCTATCTCCTCCATCACGCATTTCTAAAGCTTCTCTTTCTCCTGTTGAAGCACCTGATGGAACAGCAGCTCTTCCTATAATACCATTTTCAAGTATTACATCAACCTCTACTGTAGGATTGCCCCTACTATCAAGAATTTCTCTTCCTTTAACATCAATTATTTTCATAATTTTCCTCCAATATTATGATAACATATTTTTTAATTTCTTAAATCAAAAATAAAAAGGCTTTTACACCTTTTACCAAAATATTTTTGTTATATCTTTTGTCTTTTTATATACCAAGATATTATTTACTACTTCAATAACTCCGGTTAGTATTAAAAATAATCCTATTACCTGAGTAATTGTTAAAATAGTTTCAAATGGATTACTAATAAGTATTAAACCAAATAATATTAAAATAATACCAACTGTAAAAGTAATAAGCCAAGAATCATCAGATCCTACTTTAAACCAGATACCATAAGATATCTTAACTGCTCCAAGTAATATTAAATAAAGTCCTAAAAAGATAACTAAATGATTAAATACTAAGTTAGGAAAGATAATCATTATTGTTCCAAGACATAAAAAGATTAAACCAAATAATAAATTATATGAATAAAGTTTAGCTCCTTTTCTATTTATATATTTACTAATTAGAAAAACACTTGTTAAAACAAGTAGTCCACCAATAATACCACTAATAATTCTTTTAGTTAAATCAGGAAATAAATATATAAATAATCCTACAACTATCATAATTAATCCATTAACAATTGATGCTGCTAAATTTCTTTTAAACCTATCTGATACTTTATCTGTAATCATTTTATACCACCATTCTTTTATATTATAATTCTATTATCTTAAAATGGCAACCTACTAGACAAACAGCCTATTTTATGGTATTATAAATTGCCTAAAGAAGGGGGATTATTTATATGCATATAAGACAATTATCAGTCCAAGAATTTAAAGATTTTAATGATAACCATCCAATGGGTAATTATCACCAAACTTTAAATTATGCTTTATTAAAAGTCCAAGAAGGCTATGAATATGAAATGATTGGCTATGTTGATGAAGATAACAATATAAAAGCTGCTGCTTTAATTCTTGTTAAACTTTTAGATGGCCATATTTATGCATATATTCCTGAAGGAATGTTAATTGATTATAATGATTCTTCTTTAATCAAAGACTTTACTAAAAAGATGGTTGATTTTTATGATGGTGAAAGAATATTCTTTATTAAGATAAATCCTCGTATTATTAAATCAGAAATTGATCCTAAAACTTTAAAACAAACTAATGATTTAAACCAGGATGTTATAAATAATTTAAAAAATGCTGGTTGGATTAAATATGAAGATAATAAATATTATGAAAATCTTATTAATAGATATGATGCTATAATAGAACTTGATAAATATGATGAAGATCTTCTTAGTAAAAATACTAAAAATAAGATTAGAAAAGGCGTTAGAAAAGGTTTAACTATTGAACTAGCTGATGCTAAAGAACTTGATCATTTAACTAAGTTTGCTGCTAAAAAGATGAAAATGCAAGAATATTATTATAATGATATTTATACTTTGTTTAGTAAAGATAACTCTATAGATTACTTTTTAGTTAAAATAGATTATAAAAACTATGTTTTAAATTCAAGCAAAGCTTATGAAAAAGAACTTAAGAAAAATGAAGAAATTGTTGATAAACTATTAACTAAAAATAATGAAAGAGTAATTAATAAAAAAATGAGTTCTGATAATACCTTAAGAGTATATAAAGATGATGTATCAAAAGCTGCTCAAAAGCTTAATGCAGATGCAAATGATTATGTAGCTGGAGCACTTGTTATTAAACAAGGTAATAAAGCAACTATTGTTGTTAGTGCCTATGATAAAAAATATAAAGATTTTGCTCCTAATTACTTTTTATATAATGAAATTATTAAACATTATAAAGATAAATATAAATATTTAGATTTAAATGGTATCTTAGGTGATTTTGATAAAGATAATAAGTATTATGGTATAAATCAATTTAAATTAGGTTTTAAACCTAAAATATATGAATATATAGGAGAATATGATTATGTTATTAATAATCGTTTATATAATAAATATAATAAGAAAGGACTTCTTAAAAAGGAGTTTGAACTAGATAAAGCAGGAAAATAATCCTGCTTTTTTATGAAACAAAAAAAGCGATCACTCGCTTTAATTTTGTGTTTAATTACTTACTAACAATTTCTGAAACAACACCAGCACCAACTGTACGGCCGCCTTCACGAATTGAGAATTTTGTTCCTTGTTCGAAAGCAACTGGAGCAATTAGTTCAACAGTCATGTCTACGTTATCCCCAGGCATAACCATTTCAACGCCAGCAGGTAGTTCAATAACACCTGTTACGTCAGTTGTTCTAAAATAGAATTGTGGTCTGTAATTTGAGAAGAATGGAGTGTGACGTCCGCCTTCTTCTTTAGATAGAACATAAACACTTGCTTTGAATTTTGTATGAGGTGTAATAGAACCAGGTTTAGCTAGTACTTGTCCACGTTCAACATCTTCTCTAGAAATACCACGAAGTAATACTCCTGCGTTATCTCCAGCTTGAGCAAAGTCAAGTGATTTTCTAAACATTTCAATACCAGTTACAACTGATTTTTGAGTGTCTTTTAAACCAACAATTTCAACTTCATCGTTAATTTTAAGTTGTCCACGTTCAACACGTCCAGTAACAACTGTTCCTCTACCAGAGATAGTAAATACATCTTCAATAGACATTAAGAATGGTTTTTCAGTGTCACGAACTGGTGATGGAATATATTCATCAACAGCAGCCATAAGGTCACGAACACTTTTTTCTGCATCAGCATCTCCTTCAAGAGCTTTAAGAGCAGAACCACGCATGATACGACAATCTGAATCAAATCCATATTCTCCTAAAAGGTCTCTGATTTCCATTTCTACTAAATCAAGTAATTCTGGATCGTCAACTTGATCACACTTGTTCATATAAACAACAATCTTAGGTACTCCAACTTGACGAGAAAGTAAAATGTGTTCTCTTGTTTGAGGCATAGGGCCATCAGCAGCAGAAACAACTAGAATAGCACCATCCATTTGCGCAGCACCAGTGATCATATTTTTAACATAGTCAGCATGGCCTGGGCAGTCTACGTGAGCATAGTGACGCTTGTCAGTTGAATACTCAACGTGAGATGTACTGATAGTAATTCCTCTTTCTCTTTCTTCTGGAGCAGCATCGATTTGATCATATGCTTGAAATTCTCCGAAGTATTTAGTAATTGCAGCAGTAAGTGTTGTTTTACCATGGTCAACGTGACCAATAGTACCAATATTAACGTGTTCTTTAGAACGGTCAAATTTTTCTCTTGCCATATATAATTTCCTCCTTTAATACTATTATATTTTAGCTAATTTAAGACTAAATTTCAAGTCTTTATATTAATTTAATTTATTTTACGCTATTTTTCTTTATGATTTCTTCTGAAATCGATTTTGGAACTTCTTCATAATGATCCATGAACATAGTAAATGTACCACGTCCTTGTGAATTGCTTCTTAAAGAAGTAGCGTATCCAAACATTTCTGCAAGGGGAACCATTGCTGTAATTTGCAGTGCATTTCCTCTTGATTCATTACCCATTGGTTTTCCTCTTCTACTAGTAAGCTCTCCCATAACGTTTCCTAAATATTCTTCAGGAACAACTACGTCAACCTTCATAATAGGTTCAAGTAAAACAGGTTTACATTTTTTAGCAGCTTCCTTTAAAGCAAGTGAAGCAGCAATCTTAAATGCCATTTCTGATGAGTCAACATCATGATATGAACCATCATGAAGTGTAGCTTTAACATCAACTACTGGATATCCAGCAATCATACCACCAGCCATAGCTTCTTGCAATCCTTTATCAGTTACCGGAATATATTCACGTGGAACAACTCCACCAACAACTGCATCAACAAATTCATATCCTTTACCAGTATTAGGTTCGAAGTTAACCCATACATGACCATATTGTCCACGACCACCAGATTGTTTAATATATTTACCTTCACAATCACCAGCCAGTGTAATAGTTTCACGATAAGCAACTTGTGGTTTACCTACATTACAATCAACAGTAAACTCTCTTCTCATTCTTTCAACAAGAACTTCTAAGTGTAATTCACCCATTCCTGATATAACTGTTTGACCAGTTTCAGAATCAGTATGATATTTAAATGATGGATCTTCTCCAGCAAGTTTAGCAAGTGCAACTGCCATCTTATCTTGGTCAGCTTTACTTTTTGGTTCAATAGCCATATCGATAACTGGATCTGGTATTTCCATTCCTTTTAATAATACAGCATTTTTCTCATCACATATTGTATCATTTGTAGTTGTATCTTTAAGTCCAACTGCAGCAGCTATTTCTCCTGCATATACACAGTCAACTTCTTTTCTTTGGTTAGCATGCATTTGCAGTATTCTACCAATTCTTTCTTTTGTACCTTTTGTTGCATTAAGGACATAACTTCCAGATTCAAGTTTACCAGAGTAAACTCTAAAGAATGTTAATGTTCCAACAAAAGGATCAGTCATAACTTTAAAAGCAAGGGCGCAGAATGGTTCATTATCATCTGCTTTTCTTAATACATCATTTCCTTTTAAATCAACACAAACCGCATCATCAATATCAATTGGGCTTGGAAGATAATCAAGTACTGCATCAAGAGCAAATTTAATACCAATATTTGCCTTAGCAGAACCAGGCATTACTGGGAAAAACTCAACAGCTAAAGTTCCTTTTCTAATTGCCTTTTTAATAAGATCAATTGGAAGGTCTTCACCATTTAAATATTTTTCCATTAATTCATCATCAAAATCGGCTGCTGCCTCGATTAGTTCAATTCTTTTAGCTTCAACTAAATCTTTTAAATCAGCAGGAATTTCAATTTCTGTTGCTGTTTCATCAGGATCACCTTTAAATTCATAAGCCTTTAAAGTAAGTAAATCTACATATCCTTTAAAACTTGCTTCAGCGCCAATAGGCCAAGCTATTGCTTTAGCATTAACTCCTAATCTTTTTTCTATAGTACCTAAACTATATTCAAAATCTGCACCCATCTTATCCATTTTGTTTGCAAAAAGCATTCTTGGTACTTTAAATTCTGTTGCTTGTCTCCAAACAGTTTCTGTTTGTGGTTCAACACCATTTTGAGCATCAATTACTGTAACAGCACCATCAAGTACTCTAAGTGATCTTTCAACTTCAATAGTAAAATCTACGTGCCCTGGGGTATCAATTATATTAAGTCGATATTCTTTCCAGTGTGCAGTAGTTGCAGCTGAGGTAATTGTAATACCTCTTTCTTTTTCTTGGTCCATCCAGTCCATTTGTGGAGCCCCATCATGAGTCTCACCAATTTTATGGATTTTACCAGTATGATATAAAACTCTTTCTGTAAATGTTGTTTTACCAGCATCTATATGAGCCATTATACCTATATTTCTAGTTTTATCTAGTGATACATCTCTTGCCATAATAATTACCATCTATAGTGAGCAAAGGCTTTATTTGCTTCAGCCATTTTGTGTGTGTCTTCTCTTTTCTTAACAGCACCACCAACGCCTTTAGCAGCATCCATTATCTCATTAGCTAAATTAATAGCCATTCCCTTTCCGTTTCTAAGTTTAGCATATCTAACAAGCCAACGAAGTGCTAATGCTTGACTTCTTTCTTCAGAAACTTCGATTGGTACTTGGTAATTGCTACCACCAACACGACGAGATTTAACTTCTAGTGCAGGCTTAATATTTTCTAATGCTTCGTTATATACTTCATTAGGATCTTTTTTTGTTTGTTTTTCTATAATTTTAAAAGCTTCATATAAAATTGATTGAGCTGTACCTTTTTTACCATCAACCATAATTGTATTAATTAATTTAGTAACAATTTTTGAGTTATAAACTGGGTCAAGAAGTACATCTCTTTTAACTGCTCTTTTCTTACGCATATTATTTCCTCCTTCTTTAATATTATTTATTTCTTACTAGTTTGTTTTTTAGTTCCGTATTTACTTCTTCCTTGTTTACGATCAGTAACGCCTTGAGTATCAAGTGTACCTCTTACAATATGGTAACGAACACCGATTAGGTCTTTAACACGACCACCACGAACAAGAACAACACTGTGCTCTTGAAGGTTATGTCCTTCACCAGGAATATAAGCATCAATTTCTTTACCGTTAGATAATCTAACACGAGCATATTTTCTTAAAGCTGAGTTTGGTTTTTTAGGTGTCTTAGTTCCTACTCTAGTACAAACTCCTCTTTTTTGTGGACTATCCGAACTAGTTTGTTTTCTTTTAATTGTATTAAAACCAATATTTAATACTGGACTTTTACTTTTTCTAGTTTTACTACCACGTCTTTTCTTTACTAATTGATTAATTGTTGGCATTAAATCTCCTCCTTCCATTAACACACAACCAGGTGTATCAAAATTTTCATTAAATAAGGTTCATTTGTTGATTGAACCTAATTAAAAACATAATTAATATATCAATAATTATAATCTTTGTCAATGATTAATTTATATATTTATCATCAAAATTCTTTGTTTTATATTCATTACATTTTATATATGGATCATAAGTATCATTTTTTATAAGTACATAACCTTTACAGTACTCTCCCCTTGAATCAATAAATGATGTTAATAAATTGTTATCTTCTAAAACCTCTGATGTTATTACATTATTTTCTCCATACATATTAACATATTTAATAGCAGCTTTCTCTATTTTTTCTTCTAATTCTTTGTATACTGGTTTTGATACTTCTGAAACACCACTATAAAAAGATATTATATAAAAAGTTGCCACAAGCAAACAAAAAAGTAATATTCCACTTAAGATAATTTCCTCTTTTAAACTCCAACCACGATTATTTAATTTCATATTCTACTACTTTTTATAACCTCTCTTAAATTCTTGAAAAAATAAAACTAATTCTCTTGCTGACATGTGATCATCTTCAGTATAATAATATTCTTTATATTTATATCCAAGACCATAACATTTTTTTGCATATTCATCATCATCTTCAACATCTTTTACCATTGGTGTACAAAGAAGTGGTCTTTTATCGTTTTTAACTCTACTGTATTCAACCATTAAAAGAACAAACCATAATAAGAAAACTATGGCAAGAATAGTTAAAAATATTTTCACTTTCTTTCTTCTTTTAACTTTTTTATCTTCATTATCCATGCTATCAACTCCATCTTAAGTATAAAAGAAATTTTACTATTTTTCAAGAACAATAAAAAACCCACATAAGTGGGCTATTATTTTATGCTAATTCTATTTCAGCACCAGCTTCAGTTAGTTGCTTCTTAATTTCTTCAGCTTCTGCAGCAGGAATGTTTTCTTTAACATTTCCACCATTATCAGCTAAACCTTTAGCTTCAACTAATCCTAAACCAGTAATTTCTTTAAGAAGTTTGATAACTGCAACTTTAGAACCGCCTGCATTTTTAAGAACAACTGTCTTATTAGCATTTGCAGCTTCTTCAGCTCCACCAGTAGCTGGAGCAGCAGCTACAGCAACAGCGCTTGGATCAACACCAAACTCTTCTTTCATTGCATCAACTAATTCTTTTACTTCAAGAATAGTCATTTCCTTTAATGCTTTAATAAAATCATCTTTAGTTATTTTTGCCATAATTATTTTTCTCCTTCCATTTTTTCGGCATAAAGATTAAGTGCTATACTTAAATCTCTTACGTATTGAATCATTCCACTTGCTAACATAGTTAATAAACCTTCTCTTGATGGGATAGATGCATACTTTGCAATTTCTTCTTTATCAGCAACAGAACCATTTAATATTCCAACACGAATATCCATTTTGTCATGTTCTTTTGCATAATCAGAAATTATTTTAATTGGTTCAAGTAATTCTTTACCAAATAAAATTGCATTAGGACCATCTAAGAAAGTATCAATATCAATTTTTAAATCATCACAAGCTAGTTTTAATAAAGTGTTTTTATAAACTTTTACTTCTGATGAAACTGCTTTTAACTTCGTTCTAAGTTCAGTAAGCTGTCCAACAGTTAAACCTTGATATTGAAATAAAATAACTGATTCATTATTTTTAATTTTATCTTTTATTTCATTAACTATTTGTTTCTTTTGTTCTAGAATTTTCTCACTTGCCATATCTTTTTCCTTTCTTTTTATTTTAAAAAAAGCTTCCCAAAGGGAAACTTTTATCATTTTAAAATGAATACTTCCCCTCGGTAGGATAATTAAGCTTTTGCCCCTACTGTCTTTGGTTCTTGCTTTTTCTAATTTGTATTATATTATAGTTTATCTTAAATGTCAAAACTATTTTTATCAACCTTAATACCAGGACCCATCGTAGATGAAATTGTTATTGTAGCTATTAGATCACCTTTTACAGTATTGGGTTTGTTTTTATTAATTGTAGAAACAATATAACTTAAGTTTTCTGCTAATGCTTTTTCAGTAAATGATACTTTTCCAAGTATAGTGTGAATGATACCAAATTCATCAGTACGATATTCAATCATACCTTTTTTAATATCATTAATAACACCTTCTACTTTTGGAGTAACAGTTCCAGTTTTAGGATTAGGCATTAATCCTCTTGGTCCTAAAATAGTTCCTATTTTTCCAACTTCAGGCATCATATCTGGAGTAGCAACTATAATGTCAAAATCAAGCCAGTTTTCAGTTTTAATTTTATCAATTAAATCTTTATCACCAACATAATCAGCTTTTAATTTCTTAGCAATTTCTGCTTGTTCACCTTTAGCAAGAACTAATATTCTTTTAGTCTTACCACTTCCGTTTGGAAGAAGTAGTGAACCACGAAGATTTTGATCTGATTTTTTTGGATCAACATTTAGTCTTAAAGCAACATCAATAGTACCATCAAATTTAGTAATTGATGTTTCTTT
This sequence comes from uncultured Mycoplasma sp., assembly GCA_964345805.1. GTDB lineage: Bacteria > Bacillota_I > Bacilli_A > RF39 > UBA660 > UBA6448. The sequence continues at coordinate 15,800 of CAYFSK010000001.1, forward strand.
AACTAATTTAACTGCATCTTCAACATTATAATGTTTAGTCTTATCAACTTTACTAGATGCTTCCACATATTTTTTTCCAGTTTTCTTCATATTTCCTCCTAATTGTGGTTTATTAGCGGATAAAAAATTTTATTTATTTTTTTATTCTTGATTTTCTTTTTCTTCGGTTTCTTCTTCTGCTGCTTCAGTTTCTTCTTCATCAACTTCAGGAACATCAAAAGATGTAGCCTCAGCCAGTGCTTTAGCATCTGCTTCTAGTTCTGCAAGTTCTTCTTCACGTTTTGCAGCTGCTGCAGCTTCCTTCTTAGCTTCTTCAGCTTGAGCTTGAAGTTCTTCATCATTTAATCCCTTAACAGCAATACCCATGTTACGAGCAGTTCCAGCAACAATTTGCATAGCACCTTCTACATCATAAGCATTTAAATCAGGTAATTTAATTTCAGCAATTTTTCTTAAATCATCTTGTGAAATGGATGCTGCTATTTCATTAGCACCTTTAGAGCTAGCTTTTTTAAGACCAGCAGCCTTCTTAAGTAAAAATGCTGCAGGTGGAGTCTTTAGTACAAAGTCAAAACTACGATCATCATATATAGTAATTTCACAAGGTACAACATCTCCCATTTTGTCTCTAGATGCTTCATTAAATTTGGTACAAAATTCTTGTAAATTGATACCTGCTGGGCCAAGAACAGTTCCTACTGGAGGAGCTGGTGTTGCTTTGCCGGCTTCAATTTGTAATTTTATTTTCTTTACGATTTCTTTAGCCATGAAAACACCTCCTATAAATATTTTACATGTAAGTGGTATGGGCATCCGCTTTTCCCCTCCACTTGAGCAATTAAATTGCACTATTCATACTACCATATAATAAGTATTTATACAAGTAAAAATGTTTAATATACATGAATATTTAAAGTGTTAATATAGTGTTTTTTTGTTGATTATCTTAATAAATAATGATATTCTTATATTGAGGATAGGTAAATATGGGAAAGTTTTTTAATACAAAAATATCAAAAGATAGATCAACATTAGTAAAATACGGATTAATTGGCGCTGGTGTTCTTCTTTTTTTGATAATAATTATTGCTCTTTCAAATAGGGCACCAAGTCAAAAATTAGAGGTTTTTAAAAGCGTTGAGGATATTGAGGTAAGCGAAAATGCTGAGAATTATCCAGAATATGATGACATAATAAAAAGTTATGGTAAAGCTAAAAAAGAAGATATTACTGTTGATTATTCTGAACTTGATACATCGGCTATTGGTGAATATACAATATATGTTACATATAAAAAAGCTAAATATGAAGTTAGTGCTGCAGTAGTAGATACTACTCCGCCTGAGGCAACAGTTGTTGAAAGACTTGTGCCTAAAGAAAACAATTCATATGCTCTTCAGGATTTTATACTAGAATGTAAAGATAATAATCCTGAGGAAGAAGAATGTATATATAAGTTTAATAAAGAAGATATATATACTGAAAAAGGCGAATATGAATATAAACTACAAATATGTGATAGCGCTGATAACTGTACTGAAGAACAAGTTGTAATCGTAGAAATTGGTAGTGCTTGTCTATATGGCGGTTTAACTTATGATCAAACTAAAAACAAATATCCACTTGCTGTTATAGTTGGCGATGTTGATACAAATTGTGCTGCTGATAAAAAGCTATGGCAAAGTCCTGAATTCTTAGATAAAGTAAATGACCTTTATTCTAAAGACTTAAAGTTATTACAATTACAATTAACACCAATTACAAAAGATAAATTCCCTGGTGGAGCTATAACAAAAGCTTATCCAGTATTTATAACAATATATAATACTGATGGAATTGGTTTAGTAGGATATGCTATCAGAGTAAAAGTTTATGCAAGAGAACAAGGTTATGCTGGTAAACTTGATATTGATGAAAACTTAATTGTTTCATACTCACTAAATGCTGATGGCAGTAGAAATTATGAATATGATGCTTACGGCATAGAATAAAAATTTAAAAGGGATATTAAAAATATCTCTTTTATTATGCTATAATATGATTAATAATATGGAGAAGATATGAAACAAAAAAATAAATTATTACCTATTATAGTATTACTAATATTAACTATAACATTAACTGGTTGTAAAAATGATATTCAAAATAATGATAAAGTATCTGGTAAATTTTTATCAATTGATGACTTTAAATGGAAAACTAAAAAAAGTAAATGTTCCGGTAAAGATTGTTACGTTTTTGAAATAACTAACAATTCAAATTATGATGTGCTTGGAGTTGTTTTTTACTACAAAGTAAAACCAGATACATCTGAAGAAGATTTAGAATTATTTGATGAATTTATGAATTATCATTATGGTTATATTGAAGAAGATGATTCTCCTTATGATGTAAATTTAAAATGTAGTAAAGATATACTTATTAGTAAAGGTAAAAAAATATCTAACTTAGTATTTACTCTAGGTTTTGATTATTGGTCATGGTTTGAATATCCTAGTGAAGAACAATTTGATTTAATGGAACCTAAAGAATTACAAGTTGGAATTGTTGATGATAATAAATTTTATGTTGCTTATTATGATTTTAAAACTAAGAAATGGAAATATGATAAAAGCAAACTTGATGTAAATATATGGCCAAAATCAAGTATAGCTAAAAAAATAGATCAACCAGTAAGTAAACATACTTTGATTACTGATAATAAAGAAGATGAATTTAGTTTTTATGCTTATGATGTTACAAAAGATGAATTTAAAAACTATTATGAAAAAATTAAAGCAAAAGGATTTAATGGTAATAATTCATTATCTTCCTATACAGGAAAATCATCAGATGGTTATGAAATTAACATTTGGTACTATGAAGATACAAAAGTCTTACATGTTAACTTAATAAAAGAATAAAAAAAAGATATTAATTATCTTTTTTATTGAGCAAATCTTTATATATATTTACCATTCTAACCATTATTGACTGTTCATCTAGTTTTATTTGATTAGTTGCTATTAAAGTTGCAAGTCCATTTGCATAAAGCCACATATGTAAGAATAACTCTCTTGCTTCTGCAAAACTAAATCCTTGCTTATTAACTAAATTAATAATAGTTGATTGATTCCACTTTTCATCAAATACATCTTCTATCTTTTGCCATTTTAGATTATTTGATAAAAATAAACTAATAAATAGATTTTTGTAATCGTTAGCAAATTCAACATATGATATACATAAAGTTAATAATGCTTTTTTATTATCAATTCTACTTGTAAGAAACTCATCATATTGACGACTTATTTCAAGTAATATATCTTCCTTTATTTCATCCATATTATTATAGATTCGATATAATGGTTTTGTACTAATACCAATTTGTTTAGCAAGACTTCTTGCATTAAGTGCTTGCCAACCTTCTTTATCAATAAGTTTAACTCCAGATTTAACAATTATTTCCTTTGTTATATCCAATTTTTTTACCATATAACACCATCCCCTTGCTTTATGATAACTTATGTTATCATTATATCATAATAGTTGTTTTTGTCAAAGTTTTTTTATGATAAAATATATATAGGTGATAAGATGAATAATTTAGAATTAATCCATGCATCAAGTGCTGATCAATATGTAGATGCCATAGTAAATGCAGCTAATAAAAGTTTGCTAGCTGGTTCTGGAATATGTGGTGCAATATTTAAAAAAGCTGGATATGAAGAGTTAACACTTGCATGTAGTAAAATTAAAACTCCTTTAAATGATGGCGATGCTGTAATTACACCAGCTTTTGGTATTGCTAATGCAAAGTATATAATTCATGCTGTTGGACCTAATTTTGCAATAACTAAAAATGCTAATGATAAACTTTATTTAGCCTATTATAATTCTTTAAATTTATTAAAAAAATATAACTTACATTCAATATCATTTCCTTTAATAAGCTCGGGCATTTATGGTTACGGACTTGATAACCCAGTAGAAAATTCTACTAAGGAATGTATAAAAGCTTATAATGATTTTACAGATACAAATCAAGATTATTATATTGATGTTAAACTTTGTGCATATTCACCCGAAGAATATCTTGAAGCACAAAGATTATTTGAATCTAAAGAAAGATAAAAGCAAGTTATTAACTTGCTTTATTTAATTATTTCAAAACCTTTTTCTTCAATATAAGTTATAAATTTATCTTGGAAAGACTGTAAATCATTTTGATCAAGGGTTTTGTTTTTATGAGCTACTTCATATCTAATATTATATTTATTTTGGAATTTACCAAGTAAATAATATTCTTCAATTATTTTATCTTTAAAATCATCTAGTACAGTTACAAGGTCTATATATTTATATTTCTCAGGAACAATTATTGTATAATCTAAATTAACTTTTGGATATTTACTTATTTCTTTAACAATAATATTACTCTTTTTTAACTTAATATATTTATCAAAGTCAATTTCAATACTAACTAGTGCTTTTTTCTTAGCAAGCTTATTAGTATAGTTTTTATTAAGCATATTTATCTCACCATGCTTATTTCCTTCAATCACAATATTTTTACTTAAATTTTTATCATAATAATCTTTTACTTCATTATTTTTAACAAAATTAACATCTTTATTTTTAAGAAGTCCATATAAATATATAACAACTTCTTTGGCATGATTATACATGTTTTCTATGTTTTTATCATCTCCAGCTATTATAATACTAAGTCTTCTTTTATTAATGCAATCTTCGATTATTGTTCCTATTTCAAATATTGAAAAATTATTATAATTTTTAAAGTTTTCATTAACAATATTAAGTAGTGAAAAAGAAAGTTCATCTCTTAATATATTATTATGTTCTCTACAAAGTAATTTAACCCCGTTTTTAGCTATACATAGTTGTTTTAATATAGATGAATCATACCATACATAACTATGTACCTCATGCATATTAAATTTTTCAGCAAGTAATTTTTTAGCTTGATATTCTTGTTCATATATATCTTCTTTTTTAGCACTATCTAATTTTAAATTTAAAGGCTCTTCTTTAATATTTTCAAAGCCATGAATTCTAGCAATCTCTTCGATTAAATCTTCTGAAATACTAATATCTTTACTATGTCTATATGTAGGAACTACTACATCATATAAATCATCTTTTACAGTTGCTTTAAATCCAAGATTTTCAAGTATTTCTTTAACTTCTTTATCATCAAGTTTTTTGCCCATATAAACAGCAAGCTTTTCTTTTGTTAAAGAAATATTACATTCTTTTAATACATTTGGATATATATCTGTAAGATTAGATGCTATAACCATTTTAGGATTTTCTTTTTCTAATAAATAAGCAAGTCTTTTAATTGCTAAATCACACATGTTTGGATCAAGTGATTTTTCAAATCTTGCTGATGCCTCAGTCCTAAGACCCAAAGATATAGCTGTCTTTCTAATTGATGAGGCATTAAAATTAGCACTTTCAAGTATTATTGATGAAGTATCATCCATTATTTCACTATCAAGACCACCCATTACTCCAGCAATACCAATATATTCATTTTTATTTTTAATCATTAAAATATCTTTTGAAAGTTTTCTTTCAATTCCATCTAATGTTTTATAAATATCCCCATCTTTTGCAACACCTATTTCTATTGATGAAACTTTTCTTGAATCAAAGGCATGCATTGGTTGACCGAGTTCAAGCATTAAAAAGTTTGTTAAATCAACTGTTAAAGATATTGATCTTAAGCCAACATAGTATAAAAAGATTTGCATATCAAGTGGAGTTTTATTATTAGTAATATTATCTATTTTTAAACCACAATAACGATTACAAAGTTTTAAATCACTAATTTTAATATCTAAATCTTTACTATTATTTTTAATTTCTAATACTTCTAAAGGAAGTAATTTATTACCTGTTAAAGCAGCAATTTCTCTTGCTATACCATAATGTCCCCATAAATCAGGACGATTAGTAAGAGATTTGTTATCTATCTCAACAATAATATCTTCAATAGGAAGAATTTTCTTAACATCTTCTCCATTAACAAAATTGTTTGGAAATTCTAATATACCTTCATGACTATCAGATATCTTAAGTTCTTTAGCGCTACAACACATTCCATAAGATTTTACTCCTCTAAGGGGTCTTGCTTTAATTTCCATTTCATCAATATGCCCACCAACTTTAACTAAAGCTGTTTTAAGTCCAACTCTAACATTTGGAGCACCACAAACAACTTGGATAAGCTCTTTTTCACCAATATCAAGTTTTAAAACATGCATATGATCTGAATCTGGATGCTTAACACACTCTTTTATTTCTGCTACTACCACATTATCAAAAGAGTTTCCAACTTCAGTTATACTTTCAACTTCTGCACATCTTATAGTAAATTTATTCCAAACTTCTTTAAAATCAATTTTATCACTATTACTTATATATTTTTTTAATCTATTACTTGAAATTAACATTATACCCTCCTTAATTTATCTTAAAGGTTTCTAAATAACGAATATCACCGCTATTTAGGATTCTTATATCATTAATTTTATATTTCATCATGGCAAGTCTAGTAAGACCAATACCAAAGGCAAAGCCATTATATTCCTCTGGATCTATATTACCCGCTTTAAGTACATTGGGATGAATCATTCCACAAGGACATAACTCAAGCCATCCTGTTCCTTTACAAGTAGGACACCCTTTTCCATCACATATTGCACATGAACAATCAAGTTCAAAAGAAGGCTCTGTAAATGGGAAGAAACCTGGCCTTAATCTTACTTCAATATTCTTATTAAATATTTCTCTTAAAATTGTTTTCATGGTAAAAATAAGATTACCAATTGAAATGTTTTTATCAATAACCATTCCTTCAAGTTGAAAGAATGTATTTTCATGACATGCATCTAAATCTTCATTTCTAAATGTTCTTCCCGGAGCACAAATTCTAAGTGGTGCTCCATATTTTTCTAAAGCCCTAATTTGAATATCACTAGTTTGAGTTCTAAGAAGCATTCCATTTTCTAAATAGTATGTATCTTGTGAATCTCTTGCTGGGTGATCTTCAGGAACATTTAAGGCAATAAAGTTGTAGTAATCAGTTGACATTTCAGGTCCACTTACTACAGTAAAACCTATTCTTTCAAGCACATCTGTAACTTCTTTAGCAACAATTGTTACTGGATGAAGTGATCCATAATGCATTTTATAATGAGTTGTATCATCAAAATCAATTTTAACTGAAGTTTCTAGTTCTTCATGTTTATCTTTGATTAACTGTTCCATTTCTTTTTTAATATCATTAATTATTTTTCCATTTTTCTTCTTTTCTTCAATTGTCATATCTTTTAATGATGATAATATTCCTATTATTTGACTTTTCTTACCAATATATTCCGATTTTATATTAAGTAGTGTTGCCTCATCTTTACAATTCTCTAACTTTAATATTAGTTCTTCTTTAATTTGTGTTAATTTTCCTTCCATATAATCCTCCTAAAAAATAAAAATCATAAACTAATTTGTTAAGGACGAGAATAATCCCGCGGTACCACCTTAGTTCATGATTTATCATACACTTTAAACTTTAACGCTGCTAAGCGGTATATACTCCTTATTTGAATTTCGTACTTACTTTTTAATGATTTCACCATTTCATTAATCTCTTTTATTAGTTTTCCTACTTAGAATAATTCATCGTATATCTTAATAATTTACTGCTTTTAATTCCATATAGCTTTCTGGATGTTTACATACAGGACATACTTTTAAAGCATCTTTACCATAATATACATGTCCACAGTTTCTACATATCCAAATAACTTCTTGTCCTCTATGAAAAACTTCATCTTTTTCTATTCTATTTACTAGTTCAAGATATCTTTCTTCATGATGTTTTTCAATTTCTGCTACTTGCTCAAAAAGAAGTGCAATTTCTTTAAATCCTTCTTCTCTAGCTACTTCTGCAAATCCCTTATACATTTCTGTCCACTCATAATTTTCTCCTTGAGCTGCATCTTTTAAGTTTTCTAAAGTTGAAGGTATATCGCCACCATTTAATTCTTTAAACCATAATTTAGCATGTTCTTTTTCATTATTTGCTGTTTCTTCAAAGATAGCTGCAATTTGCTCATATCCTTCTTTTCTAGCCTTACTAGCGTAATATGAATATTTATTTCTAGCTTGACTTTCTCCTGAAAAAGCAGTCATTAAATTTTGCTCTGTTTTACTTCCTTTTAATTCCATGATATCTCCTTTTCAAATCATTTTTAGTTTAGCACATTCGTTATTTATAGTCAATTAACACCTTGATTATTATTTATTTTTTCATTAATATATTTTTTAAATTCAACTACCATACTTAAAATAAATTTAACTTCCTCTGTACAAAGTGTTTGCTCTTTATAATAATTATCATTTTCAAACACTATGTCGCTATAATTTAATCCTTCAGGAATATCTGTAGGCAAGATGTTTCTAGTTCCTAAAACAACATCATAAAGATCAAAGAAAGCTCTAAGTCTATTATCCCATTTACCTTTATAGAAAGTATTTTCACCTTGAATTTTCAAAGTAAATTCATTTCTTAAAACACTTATTTTTCCATAAGTAACAAATCTTTTATCATTATAAAAATATCTGCCTACTAATATGTTTTCTATTTTATTTAATAAATCTAAATAAAGTTCATTAGGTATTTTAAATGCTTCATAACCTTCTATATCTTCAGTAAACTTCTTAAACATTGAAAGTAATTCCATCCTTTTTAATGGAATATATTCTTCTTTAGCATATGAAATTTGCTGTAAACTTTTATTTTGCTTTTCAGCATCTTTTTTCATTCTAGTTATTTGAACTAGTTTAAAGATATCTTTAATTATGATAATAAGTGCTGGTAAAACAACTATTAATAGCCACCCTGCTTTACTTGCTACAAAAAATTGTAATCTTCCTAAATAAGGTAGTTTATATACTACTTTACCTACTACATTTTCATATAAAGCTGGTCCTTCATCATCAACAAAATTATTATCTCCTTTTGTCATATATTGATATCTTCCATCAATTAAATATACCTTTTTAATACGATGAGTAACTGTAAGACCTAAACTCGAAGGACATGTTGATTTAAAGGTTATAATATCCCCTTCTTTTAAAGCTTTAGGATTATCAATTCTTTCATTTATTACCATATCATATACATTTATATTAGGAACCATACTTCTACTTACTATTGTATACACAGTATATTTTGGAGGTTTACCAGTAATTTTATATACAACTTTAACAGATATAAAATACCATACTAAGATAACTCCAAGAATTAATAAGACAATAAAAAGAGTCCATGTTAAGACTGTAGATATATAATTAAATATAGACTTTAATTTCTCTTTTGTCATTTATAGACCCTTTTTATTCCTTTCGTTTTATTTTATTACTTCAATTTTAAACTTTCCTTGATAAGTTTTACCACTATCAATATTTTGGTTAACACCAGTTTCTTTAAAAGTAAACTTTAGTAAAAAACGAAGTGTTGTATTTTCCTTAACAGTTAAATTATCAAATAATACAGTATCTTTATAAGGAACTTTTAAATCTTTTTTATATGAAATCATGTTTCTATCAATAATATAACTAATATTATTAGCTTCTGTATAATTATTTGTAACATTACTCCATAGCATTTTAAATCTTAATGCCTGATCTGTTTCATTTTTAAGGATAATCATATAATTGCCGGTCCAACTAGGTACAATATCTGCAGCCGATATTTCTAGTGTATTTATAACATATGCATATTTTCCTTTTGGATCAGTTGTAACTGTTGAAATAACTCTAGTAATATCTTCATTTGCTGTATTATATAAATTTGTATCAGGACTAATATTGTTATCTGGTTTTCCATCATTATTTGTATCAATATTATAATCAGGTTTTTTATCACCATCATAATCTATATTTACATCAGGAAGAGAATCCCCATTTAAATCAATATTATAATCAGGAATTAAATCACCATTAGTATCGCAGTTTAAATCACATTTTCCATCATAATCATAATCAATATTAATTAATATTTTAGGAATTACAGAATCATCAATAACGACATTATGATCTTGAGTTCCATCGCCATTATAGTCGCATTTATTAATACAATTATTATCTTTATCAGTAATATTTAAATCTGGAATACCATCATTATTATAGTCAATATTTATATCAGGAAATCCATCTCCATCTGTATCTTCATTTAAAATTGCTGGTTTTCCATTAATAGTTCCAGGTTTATTAATTGGATTTGTAATTGTAGCTCCTCCGTCATGTGAAACATTTACATCACCAATACCATCACCATTTGTATCAATATTAATATATACACCTGGATTAACTTTTGGATATTTACAAAGTTTTTCATCATGATTTATTTTACAACTTATATCAATGTTTTTTCCTTCATCATAAGGAACCTTTTTAGACTCATCAACAGATATTCTTTCATTTATAAGACCACTATTTCCAGGAAGAGAAATATTATAATCTGGCCAACCATCGCCATCAATATCGCAGTTTAATTTACACTTATTATTTTTAGTTGCATCATTAACTGGATTTTCTTTACCATCACCAGTATTAAAGGTAGGCTTTTCATTACCCATATAATCGATATTTTTTATTGGCTTATTTGAATCTTTTCCAGAAGTAATATTTACATCAGGCTTTTTATCACCATCTAAATCAATATTAATATCTCTAATCGCATCGCCATTTATATCACAATTTAAGTCACATTTATTATCAACTCTCGGATTAATCACTATGTTTATATCAGCAATTCCATCACCATCTAAATCTAAATTATAATCTGGCCAACCATCATTATCAGCATCACAGTTCATAACACAGTATGTATTTGTTTCATCCATTTGATTTATTTTATTGAAAATAAATGTTCCATCACCATATACATCTATATTAAAATAAGCTATTTCATCATTACCATAGTCTATATTATACTTAGGTTTACAGTTATCTCCATCAGTAACGTTAACATTTGGAAATTGACTATTTTTTGTTTTAAGATTAACTCTTTTACAATTAGTCTCACTATCAATTGTTCCTCTTGCATATTCTTTATATACATAAACGGTTGCATAAGAAATAACTACTATAAAAATAATAAATAAAAGTAGTAGTAGTATATAATAAATTGCATTTCTCTTTTTATAATTTGCTTTTTTTTCATCTTCTAAAATAGCAATTTGATTTTCAAAATCACTAGGCTCATTTAGAATCTTCTTTTCTTCTTCACTCATATATTAACGCTCCTTATTGTAATTAGATTATAACATATTAAACAATGCAGTACAATAAAATAAAGAAGAAAAAAGAAGCCTTAAAAGCTTCTAGTATCTAGTATAATACCATTGCTGCCACGCAGGCATCATTGGTGGTTGAATACTTTTAGAAATAAAAGTATTGTAATTACTATAACCATCTGGTCCATATCCTAAGTAAAATCCTTTAGCAATACCAAAATGTAAATGCCATCCCGTAGAGCAATTATCCCAGCCACCATTTCTAAGTAGAGTAAATCCTCCACCACCAAGTGTACCAATAATATCTTGATTAGTAACTTGCTGACCAACTCTAACATTTATTGAAGCAAGGTGAGCATACTGAACTGTATAAGCCGCTCCTCTTACTCTAACATGAAGAAGAACTTGATTACCACCACATCTTGCTTTATATATTGTTGCAGCAACTGTACCAGATGCAACTGCATATACAGGAGACTGAGCTGGTATTCCTGCTACATCAGAACCTGGATGAAAATCTGAATATGGTCTGCCATTTAGATAAAATGATCGATATCCAAATCCTGATGATATTAATCCTTTAGTAGTAGGTCTAAGCCACTTTGCATTATTTGCAACATCTGCAAGACATGCCTTTAACATTTGATCATCTTTACAACCTAAAGACTCATAATAATTAATTAATTCTTGTTGAGCTTTAATTTGATCTTGAATATCTATTGATACTTTAGATAATGATGATAAATCACTTTCTAAACCTTCAATACTTTTTTCATATATACCAATACTTCTTTCAAGTTCAACTTCTTTTTGAGCAAGTTCAATTTGTAATTTTTCATTTTCATCAATTAATTCTTCTAAAGTTTTTAATTTTTCTTTATTATAATCAATTATTTTTACAGTTGCATCTCTTCTTAAAACCATTTCGGCAACATTTTCTGAACCAGTCATAAACTCAAGTGTTGCATTAGTTTCAACTATTTTTTGATAGAAAACTAAAAGTTCTTTAGTTTCATTTTTTGTACTATCAATTTTTTTATTTATTTCATTAATTTTATTCTTAGCAACCTCTATATCATTTTCTGCTTGCCTGATTTGATTATTAGCATTGATAATCTTTAATTTCTGATTATTAATCTCTCCTTCAGTTCTCTTTTTAGAATAATAATTATTTGACTGCTTCTTTTTTAAATTAGCAAGTTCCACTTTTAATTCACCCAAAGTGTTTGCCTCAGCATTTACATTAGGTATAAAACCAAATAATAAACTAATAATAACAATTATATTTATAACCTTTTTCATATCTTCAAATACTTCCTTACTGCAAATAAACTACCAAACATACCAACAATTGATCCCATTATAACTAAACCAAAAGATAAGAAAAACACAAAATTATATGGACTTACAAATTGTAATGATTCGGTAAACATATAACCATTCATTGTATTATATAATATTATATAACCATATATAGTTAAACAAACAGGTATTATTGAACCAATTAAACCAAGAGTTAACCCTTCAAAAATGAATGGTAATTTAATTGTTCCATTACTTGCTCCAACTAATCTCATTATTTCTATTTCATTTTTTCGAGAAAAAATAGTAAGTTTTATAGTATTAGTAATTAAGAAAATAGTTACTAAAGATAAAGCTACTACAAAACCCATTGATACTTTTTCAACAATATCAAAAGAACTAACTATTTCTTCTACTAAGCCCTCTCCATATTTAACACTTTCTATATTAGGTATCTTTTCTATTTTTTTAGCAGTTTCACTAAGAGATTTGATATCCTTCACAAAAACAATAAATGAATCAAGAAGAGGATTTTCTTCTAAATAATCAAGAATCTTTTTAAATGATTGATCATAATCACTTAATTCTTGTTTCATTTCTTCTTTACTTGTAAATGTATATTTTCTTACTTCTTTAAGAGCATCAATCTCTGATTTAATATTTTCAATATCACTTTCTAAAGCAGTTGATTTTACATATACAATAATATTCATTTCATTTTCTACTGAATTTGTTGCACTTTTAACATTTGCTGCAAGAATAGATGCAACAGAAACAATTATTAAAGTTATTGACACACAAATAACACTAGCCATAGATAGCGAAAAATTACGACTTATGCTTTTAAGGGCATCTCTAATGCTACGGAAAAAAATTCTAACCAATTTCACTTGCTTTATAACTTCCTTTCTCATAATCGCCAACTAGCATACCATTGTTAATAACTAAAACTCTTTTTTTCATTCTATTAACAATGTCTTTATCATGAGTAGCCATAATAACTGTTGTTCCCATATCCTTATTAATAGTAGAAATAACCTTCATTATTTCCTTACTTGTTTTAGGATCAAGATTTCCTGTTGGTTCATCACAAATAAGTAGTTTTGGCTCATTAACTATTGCTCTTGCAATACACACTCTTTGTTGTTCTCCACCAGATAATTCTTTAGGAAAACTTCTTGTCTTATCTTTTAAACCTACTCTTTCAAGAGCAAGTAATACTTTAGGTCTTATTTCTGATGTTTTCATACCAAGACACTCTAAAGCAAAAGCTACATTTTCATATACAGTTAGTTGCGGTAATAATTTATAATCTTGGAAAACAATTCCTATCTTCCTTCTAAATTTATATACTTTTCTATTTCTTAATTTACCAACATTTACTCCCCCAATATTTACTGTTCCTTTTGTTGGTTTTTCTTCTCTATACAATAATTTTGTTAAAGTGGATTTACCACTTGCAGTAAGACCTATAACAAAAACGAATTCGCCTTTTTCTATAGACACAGAAATATCAGCACATGCTGTTATCCCATTTTTATAAGTTTTAGTTACATTTTTAAGTTCTATAAACTTCATATAGGCCTCCATTCTTATAAATTATATCACAGCCTTATCTATTTTAAAATATTATATCTTGCTATTTACATTATTTATTGCTGTTAAGTTTGTGCTTTTACCTTGTTTTATTACTAGATTTTCACTATAATATTTATAGTGAGGTTTCTAAATGAGAAAAAATGATTTTATTGAAGGAGCAGTTATTGCAACACTATCCATTATTATTACCAAAATTATTGGTGTTCTTTATGTAATTCCTTTTTATAGAATCGTCGGTGAAAAAGGTGGAGCCTTATATGGATATGCTTATAATATATATAATATTTTTCTAATAATATCTACTGCCGGAATACCTCTTGCTTTATCTAAATTAACAAGTGAATATCAAACAAAAAGTGAAATTAGCAAAAAAATTACGATGTTTAAAATAGCTAAAAAATATATTTATCTTTTTTCTGTCGTATCATTTTTAATTTGTTTTGTTTTTGCCAAACCTCTTGCAACCCTTATTCTTGGTAATTTAAGTGGGGGAAATACAATAAAAGATATTACTTACGTAATTAGAGCTGTTTCTTTTGCTATATTAATTGTTCCACTTCTTAGCATCTCAAGAGGATATCTTCAGGGACATAAATATATAACTGTTCCTGCTGTTTCCCAAGTAATTGAACAAATTGTTAGAATATTTATTATTTTAGTAGGAAGTTATATATCATTAAAAGTATTTAAATTACCTTTATCTATTGCTGTTAGTGTCTCTGTTTTCGCAGCTTGTGTTGGAGCAATTGCTTCTTATATATATTTAGAAGTAAAAATGCGTATTCAAAAGCGAAAAGAAAAAAATGTTAAACTTGATAAAATAACTAAAAAAGATGAAAAAGAAATTATTAAAAAACTAGTTTCTTATAGTATTCCTTTTATAGTAATTAATATTGCTAATAATTTATATAATACAACCGACATGATTCTTTTAATAAGAGGCCTTAAAATGGTTGGTTATAATGCCGTTGATATCGAAAACATATCCTCAATATTTACTACATGGGGTGTTAAGATATCAAGTATAGTAACATCTATTGCAGCAGGTCTTGTAACAAGTTTAATTCCATCTTTAGTTGAAGCTTATACTAAAAAAGATCAAACTTCTGTTAACATCTTTTTTGATAAAACGTTACTAGTAATATTATTTGTTATTACTCCAATTACTATCTTTTTAAGTATTAATGCAAATGAAGTATGGCATTTATTTTATAGTACTAACAAATATGGTCCTATTATTTTAAGATTTACCATTCTTGTTGCAATACTAGATAGTGCTTATATAATGATTTGCTGTGCTCTTCAGGCACTATATAAAACCAGATTAATTTACATTGCAGTTATAAGTGGGCTTTTATTTAATGTTATATCTGACATTCCATTTTTACTATTATTTGATAAACTTGGTTTATATCCATTTTACGGAGTAATTATTGCAACAATATGTGGTTACCTAATATCTCTTACTATTCCTTTAATAACACTTAAAAAGACAGATAAAATTAATTATAAAGAAACGACTAAAAAGATTCCTGTTCTAATTATATCTATGACTATTTTTACATTAATATGTATCTTTATTAAAAAAGTTTATCCTATCCATGAAACTAGAATGCTTAGCATTATATATTTAGGAATATCTGCTATAGTAACTTTTGGAATTTATTATGTAATTAATCATAAAGTTATAAATTATATTTTAAAAGAAAATTTTAAAAAGAAAATATAGTATGTTATAATAATATAGGTGATACTATGAAACTATTTTGTATTTTTTTAGTACTAGTAATTATTTCTATTACGTTATTAATATATAATAAATTAATTATATTTAAAATAAAAATGGATAATTCTGATGAAAATATTAACTAATTTTTAAAAAAAAAAAGAAAAAAAATGGATGATTTAATAGTTCTTATTAAAAAAGTAATTAAAAAGAAAAATTATTTTAAAGAGTTTATTGATAATAAAAAGAAAATGTCTAATATTGAATATGATAAATTTTTAAATGAACATTATAGTACTATGCTCTCTTTAAAAGAAGATAATAAATCACTTAATAAAGCAGAAACAAATAAGTTATATTTAGAAATAAATTTAATTAATCAAAATTTACTTGCAAATAAAAAGTTTTTCAATAAAAACAATAATGAACTTATGAAAAACTTAAAAGGTTTTGCTAAAATAATAGGATCAATTAATAAAATAAAAGTTAAAGATTCTTACGAAGTAAAAGAGCTTATAGACCCCAGTTTATAGGCTCTTTTTTATTTTTAATTAAAAAGTTATTACATTTAGAAAATGGTTTACTACCAAAAAAACCATTATAAGCAGAAAAAGGACTAGGATGAGTTGATTCAATTACTAAATGTTTTTTATTAGTAATATAACTTTTTTTACTTCTAGCAAAATTTCCCCATAATATAAATACTATTGGATCTTCTTTACTGTTTAATACTTTTATAATATAGTCAGTTAATCTTTCCCAACCAATGCCTTTATGGGAAGATGCTAAATCTTTTTCAACAGTTAATACTGCATTTAAAAGAAGTACTCCTTGTTTTGCCCATAAAGTTAGATCTCCATTATCCTTTGGTTTAATACCAAGATCATCTTCTAGTTCCTTATATATATTTTTAAGTGATGGAGGAATTTTTACGCCCTTTCTTACACTAAAAGAAAGTCCATGAGCTTCTCCTTCCCCATGATATGGATCTTGCCCAACAATAACTACTTTTACATTATCAAAATCAGTATATTTTAAAGCATTAAATATTTCATCTTTTGGTGGAAAAATTGTCTTAGACTCATATAAAGATATAACACTATTATAAAATTTATTAAACCCTTCTGATTTCCATATAATATTTAAAGCATCATCCCATTTATTTCCTATCATTTTATTTTTTCCTTTCTTATTAAATATATTCCCATAATTCCTAACATTAATTGGATTATACAAACAATTAAAGAAATTGTAAGATTAACTTTAATACCTATTAAAAGACATACTCCACATAAATATACTCCTATAGCTTCTCCTAAATATCTAGACATATCTTTTATATTAATAAAGGCTATTTGTTCGTCTTTAGAAAGACGATTAACATATGGAGCATCAGTTACATGTAAATATGATTGATCACTAATAAGTGGATATAAAAAGGCCATTAAAGTGATTATATAATTACCTGTAATAAGGGATATGGTAAAAAGAATAACTCTTATTAATAATTTTATAGATATATTTATATAATTATTTTTAAATGTTAAAAAAGATAGGACAAAACTTGCTAGTAGTGATGCTCCTATTCCACAAGAAAATCTTATTATACTTGCATATTGTTCACTAAAATTAAACCCTTTTGTTAAAATAGTTATCATAAGTCCATATAATACTTTAATAGAAAGCATCCCACAAAAAGAATATAATAAATAAATAATTGATATTTTATCTTTCTTAACTTTTTTAAATATAATAGGAAGTAAATTATTTTTGTTATTTTCTTCTTTTCCATAATAAGAAGTAAAATCAATACTCAAAAGTATAACTAAAGCTATAAAAGCATTTATCATTGACCATAAAACAAAGGTATTATAATTAATTATTTTGTTTAAAACAGTTTTATTAAGTAAGATTGCTGTTATAAGCATTCCAAAATAATTAAATAAAAGAAGAACTATTTCTTTCTTGGCAAATAATTTATCATCTTTTTTTACAATACACAAAAGAGGATATATACAAACAAGAACTTCTATATATAATATGTAATTTAAAACAGTTAATAATTTTATAATCTTTATATAACCCAGATTATTAAGAAAATAACACGTAAAAGAAGCTATAATAATTAACATTAATAACGTTGATACAACCTTTTTTAATCTTTTTTGAGTAAGAAAGTTAGCAAAAAGGTATATAGCAGGAACACAGGCAAAAGAACCAAGACCATACACTATACCTATTGATTTTGATGATATGCCATTAGTTGATAGCCATAATTCTTGAAAATTATAAAGCATTCCAAAAGCAAGACCAATAAAGGAAGTAAATAATAATATTTTATTTATGTCTTTTTTCAATTTTTTTCTCCTACTTATGATATGTTTCATTATTATTTATTTTAAAGGCTCTATATATCTGTTCAAGTAAAACTACTCTAAATAAACCATGAGGCATTGTAATATCACCAAAACTAACAAGTTTATTCATCATACTTTTTACCTCATCACTAAGACCATTTGAACTACCTATAAAAAAGAAGATATTGCCATATTTCATTAAACTGTTATCTATAAGACTAGCAAAATTATTACTACTTATTTTTTCTTTTTCAATACATAAAGCAATATTATAATTTTTATTATCTATATATTTTTTTAAAGAATTATTTTCAATTAAAATGTTTTCATTATCTTTAAGTTCTATAATTTCTATATTATGATATTTACTTATTCTTTTAAAATAATCATCTAATGCATCATTTAAATACTTCTCTTTAATTTTACCTAAACATATTATTTTTATCATATTATTATTACCTTACTTATTTCATTTGGTTTTGAATAGCTAAGTTTTCCTTTATAATCTATTTCTTTTAAATACTTTTTAACTGTATTAATAGCATTTTTTGGTGTATTATTTTTCTCACTTAAATGAAGAAGCATTATATCTTTAGTGTTATCACCAACTATTTTAGATAAATATATTCCTGCCAATTCATTTGATAAATGCCCCTTATCTGATGCAACTCTTTTCTTTAAAAAATCTGGATAAGGACCATTAATGAGCATTTCTATATCATGATTACTTTCTATTAAATATAATTCTTTATTACTAATTAATTTAAAATATTTACTATTTAAATAACCTGTATCAGTAATTATAACAACTGTCTTTTTATCTTCGGTTATAATAAAACCCCTAATATCTGTTACATCATGACTTAATTTAATTGCCTTAATATCAAGATTATCTATTTTTATATCATTTTCATATAACAAAACATTAATATTATCTTTTAAAACTAGGTCTTCTGCCATTTTATTAGAAATTACCAAAGATGCTTTATGCCTACCCAAAAAAGTATTAATTGCCGAGGTATGATCATCATGAGTATGCGATAAAATTACATAGTCAATATCTTTATAATTAACATTTATTTCTTTTAATGCACCCTCTATATATTTTTTATTTTTACCTAAATCAATTAATATTTTATAGTTATTTGTTTCTATATAAGTACAATTACCCGTAGAACCGCTTGCAAACACACAAACTTTCATGAATATCACCTTAATAATTGTATCATATTAATTTACTTTTAAAAACATATTTGGTATATTTAAATTAACTTAAGAAGGTGATTTATACTATGAAAAAGAATTTTATAACCATATGTTTTGTTTTAATAATTTTTTCTGTCTTAATATGGTTTCCTATAAAACAAGGTCTTATCTTTTTAAAAATTATTAATTTTAATAAAGGAGATTCTTGGCAATATGTAGAAAAAACAAAAGATCCTTTATATGATAAGATTATGACTATTAAAGTTGGTATAGAAAATAGAGTAAATAATTACTTTCCTTTTTATACAAAAATCAATTCATTATATTATTCGGTAATAAAAAAGATTGATAAAAAATATTTAGATGATATATATTTGAAACATAATCGTGATAATGAAAAAATATTTTATAGTGTTAAGAATGATTTTTATTATATTGTAAATACTTTTAATGAAAATGATTTAAATGATATGCTAAATAAAGAAGTATCTTATTATAATAATATTGCTAAAAAATATCCTGATATAAAGGTAGGTATATATCTTCCTTTAAGATATGAATTAAACAGTATTCAAAATATTAATAATATGAAGTTCTTTCCACAGAAATTTATTAATAAATTAGATAAAAATATTAAAGTAAAAGTGCTTGATGCAAGCAGTGCAAAAGAATATTTAAAATATTTTTATAAAACAGATCATCATTTTAATTCTTATGGAACAGAAAAAGCTTATAAAGATATTCTTTCTATGTATGGAATAACAAGTAATATGATTTTAACTCATAAAAATCTTTACGATAGATATTATGGTTCTGCTTCAAAAAGTGTTCTTACAAGCAAACCATATGATACATTTAATGTTATTAATTATAAAAACCCTTTAGAAGTTAATATCGAAGATAAATATTTTAAACCTCAAAAGTTTACTGAAAATAAAAATAAATTTTATGACTATTATGTTAGTTATTTTAATGGTCAATATGATGAGGTTATTTATAAAAACAAAAAGAAATCTGATAATAATCTTTTAATAATTAGTGATTCTATGGCTTGGCAAGTAGATTATCTTCTTGCAACTAGTTTTAATACAACATATGTTGTTAATATAAGATATGGTAAATGGCAAAATAATAATTTAGATCTTGATGATTATATAAAGAAAAATCATATTACTCATATTCTTTTTCTAGGAGAAGCTCAAAACTTAATGTTTGATTTATATGGTTTTAATTTAGCAGGGAAGGTGAATTAATATGGTTTTTTCTTCAAATATTTTCTTATTTTTATTCTTACCACTTTATTTAATAACTTATTATTCTACTAAAGATATTAAAATTAAAAACTTAGTATTATTGCTCTTTTCTTTATTCTTCTATGCATGGGGAGAGCCATATTATATCTTATTAATGATTTTTTCTATTATTATAAACTTTTATTTAACTAAAGTAATGGCTAAAAATAATAGTAAATTTATATTAATATTACTTATTATTATTAATATAGGTCTTCTCTTAAGTTTTAAATATACTAACTTTTTTATTGATAATATTAATAATTTATTTAAACTTAATATAAGTAATATAAAACTTACTTTACCAATTGGTATTAGTTTTTATACATTTCAAATTTTATCTTATGTATTTGATGTTTATCAAAAGAAAGTTAAAGTTCAAAACAATATTTATAAACTAGCTTGTTATATTACTGCTTTTCCACAGTTAATTGCAGGCCCCATTGTAAGATACTCTGATATTGAAAAACAACTTAATGAAAGAAAAACAACTGTAGAAGATTTTACCTCTGGTGTAAGAAGATTTATTGTTGGTCTTTCCAAGAAAGTACTTATTGCTAACTTAATGGCTTTTGTAGCAGATTCTATTTACAATTATGATTTAATTAGTACTGGCTTTATTGGTATGCTTATTGCAAGTATTAGTTATGCACTTCAAATATATTTTGATTTCTCTGGTTATTCAGATATGGCAATAGGTCTTGGTAAAATGAGTGGCTTTACCTTTATGGAAAACTTTAATTATCCATATATAGCAAAAAGTATTACTGACTTTTGGAGAAGATGGCATATATCGCTTTCTTCTTTCTTTAAAGATTATGTATATATACCTTTAGGAGGCTCTAGAAAAGGAACATTTAAAACTATTAGAAATATTTTAATAGTTTGGTTATTAACTGGCTTTTGGCATGGAGCATGTTGGAATTTTGTTTTATGGGGACTTTATTATGCATTATTTTTATTAATAGAAAAATTCTTGTTAAAAGAAAAATTTAAAAATAATTTTATATACCGAATAATCACTCTTTTAATAATAAATATTGGTTGGATAATATTTAGACAAACAAACTTTAATCAGTTATTAATTGCTCTTAAAGCTCTATTTGGCTTTTATGGAATTGGTAATATATCATCGCTTTATTATTTAGGAATATTTTCAAGTAGATATATTATTGCATTTATAATTGGTATACTTGGTTCAACAAAATTAATAAAACATCTACTTTCAAAAGAAAACATCATAACTGATATTATTTTGTTAATACTATTTATTTTATGTATAATATTTATTACTGTAGGAAGTTATAATCCATTTATATATTATAGGTTTTAAAAAATACTAGTTTCCTAGTATTTTTTTATTGCCATAATAACATTGGATTAAAGAATTTACCACCATTATAAGGTTCGCCATTACATATTGAGAAATGAAGATGATATCCTGTAACTTTTCCTGTTGCTCCCATACCACCTACTATTTGTTTTCTACCAACTTCTTGGCCAAGAGAAACGCTAACATTAGATAAGTGTGCATATACAGACCAGTAACCATTAGGATGCTCTATTACAACATTATAACCAGCACTAGATCCAACCATACCACCCCATCCAGCATTTCTAACTACACCTGCTGCAACAGAATATATCGGTGAACCATAACCTGTTCCTGAAATATCAATACCCTCATGGTAAACACCCCATCGCCAATCAAAACTTGATGTAATAACATAGTTTGGATTTGTTGGCCATGCCCAGTCAGTTCCATCATCAGTATATATACCAAATCTTCCATAATTAGGAACATAATTTCTTCCTCTTATTGTAACTTGGTCTACTTTAGCTATTATAGGTACAGCATTATTAACTTTAACTCCAGATTGAATAACCCCGTTTTTAACTATATATTGTTGACTAATTCTCGTAATACCTTTAACTCCTGGAACAGAGATTTCTGAATAATTACTTGGCTTAGTATTATCATAAATAGTTTTCTTTTCAAAGTTAACTTCAGTATCAGCTACTTCTGTTGCCTCATAAGTAAATGTTATTTCTGGCTTAATAAGAGTAATATTTACTTTATCACCAACGGCAAGAAGACTATCTTCCGATTTAAATCTTGGGTTAGCAATTAGAAATTCTTTAGTATTAAGCTTATTATTATTACTTATACTTTTTATTGTATCTCCCTCTTTAACAGTATAAGTGTTAATAGTTCTATTTTCACCAAATAAGAAATACTGAGTTAAATCTATTTTATCAGTATATATTTTTTCTGATAAATTAACTAATGATTTCTTAGTAGATAAGGTTTCTTCAAAATACATTAAATCAATAATCTTTCCAGTTGTTTCTATTGGTCTTTGAGTATTATTCATAAAATTATTATATTCTTCTTCAGTAACAAAGGCTTTTACAAACTCTTTAATTGAATCATCCAAAACATTTTTATCTAAAAAATATATCTCTTTTTCTTTGCCTTCAGATTTAATAATTAGTTTATAACCTTCAATAGCAAATCCTTTTTCGCCTGTCATTTCTCCATAAATATCATCTGGATTAGATAATACAGCATTATAAGTGTTCATTCTAACTATTTTAAAATTATTCGGAGGATATACTTTTTTTACTTTATATTTTTTCATAATATCTTTTTGACGTTCATTTATTATATTATAAAGCTCTTTATCATCAGCAATATAACCAATTATAGTTCCATCTAAATATATAGCATAAACATTTTCTGCTTTAGCGATATATTTATTAGTAAAATAATTAGACAATACAAGAAAGATAGCAAGAAGTGTTAATAATAATGTATATATTTTTTCCTTAGTTTTCATTTTCACTTTCCTCATCATGTTTAGATACGCTTCTAAATTTACTTAAATTAAGTTCAAACATTAAGTTAACAAGTCCTAAAGAACCTTTACGATGTTTAGCAATTATAAGTTCAGCTGGTACAATATTTTCTCTTTGTGACTTATCTGGATCGTAATAGTCTTTACGATTTATAAATGCTACTATATCAGCATCTTGTTCTAAAGAACCAGAATCTCTTAAATCCGCAAGAGTTGGGACATTACTTTCTCTTTTTTCAACACTACGAGATAATTGTGATAAAGCAATTACTGGTACATTTAATTCAAGAGCCATAGTTTTAATTGCTCTTGAAAATTCTGATACTTCAACTTGTCTTGACTCTGATCTTTTTCCACCTGGATTAATAAGTTGTAAATAGTCAATAACAACAAGAGCAAGGCCTTCTTCAGAACTTGCGAGTCTACGACATTTAGCTCTAATTTCTGCCATAGTAGCTGAAGCATCCGCATCTATTTGAATATTTGTTTTAATAAGTTCGTTTGTTGCTTCATTATATCTTTGCCAATCTTTTTCATTCATATTACCAGTTGCAAGTTTATATGCATCAATTCTTCCTTGAGAAGATATCATTCTATTAACAAGCATTTCAGCAGGCATTTCTAAGTTGAAGATAGCTACTGCTTTTTTAGTAGTTGTTGCTGCAAAAGTAGCCATATTTAAAGCAAGAGCTGTTTTACCCATACCAGGCCTTGCAGCAATAATAATCATTTCACCACCTTGAAAGCCAGTTGTAATTCTATCAAAATCATAAAAACCTGTTTCAAGCCCAGTAATTAATTTCTTTGTTTTAGCAAGTTCTTCGAGTTTATCATGAGCAATTCTTAAAGCATCACTTATAGGAATTAACTCTTTAACAGATCTATTTCTTACTGCAAGTAATATATTTTTCTCAGCAGTATCTTGCAAAACCTCCATATCATTTTCATTATATGAATTTTCAATAATATTAGTTGCTGTTGTAATAAGAGTTCTTCTTATATAATAATCTTTAACAATTTGGATATAATGATCAATATTAGCACTTGTTACAACAGAATCTATTACATCAGTTATGTAGTCAAGCCCTACTAAAGTAAGTTTTTTTACTTTATCAAGTTCATTTTTTAAAGTTGTAATATCAAGAGGGCTATGGTTATCATTTAATATTTTAATAGCACTAAAAATAGCCTTATTTCTTTCATCATAAAACATATCTTCATTTAAAGACTCACAGATTTTATTTACTTGTTCTTTAGATATAAAGGCAACACCTAACACAGACATTTCTGCTTCAGTGTTATGAGGCATTTCTTTTGCCATAAATCCTCCTATTTAATTAGATTAACTTTAATTTTAAATTCAACTTTTTTATGTAGTTTAATATCAACATTATGTGTTCCTAAACTATCAATATTATTTTTTATATTAATACATTTCTTATCTATTTTTATATCAAATCTATCATTTATTTCATCAGCAATTTGTTTTGATGAAATACTTCCAAAAACTTTATCTTCTTTTCCGGTTTTTACTTTAAATTTAATTTCTTTATTATTTAATTTATTTTTAATTAATTGTAATTCTTTAACTAAAGCATCTTCTTTTTCTTTTCTTGCTTCAATTTCTTTTTCTAAAATCTTTTTACTTCCTTCAGTATAAAGAACTGCTAGTTTATTTTTAATTAAATAATTTTGAGCATATCCTGTTGGTACATCTATGATGTCATCTTTTTTTCCCTTTGACTTAACGTCCTTGAGTAAAATAACTTTCATAAAACCTCCAAAACTAAACATATTATAACATAGATATTTTATTTTATAAATAACTCTATAAAATAAAAAATCGATTAATTTAATCGATTAATTACTACTTAACATATGGTATTAAAGCCATAAATCTTGCATATTTAATTTGCTGTGCAATATGTCTTTGATGTTTAGCACAAGCACCTGTCATACGACGAGGTAAAATCTTTCCTTTTTCATTAATATATTTATTAATAATCATAACATCTTTATAATTTACTGATTTTCCAGCACACATTTGACATACTCTTTTTTTCTTATAATAAAATTCTGCCATTATAATCCTCCTTTAAATTATTAGAAAGGTAAATCTTCGCTACTAATATTTATTTCTTCACCAAAATCTTTATAAGGATCTTCGGTAACGTCAGTTACTTCAATATCTTTGTCAAAAGAAGCTTCTTCTTTTGGCATAGATTCAGTATCATAATTTTCATTTTTTGAACTTAAGAATTCAAAGCCATCTACTACAATATCTGTTGAATATCTTTTATTACCATCTTTATCTTCATAACTATTATTTTTGATTCTTCCTGTTGCGCTAATCATTTTTCCTTTTGTACAATATTTATTAATTATTTCTGCTGTTTTACCAAAAGCAACACAATTTATAAACTCAACATCTCTTTCACCACTTTTATTAGTAAAATCATTTTGACAAGCAAGTGAAAAACGTGACACTTCTAAAGAACTATTTCCCATTCTTGATTCAGGATCCCTAGTAAATCTTCCAATTAGTATTACCTTATTCATTATTATTCTCCTTCTTTTCTTATAATTAAATGTCTTAAAACATTTTCATTAATAGAAATCTTACGATCAAATTCTTTAATAGTACTGTGTTTAGCTTCTACAGTTAATAAATAATATGTACCAGTTACTTCCTTTTTAATTGGAAAAGAAAGCTTTCTTTTTCCTATTTCTTTAAATTCGATAATCTTTCCTTTGTCTGAAGTAATAATCTTTTGAAGATCTTCAGCTTCTTTTTTATTAACAGCATCTTCAATATTATTAGTTACTATAAACATAATTTCATAATTATCCATTTTAACACCTCCTTATGGTCTATTTGGCTTACAATCTAATGCAAGCAAGGAGTAATTTGTTTACTCGCTTTATAGTATAGCAAAATAATTATTGTTTGTCTATCATTTTTATTCATCAAAATCCGATTAAAATTATAAATTAAAAAGTCAAGTGCAACAAATTAGTAAATAAAATATTTCTATACACAATTGATTTTTTCATTGAATTTCCTGGAGGATTATTCGAAATATTATTTGTATATTTTTTAGAAAAAAACAACTATAATAAAGGTCAAGAAAGATTATATTCTTTATTAAGACAAAAACATGTTCTTGCAATAGATACTGATATTTGTAACCAAGCTTTAAATGGAAAAAACATTTCAAAAACTGATTATACACAAGGATTTATATATGCTTTTATTAAGGATATGAAAGCTAAAGAAAGTATTATAAAATATTATCCAAAAGAAAATATGTACTCAATTTTTGATTTAATGTATACTTCATGTTTTCGTGGAATTGCACTATCTACAGAATTAATAGATAAGTATGATGTAAAAACAGTACTAGAGGCTTCAAAAGAAATATGGATTAAATCAAGATGCGAAAACAGAGTTGATTTACTACTTAATAATCAAATAATAGATTCTTTATTACCAGGGCTCGAAAAAAGTTACCAAAGATTAAGAAAATAAAACTTGCTTTAAAAGCAAGTATTTTTTTATGGAGGAATCTACCGGATTTGAACCGGTGCTCAGGGTGTTGCAGACCCATGCCTTACCACTTGGCTAAGATTCCATTCACAGTTGTTATTTTATAACACTTTCATTTCTTTGTCAATTAATGCATACTAAAAAAGTAATAGTCAAAATATTACTTTTTAGGTAGGCTTATAACATATTTAATGTTTCTTATAGTAAATATTAATTTTACTTTACTTCCATCATCAATTTGGTTAGGAATTGTTAAAACTCCTAAATTATTAACATTTCTTGGAGATAAACCTGGTGTTCTTGAATAATTTTTATTATCACCAATTTTATATTCTGTATAAGCAAACATATTCATAAACTCAGATAAATATTTAAAAGTATTCTTATTTATTACTTTATCATCTAAAGTATAATCTATATGAAACACAATTAACTTTTTTTCAGTTGCATCTCTTCCTATATAAGATATACTTTCAAAAATTTGTTTGTATTTACTATCGCTTGCATTATCACTTGTACATGTATCACAATTAGAGTAAGCATAAATATATTTATTTGTAATTTCATAATCATTTATTTTAATTTTAGTATTGTTAAGTAATGTATCTTTTAAAATAATTTCATCACCTAATTTATATTCTTTTGTTTGTAATTCTTGAAGTCTTGTTCTTCCTAAATTAATATATATATGTTTTGCAAATTCTTTTCCTTTATCAAGATAAACCCCATGATTAATTCTAATTGTCATTTTTCTATTCAGCATATTTTTAGTAATTGGATAAATCAAACACACATTTCTTTCTGTTTTTGAAGCAACTGTTTCAGGAATATAAGTAGAACAATTATCTAAATAATGTTTATTAATATTAAAATCAGGTAATATTAACTTATTACCAACTTTTAATTTAAATAAATTATAATCAACTTTTATTGGATCTGATGTATCATTTTTTAAACTTAAATTTGTTACAACATAATAATCATTTTCAAAAGTTGTTCCATCTGCTTTATAATTTGTTACCTCAGCATGAGATACTTTCATATTTAGATTATCTAAAACAAATTCAGTATTAACTTTATATTTTAAATCTTCTCTTCGATAAATATTACTATATATAAATATTAATATTCCAGCAAAAACTATTACTCCAAGAACAGATAACATAAAAGCATTTTCTTTAAAATAATAAACCATTTCTCTTTTAAAACGATTAAATATCGTTTTTGCTTTATTACCATCTAAATTAATATATAATTCAAATTCTTCAGAATCTTCACGAGTTGCTTCTTCAATATCTCTACCAAAATCAAATTTCTTAAAATCAAATCCTACTGCTCTTATAAAAATATATACTATAAAAAAGAGCTGAGGAATAGAAAAGATAATAGATATATCTCTAATATTTCTAGATAGTCTTGATGATATTAAAGAAAAGTTAAAACTATCTAAAACATCTGATAAATAAAATAAAAAACAAAAGAAAAGAAAATAATATAACAAAGTTGCTATATAAAGAGTAATTGGTTTCTTTTTATGACGAAGAAGGATAATTAAAACGATTGTAAAAGCAATAATTATTATTAATGATAAATATAAAAGAAATGGTGTATATTGTGAAGAAAGACCATATGTTTTATCAAGTTGATAATTATTATTTATATATTCATTAAAAAACCTTATTATTAGTATACTTCTAAAAGCACAAAAAGAAATTAATAATAGCATTATAAAATGGATTAATTTAAAATATTTGATTAAAAAAGCATAAGGTTTTTTTAATATCACTTTATCTCACCCTTCAATAATTGTACCACAAATATAAAAATATTTATTTATTTTTAACGATGGTATTTTCTTTTTTCTTTTATCATTAAACTTGAAATTGCTGTTTCTATTTCATCTAAAGATGCTTTAGAAAGATTTGTTATCGTAACTTGTTCTTTAACTGTATCAATACTTATTTTACCCCAAAATAATCCTGAATAAACAAACATATCATTATACATATCTGGAGTTATTTGGGTATAAAAACTTCCCCATACAACTCTTTTTTGACCAATTAGTAATCTACGATTAGTAAGAGCAATAACGCAAGATGAGGTAAGATCGTACCAGTGATCATTATTTTGACCACAAAAAGCAAATAAAAGCTTTTCATTATCATCTATATATCCATCAAGTACTGCAGCATGTTTTTTTATTCGCCATGCAACTGTTGAAGGATATTTATCTTTAAATTCTTTTACCATATTATAAACTCTTCCCATATAAATATCTCCTACATATAATATATCTAAATTATTAGTTTTTATCAATAATTAAAAAAAGTTACAAGATTTACTTGTAAACAATTTTTATATAATGGATTGGTTAGATGTTAATACTACTTTTAATATTTTTGTTTTACCATTTCTAACAACGGTTAAATTAATCATATCACCAACTTTAAAACTATATAAATAATATCTTAAGTAAGCAATACTAGTTACATCATGATTATCTATTCTAATTACTACATCACCAGGCATTAATCCACCTTTACTTGCAGGAGAATTATCTTCAACAGATATTACTACTACACCTCTTGTTATTCCATTTTTTCTAAATTCATTATAGTACTGAGGTGAATATATTAAATCAGAAACATTGCTCATTCCTACACCTAAGTATGGCTGAGTTGGAACTTTTCCTTCAAGAATTGCATTAGCATGAATAACAGCAATTTCAATTGGAATAGCAAATCCCATACCTTCAACAGATGTATCAACAAGTTTTAAAGAGTTAATACCTACAACTTGTCCATTAGAATTACATAATGGTCCTCCACTATTACCAGAATTAATTGCAGCATCTGTTTGTAATACTTTCATAACATAATCACTGTGTCTTGAATTTTCAGAAATCTTTACTTCAACCATTCTATCTTTTCCAGATATAATTCCTCTTGTTACTGTCCAAGAATATACACTATCAATTGGAGCTCCTACTGTAAAGGAAGTATCTCCAACTCTTAAATCCTCACTTGAACCAAGTTCTGAAACCGATATTATATATTTGGCATCTACTTTTAATACAGCAATATCAGAAAGTTCATTTTTTCCAACAACTGTTGTTTTAACTAAAGATCCATTTGTAAAAGTAACAGTAACACTATCTCCTCCACTTATTACATGGTTATTAGTTAATATATAGGCATCATTTCCTTGTTTTTTATAAACAAACCCTGTTCCTGCTGAAGAAGGAGTTTCCCCCTTATATGTAGTAACAACTACTACTGAATCATATACCTTTTCAACTGCATCAGCAATACCACTATCAGTTACAGTAACTTTTTTTTGTACTTCTTTTTCAATTGTTTTAAAAAAGTTTGGATATTTTTTAACTGTAATATATAAACTTGCAGCTCCTACAAAAAAGGCAAATATTATTGCTAAAGCAACTACTAAACTATTATTTTTCTTAACTGGTCTTACATCATTCATCATAACTATTTCATCCTCTCTATTTCTCTATAATTTTTAGGCAGCCCCATTTTATCTAATATTCTATCAATGGATATACTTTTTAATCTACCATTTAGTAAATCAAGCTCATAATTAAGTTCATTTAAAAACATTGTAAAATCTTGTCTTTTAAGTATTCTTTTTAGAATGATTATTAATGAAAATAAATCATTTTTTCCATAAATATATTCTCCATCCATCTTAGGAATATCAAGCATTACATGATATATTGTATCACCAATAGATGCTTGCGTTTTATTTAAATAAACTATATCTTCATGAGCACATAAATTTCTATAATTAGCAAGTATTGGTAAATAATCCATTAATGCTTCAACTTCAATACCAAATATATCAGCGATTTCTTTTTGATCATTATATTGCAAAATAGTATATACTTCTCCTACTATACCAAAAGAAAGAACTTTAACGACAACCCATAAGGGAATATAACTATAATTTGCCATATAGTGACTTGTTGCACTATGTTGTTTTCCATTAATACTAATCTGTCTTTTCATTTTATGTATTAAATCATTAATTTGTCTATTTCGAGATGAATCTTTAACAAAGTTATTTGGATTTAAATAATTCTTCTCTTTAAAACCATGATTCTTACTAACAATATAACTCATAATACTTTTTAAGTTGTTTTCAAATACTAATATATTTTTAAATAGAATATTTCTAAGTTGCCTATCAAACATAAATACTGAGTACAATTCTTCAAAAGTGGCTCCATCGATAAATCTTCTGTCTTCCATAGAACGCATAAATAAAAATCTATATCCGGTTAAAAAAAAGTAATTTTCACGTAAAAGAATTTCTTTAGTGAAATCCTCATCATTAATAATAAGGCCTTTGTTTCTAAGAATTTCGACTTGTTCATCAACTGTTTTAAATACTTTTTCTTTCACACTTTCCACCTTATACACTATATAATTATAACATGATATATTATAAAATTAAATAAAAAAACTCATAAACTTTTGTTTATGAGTTAAAAGATTAATATTAACGTTTACTAAATTGTGGAGCACGACGAGCTTTCTTAAGTCCGTATTTTTTTCTTTCTTTAACTCGAGCGTCTCTTGTAATAAATCCTGCATTTTTTAATATTTTACGATAACTATTTTCTCTAGTTTGATCAGTATTTTTATCAAATTCAAGTAGTGCTCTTGTTATACCTAAACGAATTGCTCCAGTTTGACCTGCAAAACCACCACCAGTAACATCTACATCTACATCAAATCTATTAAGATTATCAGTAAGAACAAGTGGTTGAGTTAAATCCATAACAAGTGTTTGATGAGGCATGTATTCATTAACATCTTTACCATTAACTGTAATATTACCTGTTCCTCCTGTTAAAGTAACTTTTGCAATACTTTGTTTTCTTCTACCTGTTGCATACCAAGTTTGTTTTTTAGCCATAATTTCCTCCTACTTTATTTCCATCTTTACTGGTTTTTGAGCTTCATGTTTATGATTTTCATCTTTATAAACAAATAACTTCCTAGCCATAGCTCTTCCTAAACTATTTTTTGGAAGCATTCCTTTAACTGCTCTTTCAACCATTTCTTCAGGATATTCATTAAGCATAGTCTTAGCATTTCTTTCTCTAAGTCCACCTGGATAGCCAGAATGGTTATAATATTTCTTATTTTCAAGTTTGTTACCACTTAGTTTAGCTTTAGATGCGTTAATAATGATAACATAATCACCACAATCCACATGTGGAGTATAAGTTGGTTTATGTTTTCCTTTTAAAACAGTAGCTGCTTTTGTAGCAACTCTTCCTAAGAAATCTTCACTAGCATCTAAAATATACCAGTTTCTATTAATATTTTCTTTTGTTTGCATAAATGATTTCATATTAATTCCCTTTCATTATTACGCTATTTTAACTTCCCACGAAAAAATAACATAATAATTAAAATGTACCATTTAAAATTATATGTTATTATGGCTTAAAAGTCAAATAAAATCACTTGTTTTACCTGTATTTATGTTAACAATTAATACCATATTTTATTTAGGTATAAACCTTGTGGTGGAGCAGTAGGTAAACTTTTTTTCTTATCTGGTTTGTTTACCATATCATCAATATCTAAAAAACTTATTTTACACATCCCTACTTCAAGTAAGGCTCCTACTATATTTCTTACCATATATTTATAAAAATGACTTCCTATAACCCTTATTTCAAGAGTATTAAATAATTTATTAATATTTATTGAATATATTATGGCTTTAGTATTATCTTTTTCTCCTGAAACAAAATTTTTAAAGTCATGACTACCAACTAAAAACTTTGCTGCATCCCTCATTAAAGATATATCAAGAATATTTTTAGTTTGTAAATAATAATTATATAATGATGTCTTATATGGCCCTATATTTATTTTATATACATATTCTTTTTTCTTAACTGAACTTCTTGCATGAAAATCATCTTTAACTTTAACTATTTTTTTTACAGTAATATTAGGTTTTAAAATTTGATTTAAACTTTTTACTAAATCTTTTTTAATTTCATCTTCATCAAAATGAACTACTTGATTATTAGCATGAACTCCAGCATCAGTTCTTCCTGATCCCTTTACAATAATTGAATGATTATATACTTTAGATAAAGCTTTTTCTAAATAATTTTGAATACCACTACCATCTTTTTGTCTTTGAAAACCATTAAATTTAGAACCATCATAACTTAATACTAGCTTAATTCTCATTTTTCTTCTCCTTTATTATTACTTTTATGTCTTTTAACCATATTATTTATTTTAATAAAATGATGGTTAACTCCAGATTTACCAATATTATAATTATATTCCATAGATATAATTTGAGCAAGTTCCGTTAAAGATGCTTCAGGATATTTTTTTCTTGCTTCAATAACAACTTTTGTTTTTTCATCAAGTAAATCTATTAAACTATTTTCCTCAAGATAGTTAATGGTTTTTATTTGTTTAATACCAGTTTCAATGCTCTTTGTTTGATTAGATATTTCACAATTATTAATTCGATTAACCATATTTTTATGATCACGATATATTCTTATATCTTCAAAGAAAAACATTGATGATGTTGCTTTAAAAAGTTTTAATAAATCACTTATATTATCACCTGATTTTAAATATACAACATGTTTATATCTTCTTTTTACTATTTTTGCATTAAAATTAAAACTTTGAAGTAATAACTTTATATATTTAGCTATTTTTTCATTATTACAAATATATTCTAAATGATAACCACTCGTTTGAGGATTAGAAATATTTCCTATTGCAAGAAAAGCACCTTGTAAAAAAGCAACTTTTTCTTCGCTTACATCAAGATTTTTAGGAGGTTTATCTAAATTAAAATAACTAGTCATTTCATTAAAGATTTCTTTTAAATTTAAAATATATATTTGTTTTACTCTAAATCTTTTTTGTATTCTAATTGTAATACCAGGTTTAATATCAAATATATATTTTATATTTGTATATATTTTTCTTGCAACCGATGCATTTTCTACTACAATTGATTTATTATTATTAATAATATTACTACATCTTAAAAAACCTTCAAGTTCATGATGAACTTCAAGAATATTAAAGTCTTTTTTGCTTATTTCCTCTTTTAAAGAAGTAGTAAATGTCATATTATCATTCCTTATTTTTTAAATTTATGAATAATTCTTAATAAGAGTGATGTCTTAACTATCATAGCTCCTTTTGGACAAAATTCTTGACAGCAATAACATTTAATACATTTTAATCTATCAATTACCGGCTTGTTATTAACCATCTTTATTGCTTTAGCAGGACAAATTTCATCACATTTTCTACATCCTATACACTTTTTTGTTACTAAATGTGGTTTGTTAGCAAATAATTTTTCTCCAGCAGCACTTCGAATCATACTTATAATTTTTTTATTTTCATCATAAAAATTTAATGATTTTGACTTCTTAATCAAATCAAAATCTTTAATAACATATTTTTCGATATCATCATTTAATATTATATCATCTTTATTAAATAATTTTCTTTCTATGCTTTGGACAATTGTTTCAATAGTTTGATAGTCTGCTCCAATAACTTTAGATGATATATAGTCAAGTGCATAAGGATTAGTTGATGCTAAAACAAGACCTATCTTTTTTGGCTTACCCATTGTTGGGCCATTTCCTTCCATACCAATAACAGCATCAACAATATTTAAAGATGGTTTAAAGTACTCATTAATATCAATTAACATATTAGCAAAATCTCTAATGTCAGGAAAGCGATAATGATATTCTGGTTTTACAGTTCCAGGAATAGCTCCAAACATATTTTTTACACTACAGCTTAATCCCATCATCCCGTGAGTTTTTAACTTACAAAAATTTATTATAAAATCCGCTTCATCTAAATATTTAGTATACTCAAATGTCTTTAATGCTTTTGCTTCATCAAACACACCTTTTTCTATTTCAAAGTTATCGTTTAAGTCCGCGCCAGTCTCTTTCATTTTTGTTTCTTTATATACATGATTTAGAAAAGCTTTAGTATATAATCCACCTGGGCTATCACCAATAATTACCTTACATTTTCTTTCTTTTAAATAATCTACTAAATATTTAATTAATAGAAAGTGGGTTGTAGCGCTTTTATCAGGATTCATAGCTGAAACTAAATTAGCTTTAATAATAACCTTTTTATTTTTAATATTTTTTAAAAATGGAAAAGAATTAACAACCTTTTTTATTGCTAATTTTCCTTCTTCATTATAATCATTACTTTTAAATATATATACTTTATTATCCATATTAAACATTAAACCTAAAATAACAGATGTCACCATCTTGCATCTGGTATTCTTTTCCTTCAAGGCGAAGTCTTCCTGCTTCTTTAACTTTTGCCTCAGATCCATACTTTTTTAAATCTTCAAAAGAAGTAACTTCTGCTTTAATAAAACCCTTTTCAAAATCAGAATGAATAATTCCTGCACACTTTGGTGCTTTCATTCCCTTAGTAAAAGTCCACGCTCTTACCTCATCTTTACCGCTTGTAAAAAAGGTTGCAAGACCAAGTAAATCATAAGTTGCATATATTAATTTATCAAGGCCAGAATTATTTACACCAACACTTTTTAAATATTCTATTTTTTCTGCTTCATCAAATGAAGATAAATCTTCTTCCATTTTAGCACACATTACAACAACACTATTTTTTTCTTTTTCAGCATGTTCTTTTACTAAAAGGGTATATTTATTATCTCCTACTGCTATTGTATCTTCATCAACATTAGCTGCATATATAATAGGTTTTGCCGTGATTAAATTAAAGTTTTTAATAATCTTTTCTTCATCTGGATTAAATTGTTTACTTCTAACAGCTTTATTATTTAATAGCATATCCTCGAGCTCTTTTAATAACTTTACTTCAAAAAGCATTTCTTTATCTTTAGTTGCTTCAGCTTTCTTTTCAATTTTTTCAAGTCTTGTTTGTACTATTTCTAAATCAGATAAAGCAAGTTCAATATTAATAATTTCAATATCTCTTATTGGATCAGTATTTCCTGATACATGAGTTATTTCAGGGTTATCAAAACATCTTACAACCTCAACAATAGCATCTACTTCTCTTACATGAGAAAGAAACTTATTACCAAGCCCTTCTCCTTTTGATGCACCCTTAACTAGTCCTGCAATATCAATAAATTCATAAGTTGTTGGAACAAGACTTTTAGGCTCATACATTTCATTTAAAAAATCTAATCTTTCATCAGGTACTATTACAATTCCTACATTTGGCTCTATTGTTGCAAACGGATAGTTTGCAGCAATTACACTTTTCTTTGTAATAGCATTAAATAATGTTGATTTACCTACATTTGGCAAGCCAACAATTCCAGCTTTAAGTGACATATTGTTTCCTTTCTAAATTGATACATAACCACCAATTCCAAGAGGTATTGACACTAAGTACCAAATAATAATTAATAATAATAATATCCCTGTTGTTGCAAAACTATATGGTGCTTGATATTTAAGTGATTTAAGTAAACTTAAATTGTTATCATCTTGTTTATACTTTTCTAAAAAGGCAAGATAAACAATAAAATAAGCAAAAAATGGAGTAAGTCCTAATACTGAAGTTTCACCAAATCTAAATATTACTTGAGCAAATTCAACAGAAAGACCTGCGTTTAAAAAAGTTGGAATAACTCCAGATGACATAATAGTCCATTTAGTAACTGAATTTGGAACTAAAAAAGTTGCAAGTGCAGTTAGTACAAATAGTAAAATACATAAAGCAAGACCACTAAATTTTGAATTTACGATTAAAGTGGTAAAACCTGCAACAATTACATTACCTATATTTGTTTGTTTAAGAATACTAATGATAACAGATCCAACAAAAATATATACAACTGTTTTTCCTATACCATTTAAACTATAACCAAGACTATCAACGAATTCTTTATCATTATTAATTGTTTTAGCACCAATTCCATATAATAAGCCCCATATAATAAAAAGCATCGTTATAATAAATACAAAACCATCTGCAAAAAACGATCCTTCACCAAATAGTTTATCAATATAAAATGTTTGAGAATAATTTAAAAAATTACCTGAAAGTGGAAGACCAGGAATAATATTATAAATAAATAATATTAAATAAATAGCACTACCTAGTCCAGCAAGAACAAGTCCTCTTAATTCTAATTTATCTAAAATATTATCATCAAAAACTTCATTTTCATCAAATTCATATTTAGGTAATTTTGGAGCAATGTAGTTTTCTGTAATAAATGTTATTGCAAGTGATACTAAAATAATAGCAATAATCATAATTAGTATTAATGATGTACTTTTAATAACATAAGCTGAATCAAGTATTCCAGCTGCCGCAATAGATAATTTTGTTAATGTTGAGTCAATACTAGTAAATACAGAAGAAAGCCCATATCCACATGTTAAAGAGGCAAAAGAAGCTATTACTCCTAAGTTAGGGTTTCTCTTACCATACTTATAAATTAACGCAGCAAGAGGTATAAATGCTAAAAACGGTAGTGAATCCATTATACTTGCATTAACACCAACAAAAACAATTGTAAATGTTATTGCAAATTTACTAGCTCGCTTGGTTAAAACACCAATTGCTGTTCTTAAAAAACCACTATATTCCATTACCCCTATTCCAAGTAATACTATTAGTAAATTAGATAAAACTACGTAATTAGCAAAATTTGATACTGTATTAGAGAAGATATATTTAATACCTCTTAAATTTAAAAGTGATGTTACTGATTCTGTTTTTGAAATAAAATCTTTAGAACCACTTACTAAAACATTGTATGTAGCAGAAAAATCAAGTAATTTTAGTATTGAACTTAAAAACACAATAATCGCTGCTATGATTATAAATACAACAACAGGATGGAAAGATACTTTTTTTCTAATTTTCTTTCTCTTTGCCATTATTAATCACCTTTTTTAATTTCTTGTGAAATTCTAATCTATCCATCATTATTTCTCTTCCACAATTTTTACATTTAATTTTAATATCTGCACCTACTCTAGTAATAATCCATAAGTTAGTTTTACATGCATGATCTTTTTTCATTATTACTTCATCATTAAGGCTATACTCTATTTTCATTTTAATCCTTTATTTCAATATTTAAAATTTCAAGAATCCTATTTAAATCAGTAAGAGAATCATAAAATATTTCTATTTTTTTATCATTTATTTTTACTTTATTACCTATGGTATCACTAAAAGCATCTTCATATATTTGATAATTATAAGAAGTTTTTTCTTTACTTTTCTTTTCTGTTTGCTTTCCAGATAATATTTTTTCAATATCTCTTACATTAAGTCCTTCTTTTTCAATTCTACTAGCAAGATTAATTATCTTTTCTTCATCATCAAGTTTACTTAGACTTCTTGCATGACTCATTGAGATTTTTCCATCTTTTACTTTATCTTTAACAACTTCTGGTAACTTTAATAAACCAAGTAAATTTGTTATATAACTTCTACTTTTACCAAGTCTTTGAGATACTTCCTCTTGGGTATAATTATGAAGTGAAATTATCTTATCAAGAGATACTGCTATATCTATAGGATTTAAATCTTCTCTTTGAATATTTTCCAGTAATGCTATTTCCATCATTTCTTGATCAGTAAAATCTTTAACAATTGCTGATATTTTATCAAGCCCAGCTATTTTAGCTGCTCTAACTCTTCTTTCACCAGCAATTATTTCATAACCATTAATACTTTTTTTAACAATTATTGGTTCTATTACCCCATATACCTTAATAGAATCAGCAAGTTCATTTAATGACTCATCATTAAACGTTTTTCTTGGTTGATATGGATTAGAACGAATTTCATTTAAATTTATTTCTATTGCATTACCTTTTTCTTCATTGACAATCTCAGTTTCAAAATTATCAAATGAAAAAGATGCGTTAGAAAATAATTCTTCCAAACCCTTCCCTAAAGCTTTTTTAAAAAAAAAAAAAAAATTTGCCACCCTGGCGAGCAAAATGATGATT
>CAYFSK010000001.1:55060-70541 GCA_964345805.1 uncultured Mycoplasma sp.
CTTAGTTTCCATTTCTTTCAATCACTTCCCTTGCTAAATTATGATATGCCTCAGCCCCACGAGACTCTGGATCATATTCATTTATCGGTTTACCGTGAGATGGAGCTTCAACTAATCTAACTAATCTTGGTATTATTGTATTAAATACTTTATCTTTAAAATACTTTCTAATTTCTTCGATTACTTCAAGACCAATATTTGTTCTTCCATCAAGCATTGTAAGAAGAACTCCTTCAATACGAAGATCTGGGTTCATACTGTTTTGTACCATTATGATAGAATTTAAAAGTTGTGTAATTCCTTCAAGTGCATAAAATTCACATTGAACAGGAATAATAACCGAATCACTTGCTACTAGTGCATTCATAGTACATAGCCCAAGTGATGGTTGACAATCAATAATAATATAATCATAATTGTCTTTTATTTTTTGTAAAACATCTCTTAATTGATTATTTCTTTGAAAATCTTTATCAGAGTACATTCTCTTTACAAATTCTAAATCTATTCCTGCTAAATTAAGTGTTGATGGGATCACACTTAAATTTTTAAACTTTGTTACATAAACAGCTTTTTCTATTTCACATTTAC
Organism: uncultured Mycoplasma sp.; assembly: GCA_964345805.1. Taxonomy (GTDB): domain Bacteria; phylum Bacillota_I; class Bacilli_A; order RF39; family UBA660; genus UBA6448. The sequence continues at coordinate 55,652 of CAYFSK010000001.1, forward strand.
CTGTTATTACTTCATATATATCACAATCAAAATCACTTGAATTAAATCCAACTCCAGTTGTTGCATTACTCTGAGGATCCATATCTATAAGCAAAGTTTTCTTACCTAATTGTCCTAGAGCTGCTGCTAAATTTATACTTGAAGTTGTCTTACCAACTCCGCCTTTTTGATTAACCAATGAAATAACTTTAGCCATATAGTTCACTCCTTAATGTCTACTTAATATTCTAACACATAATTATAATTATTTGAACTTTATTATCAAGATTTAGATAAAAAAAAGTATAGATAAAATCTATACTAATTCAATCTTAACTTGAAGTGCATCATCACCGCGACGTTCAGTTATTTTTATAATTCTTGTATAACCTCCATCACGATTTTCATATCTTTTAGCTAAATTGTCAAATACTTTTTTAGTTGTATTATTATCATTGTTTAAGAAAGCAAGTACTTTTCTTCTTGATACTAAAGATCCTTCTTTACCATAAGTTATCATTTTATCAACAAATTTTCTAACTTCTTTAGCTCTAGCCTCAGTTGTTATAATACTCTCATGATTTATTACATCTTTAGTTAATCCTGATAAAATACTTCTTCTTACTTGAGTGTCTCTTCCTAATTTACCATATGCCATATTTTACTCCTTAAACTCTAGTCCTAAATCAGCTACTTTATCAAGTACTTCTTTTAAAGACTTCTTTCCTAAATTTCTAATCTTAGTAACTTCTGCTTCTTTTTTATTTACTAGATCTTGAAGAGTATGAATATTTGCTCTTTTTAAACAATTATAAGCTCTTACAGAAAATTCTACTTCTTCAATTGGTGTTTCTAAAGTTTTAGCCATAGTATCAACTTTCTTTTCTTCCATAATACCTGTTACATTTGCTATTGAGTTTAAATCACACAATAATTCAAAATGTTCAACTAATATTTTAGATCCAAGAGCAATTGCTTCTTCTGGAGTCATACTACCATCAGTAGTAACTTCTAATACTAATTTATCATAATCTTCATTTTGACCAACACGAGTATCAAGTACTTCGTATTTAACATTTTCAATTGGTGAGAAATTTGAATCAACAGGGATAACGCCTAATTTATTTTCAGCAAGTCTTTCTTTATTAACTTTTGCCTCAACATAACCTCTTCCGTTATCAATAACAATTTCCATATCAATTTTTCCACCTTTAACAAGGTTACAAATAACTAATTCTGGATTTATTACTTCAACATCAGCATCTTTATCAATCATTGCTGCTGTTACTTCTCCTTCTTTATCAGCATAAAGTTTTAAAGTTTTAGATCCATCAAAATGGTTTTTAACAACTAACTTTTTAATATTTAAAATAATTGTTGTTACATCTTCTACTATTCCATCAATCTTTTGGAATTCATGCATAACCCCATCAATGCTTACTGATACAACACTACTTCCTGGTAAGCTAGATAATAATACTCTTCTTAAAGCATTACCTATTGTCATACCAAAACCTCTTTCAAGTGGTTCTAGTTCAAATTTACCATAGTTGTTACTTTCCATTTTTTCAGTTATTTTGTATTCTGGTTTTTCAAATTTTATCATAATTTCCCTCCCTAAAATTAATTTCTTGGTCTTTTTGGTGGACGACATCCATTATGCGGTACTGGAGTTTGATCCGTAATACTCATAATTTCAAGTCCAGCAGCTTGAATACTTCTTATAGCATTTTCTCTGCCTGGTCCTAAACCTTTTACATAAACATCTACTTTTACAACGCCTTGTTCTTTTGCAGCAATAGCAGCATTTTCAGCAGTTACACCAGCAGCAAAAGGAGTTTTCTTTTTACTTCCTTTATAACCAATTCTACCTGCAGATGACCAACTAATAGCATTTCCTTCGCGGTCTGAAATTGTTACAATAGTATTATTATATGTAGCATGAATATGAGCATTTGCTTCAGTTACAACAGTTTTATTTTTCTTTTTTCTTCTATTATATGCCATTATTTAATACCTACTTTCCTACCTTTTTCTTATTTGCTACTACTTTACCTTTACCTTTTCTAGTACGAGCATTTCTATTAGTTCTTTGACCTCTAACTGGAAGCCCTTTTTTATGTCTAACTCCTTGGTAGCAATTAATTTCCATTTTATTTTTAATGTTCATTTGAACATCTCTTCTTAATTCTCCTTCAGTTGTATGACTTTCTACTTCTTTACGAAGAGCATTAATTTCATCTTCAGTTAAATCTTTGATTTTCTTTTGAGGATCTACTTTTGCATTCTTACAAATAGTTTTTCCTAAACTCTTACCAATACCATATATAGCAGTAAGTCCAATCCAAGCTTGTTTTTCGTTTGGTAATTCAATGTTTTTTATTCTTGCCATATTATCTCCTATCCTTGAACTTGTTTATGTTTAGGGTTATTGCAAATAACCATAACTTTTCCTTTTCTTCTAATTATTTTGCATTTTTTGCAAATCTTTTTTACAGATGGTCTTACTTTCATCCTTTACATCTCCTATCTTTTATTCCATGTTATAATCCCACGTGTTAAATCGTAGGGCGAAATTTGTACTGTAACAGTATCGCCTGGTAAGATACGTATCATATTCATACGCATTTTACCAGAAACGTGGGCTTGTACAGTATGCCCGTTTTGAAGCTCTACAAGATAAAAACTCCCTTTTAAAACTTCTGTAACTTTACCTTCTACTTCAATTTTGTCATTCTTCTTCTTACTGGTCATATTTTCAATCACTCTCCCGTTAATATTTCATAACCATTTTTTGTAACTACTATTGTATGCTCAAAGTGAGCACTTTGTTTTCCATCAGCAGTTTTAATCGTCCAGCCATCATCATCCATATAAATTTCTTTACTTCCTAAATTAAGCATCGGTTCTACACAAATTGTCATTCCTTCTTTTAAAATAACATTTGTTTCTGTGTAATAATTTGGTACATCTGGTGCCTCATGCATTTTTTTGCCGATTCCATGTCCGACAAGTTCCCTTACAACAGATAGTCCGTGATCATGGGCATAGTTTTCAATTGCTCTTCCAACTTCTGCTAAAGGAGCACCATCTTTAATTTTTGATAATCCCTCATATAAGCTTTTTTCAGTATTTTCAACCAGATTTCTAACTTCTTTTGAAGTATTTCCAACAATATAAGTTCTTGCACTATCACTTTCATAACCTTCATATCTTACTGTTAAATCTATTGAAACTACATCACCATCTTTGATAACACGATCAGATGGAATTCCATGGACAACTTCATCATTAATAGATATACAAACACTTTTAGGATAACCTTCAAAATTTAATTCTGAAGGTATCCCTCCATGTTTTCTTATAAAACTATCAACTATATCATTTAATTCATTAGTTGTTATACCAACTTTTAAATTTTTTTTAATTTCTTCGTGGGCTAGATAATTAATATGTCCAGCTTCTTTCATTTTATTAATTTCACTATTAGTTTTAATAGTTATCATTAATAACCTCTTCTACATCCTCAAAAACAAATTTCCTATCTCTATTAACATTAACTATATTAAGTTTATTTAACCCTTTATAATAATCAAGGATTGGTTCATTGTTTTTAAGAAATGTATTAAATCTAATTTTAAACGATTCTTCATTATCATCATCTCTTTTTACAAGCTTACTACCACAGACATCACATATTCCTTCAACTTTAGGTTTTAAAGTCTCTTCATATATGTTATATGTTTTACCACAATTACAAACAACTCTACCTAAAGTTCTTTTCATTGCTTCTTCCTGTGCTATAGATAAAAAGATTACTTCATAGCCAATATTCATTTTATTAAATATTTCTGTAAGCTTTTGAGCTTGATTTAATGTTCTTGGAAATCCATCAAGTACAAATGGTTTTCCTATAATATTTTTTAAGTTATCTTCTAGTAATTTTATAATTATATCATCACTAACAAGATTACCTGCATCCATTACAGCTTTAACTTCTTTACCAATTTCTGTTTCTTTTGAAATTTCACTACGTAATAAATCACCAGTAGAAATATGAATGTAGCCATATTTTTCTTTTAAACTATTACTATGTGTCCCTTTACCTGCAGCAGGAGGTGCAATAAATACCACATTTTCCATTATCTTAACCTCTTTCTTTTAGATACATAACTTCTACTTACAAGCTCACTTTCTAGTTGCTTATAAGTTTCAATTGCAACACCAACTACAATTAGTATTCCAGTTCCTCCAATAGTAACATTGTCAGGAAGCGATGAATACTTAGATAGTAGTATTGGCATAGCTGCAAGTATGATTAGGAACAATGCCCCAACCAAAGTTAGTCTTGATAATGATTTACTAATATAATCTGCTGTATCTTTTCCAGGCCTAATGCCAGGAATATAACCACCATTCTCATTTAAATTTTTACTCATTTCAGTAGGATTCATCATTAAGAATGTATAAAAATATGCGAAAAACACTATTAATACTAAATATAATATAAACCCAGTATCTGATGTATAAAATATATACTTTTCTACAAAATTAATTACTGATTCCTTTTTAGTAAGCTGAGCAATAGTCGATGGAATGGTTGTAAATATTGATGCAAATATTACTGGAATAACACTTGCTGAGTTAATCTTTAAAGGTAAAAAGTTAGTTTGTGCTCCATAAGCAGATGTTGTTCTATTTGAATATTGAATAGGTATTCTTCTTTCCGCAAGTTGAACCCATACAATTCCAATTATAATTACCAAATATATTAAACAAAATAAAGTAAATAGAATTACTCCTGTTGATTGAGAATATTTTGCCGAACTAACAAGTGCTGCAAATGCACCTTTAAAGATATTTGGCATACTTTGAAGTATACCAGCAAGTATTATCATCGATTGACCATTACCAATTCCTTTATTAGTAATTTGATCACCCATCCACATACAAAATGATGTACCAGCAACCATTACTAATGTAGTTTTTAAAATTCCATATGCATCAAGTCCTTTCATATAAAAAGCTGTTAATGCATATGCTTGAATAAATGCAATTACAATTCCTAGATATCTAGTAATTGAATTAATCTTTTGTCTTCCTGTATAACCTTGATCTTTTAATTCTTTAAAATATGGAATAATATCCATCTGAAGAATTTCAGTAATAATAGATGCCGTAATATAAGGTGATACGCCTAGTGCAAAAATTGAGAAGTTTTGAAGTCCTCCACCACTCATTAAGTTAAAAATTTCTAAAAAACCTAAATTATCAATTAGTTTTGTTGCCCAAGGAATTGTTATAGTAGTACCTAAACAAAATATCCCTAAACACATAATTGTAAAATAAATCTTTTTTCTTAAATCTTTATTATTTTTATTAAATAATTGAGCCATGCTACTAAGCATATTAGATCACCTCAGCTTTGCCACCAGCATTTTCTATTTTAGATACTGCAGCTGAAGTAAAACGATTTGCTTTAATAGTTAACTTCTTAGTTAACTCTCCATTACCTAGTATCTTAATACCTGAAAGACGTTTTTTAATAATACCTCTTTCTTTTAAAACTTTTTCATCTACAACATCGCCATCATTAAAGAAATTATTTAAATCACTTAAATTAATAATTGCAAATCTTGTTGTAAAACGATTATTATTAAATCCTCTTTTAGGGATTTGTCTATAAATAGTAGCTTGTCCACCTTGGAACCAAGGTTTAATTGATACACCACTTCTTGACTTTTGACCTTTTTGTCCTCTGGTAGATGTTTTACCCATTCCAGAGCCTGGTCCTCTTCCAACCCTTTTCTTTGTTTTTAATTCTTCTGTTTTTGGTAGATTTTCTAATTTCATATTACAACTCCTCAACTTTCTTGCCTCTAAGTTCAGCAATATGTTCTTTTGTTCTTTGCGAAATAAGAGCAGCAAGTGTAGCATTTGCTACGTTTACTTTAGTATTACTTCCTAAAGATTTAGCAACAATATCTTTAACACCTGCCAATTCCAAAACAGCACGAGCAGCTCCACCAGCAATAATTCCACGTCCTTCTTTAGCAGGTTTAACAAGTACAACAGCACGTCCTACTTTACCTACTGCTTCATGAGGGATTGTTCTATTATCAACTAAAGCTACTTTAACAACATTTTTATTTGCTGCTTGTAAAGCTTTCTTAATTGCTTCAGGTACTTCGTTTGCTTTTCCTGTACCAATACCAACTAAACCTTTACGATTACCAACAGCAACAGTAGCACTAAAACGAAAATGTCTTCCACCTCTAGTAACTTTTGTTACTCTTTGGATGCTAATAACTTTTTCTTCTAGTAAATTACTTTTTTTATTATCAAAATTTTCTTTTACCATAATTCCTCCTATATCTCTAGGCCTTCTTCTCTTGCAGCATTAGCAAGAGCAGCAACTCTGCCGTGATATAAGTATCCACCACGGTCAAAAACAACTTTTTTAATTTTTGCCTTTTTACATTTATCAGCAATATCTTTACCTACTGCTATAGCAGCTTCAGTAGATCCACCATTTTTAATTTTTAGTTCAAGTGAAGATGAGCTTGCAAGAGTTATTTTAGCAACATCATCAATTACTTGAGCATAAATCGCTTTGTTTGATCTAAAAACATTTAATCTTGGAATTTCTTTAGTACCAGAAACAGATTTTCTAACTCTTTCGTGTCTTCTAATTCTTGCTTCTCTTTTAACATTTTTATTTATCATATTAAACTCCTTTACTTAGCCGCTTTCTTTCCTTCTTTACGACGAACGTGTTCACCTTTATAACGAATTCCTTTACCTTTATATGGTTCTGGTTTTCTTATTTTACGAACATTAGCCGCAAATTCAGAAACTTTTTGTTTATCAATACCACTAATAACTATTTCCGTATTTGATGGACTTGTTATTTTAATATCAGAAGGAATTTCAACATTAATATTATTTGAATATCCAGCTGATACTACTAATTTATTACCTTGAAGGGCAAAACGATATCCAACACCCACTGCCTCAAGTTCTTTAGTAAAACCTTTACTAACTCCTTCAAGCATATTATAAATATGTGAGTTTGTTGTTCCTGCCATAATATTAGCTTCAGTAGTTTCTTGTTTTTTTATAACAGATATCACTTTATCTTTTACTTCAACTTTAACTAAATCACTAAAATTAAGACTAAGTTCTCCTTTTGAACTTTTAACTGTAATATTATTCCCAGTTACATTTACTTCAACATTTTCTGGGATTGTAAGTTTTCTATTTCCAATTCTACTCATAACACCTTACCAAACATAGGCAAGTACTTCGCCTCCAATCCCTTGTTCTCTAGCTTTCTTATCAGTCATAAGACCTTTTGAAGTAGAGATTATTGCAATTCCTAAACCATTAAGTACTCTTGGTAGTTCTGAAGAATTTGCATATACTCTTAAACCAGATTTACTGATTCTTTTAAGACCAACTATAACTCTTTCTTTCTTTGGTCCATACTTTAAAGTAAGATTTAATTTATCTCCTGTAGGATTATTTACATATTTAAAATCATTAATATATCCTTCTTCTTTAAGTATATTAGCAATGCCAAGTGTCATTTTAGTACCTTCAACTTCAACAGTTTCATACCTCATTTGATTTGCATTTCTAATCTTTGTTAGCATATCAGCTACTTTATCTTGTACAAACATTTATATTCTCCTTTCTACCAACTTGACTTTTTAACACCAGGAATTTTACCTTCATTGGCTAGTTCTCTAAAGCAAATACGGCATATTCCATATTTTCTTAAAACTCCATGTGGTCTTCCACATCTTTTACACCTAGTGTAAGCTCTAACCTTAAATTTAGGTTTACGATTGCTTTTTACAACCATACTTTTTTTAGCCATATTTCTTTCTCCTATCCTCTAAAAGGCATTCCAAATGCTTTTAGTAAACTTCTTGCTTCATCATCTGATTTAGCAGTTGTAACGAAGATTATATCTAATCCTCTTATTTTTAACACATCATCATATACTATTTCTGGAAACATTAATTGTTCTTTAACTCCTAAAGTATAATTACCATTTCCATCAAAACTCTTTGTAGATACTCCTCTAAAGTCTCTTACACGAGGTAAGCCTACTTTGATAAGTTTTTCCAAAAAGTTGTACATATTTTCTCCCCTTAGGGTAACTTTAGCACCGATTGCTTGACCTTCTCTTAATTTAAATCCAGCAATTGATTTTTTAGCCTTTGTAACAACCGGCTTTTGACCAGATATTACAGTAAGATCTTTAATTGCAGCATCTAAAAACTTAGAATCATATGCACCTTCACCAACACCCATATTAAGAACTATTTTTTCCATTCTAGGAACTTCCATAACGCTCTTATATCCGTATTCTTTCATTAGTGCTTTTACTATTTCTTTATTATATAATTCTTTAAAGTTACTCATAATTCACCTACTTTACTTCTTTCTTTGTAGTTTTCTTTTCTACGCTTTTTTTAGAAGTCATTTCTTTTTCTACTTTTTTAGGAGTTTCTTTTACTTTTGCAGTCTTCTTACCATCTGTTAATACTTTAACATTAGAAACATGTAAAGGTGCTTCAATATCAATGATTCCACCTTTATCTTCATTTGTTCTTGGTTTAGAATGTCTCTTAATAATATTAAGTCCTTCAACAACTACACGATTTTCTTTCTTTAAAGTCTTAATAACTTTTCCTTCTTTACCTTTGTCTTTTCCGGAAATTATTTTAACATTGTCTCCAACTTTAACTTTCATAATTCCTCCTATAACACTTCAGGAGCTAGAGAGATAATTTTATTATAATTTTTTTCTCTTAATTCTCTAGCAACTGGTCCTAATATTCTAGTACCAACTGGTGTTTTATCTTCTCTAATAAGAACACATGCATTATCAGAAAATTTGATATAACTTCCATCTTTTCTTCTAACACCTTCAACTGTTCTTACAACAACAGCCTTTACAATTCTTCCCGCTTTTACTGGACTATTAGGAATTGCTTTTTTAACTGTTCCAACAACTACATCACCAATATTGGCTGATTTTACTTTACTTCCACCCAATACTCTTATAACAAGTATTTCACGAGCTCCACTATTGTCTGCCACTTTAAGTCTTGATTCTTGCATTAACATAGTATACCTCCTATAAGATTACAGCTTTTTCAACAACACTAACTAATTCATAATTTTTAGATTTTGAAATAGGTTTTGTCATTTTAATTTTAACTGTATCTCCAATCTTTGCTGCATTTTTTTCATCATGAGCAGCATATTTTTTAGAATATTTAACTCTTTTTCCGTATAATGGATGTTTTTTGTGAGTTTCAACTAAAACAGTAATAGTTTTATCACTTTTATCACTAACAACTTTACCTATTAATTCATGTTTACTAACTTGTTTCATTATTTCTCACCTTCCATTTTTACTTCATTTAATATTGTTTTAATTCTTGCAATTTCTCTACGAAGTTGTCTTAATTGCACTGGTTTTTCAAGTGTTCCAGAAGAAGCTTGCATTTTCTTAGAAAATAATTCTTCTTTTTTTTCTATCAATCTTTTCTTAAGATCTTCTGTAGATAATTTTCTTAGTTCATTAATTTCCAAGACTTTCACTCTCCTTTATCACTAATCTTGTTTTAACTGATAATTTATGACTAGCAAGTCTTAAAGCCTCACGAGCTGTTGCTTCATCAATATCACCAACTTCAAACATGATTTTTCCTTTTTTAACAACTGCTACCCACTCTTCTACGCCACCTTTTCCTTTACCTTGTCTTGTTTCTAAAGGTTTTTTAGTTCTAGGCATATGAGGGAAAATATTAATATATACTTTTCCTCCTCTTTTCATATAACGAGTCATTGCAATACGAGCAGCTTCTATTTGACGAGCAGAAATCCAGCCACCTTCTGTAGCTGCAAGTCCATACTCTCCTTGAGTTAGAATTAAATTTCCTTTTGATAATCCTTCATAACTAAGTCTATGACTTTTTCTATGCTTAGTTCTCTTTGGCATCAGCATTTTTTTCTACCCCCTTTTTAAATTTTTTCTTAGCAGGTAGTATTTCATCTTTATAAATCCATACCTTAACACCAATTTTTCCATATGTAGTATTTGCTTCACTTGTAGCATAATCTATGTCTGCTCTTAGTGTATGTAGAGGTACTGTTCCTTCTGTATATCCTTCTGTTCTAGCCATTTCTGCCCCAGCAAGTCTTCCAGATAAAGATGTTCTAATACCTTTTGCTCCAGCTTTCATTGTATTTCTAATTGCTCTTTTTTGAACACTTCTAAATGGTGCTCTTGCTTCAAGTTGCTGAGCAATATTATTTGCAACAAGTTGGGCATTTAAATCAGGCTTTTTTTCTTCAACTATATTAATATATATTTTTTCATCTACTAGTTTAGAAATAATTTTTCTAAGTTTTTCAATGTCTTCTCCACCTCTACCAAGTATTACACCAGGCTTAGCAGTATTAATAGTTATCATGCAGCTTCCTTTTTTTCTTTCAATAGTTACTCTAGATATTGCTGCATCTTTTAAATTTTTTGCAATATATTCTCTAATCTTAATATCTTTATGTAATTTATCAGAATAATCTTTTTCTGCATACCATTTTGAATCCCAATCTTTATTAATTCCTAAACGATATCCAATTGGATTTACTTTTTGTCCCATATTACTCTTCTACCTCCTTGTTATCAGTTACATATACTACGATATGACTTGTTCTTTTATCGTGTCTATCTACATTTCCACGAGAAGCAAAACGAATTCTTTTATAAATAGGACCCGGATTAATAAAGCATTTACTAATTACTAAATCTTCTTCTTTTGCACCATTATTATTAACAGCATTAGCAACAGCTGAATTAAGTACTTTTAAAATCAAAGAGCTTGCTTTAGTATTTGTATTATCTAAAATACCACGAGCTACATCAACTTTTTTGCCTCTAATTAAATCCATAGTCATTCTTGCTAACCTTGGTTTAATCATTGCTGTTTTATGTATTGCGTAAGTTTCCATTTATCCTCCTATTTATTTCCGCCGTGGCCAGTAAATTTACGAGTTTGTGAAAACTCCCCTAACTTATGACCAACCATTTCTTCAGTTATATAAACAGGTATAAAATCTTTACCGTTATGCACAGCAATTGTATGTCCTACAAATTCTGGATAAATAGTACTTCTTCTTGACCAAGTTTTAATAACTGTCTTTTTATTATCTTGATTCATTTTGTTTATTTTTTTAAGTAAGCTTTCTGCAACGTAAGCTCCTTTTTTTAAACTTCTTGCCATCTTGTCCTCCTATTTAGACTTTCTACTCATTATAAGCTTACTTGAAGCTTTTTTAGGTTTACGAGTCTTAACTCCAAGAGCAGGTTTACCCCAAGGTGTCATAGGACTCTTTCTACCAATTGGAGATTTTCCTTCTCCACCACCATGAGGGTGATCATTAGGGTTCATTGCAGAACCTCTAGTTGTAGGTCTTATACCTAAATGTCTTTTTCTTCCAGCTTTTCCTAAATTAATTAACCTGTAATCTTCATTTCCAACAACACCAATTGTTGCTTTGCACGAGCCAAGTACTTTTCTTGTTTCTCTAGATTGAAGTCTTAAGATAACATATTTATCTTCTCTACCTAGAATTTGAGCAGAAGCTCCAGCACTACGACAAATTTCAGCTCCTTTACCAGGATGTAATTCTACGCAATGTACAAAAGTACCAACCGGTATATTTTGAAGTGGAAGAGCATTACCAATTTTAATATCTGCTTTTTCTCCACTTTCAATTATATCGTCAACTTTTAAATCTTTTGGAGCAATAATATATCTTTTTTCTCCATCTTTATAGTTAATAAGAGCTATGTTTGCTGATCTATTTGGATCATATTCAATACTTGCTACTCTACCAGTAACATCATCCTTATTTCTTTTAAAATCAATTAAACGATATTTTCTTTTTGCTCCGCCACCTATATGACGAACTGTTGTTCTTCCTGTATTATTTCTACCACCAGTTCTATTTTTAGTCTTAAGTAAACTTTTAGTAGGTTTTACTGAAGATAACTCTTCATTTACTAGCGTAGTCATTCCTCTTTGACCATTAGATACTGGTTTAAAATGTTTTATTGCCATTATATATTCCTCCTACTAAATTTCTATTGAAGAACCATCTTTTAAAGTAACAATTGCTTTCTTATAAGTTTTAGTTCTTCCAGAGTACTTTCCAACTCTTTTCTTTTTTGATTTAGTATTTAATGTATTAACTTTTATTACTTCTACATTAAATGCTTTTTCTATTGGTTCTTTAATTTCTGTCTTAGTAGCTTCTTTAACTACTTTAAATGTATAAACATTTTTTTCTTTTTCAGCAGTAGATTTTTCTGTAATAACTGGTGCAATGATAATATCACTATAATGTTTCATTATTTCAATGCCTCCTCAATTTGAGAAAGACTTTCTTCATCTATAACAACTACATCACTATTAACTAAATCAAACACATTGATTTCATCTGCAAATATAACAAGTACATTTGGTAAGTTTCGAGTAGCCACATAAAGATTTTCAGCATCTTCCCCAGCTATAAATAATATTTTTCCTTCTAAAGATAAATCTTTTAATAATTTAATTGCATCTTTAGTTTTTATACTTTTAATTTTAAGATTATCTATAATTTGAATTTGCTTGTTAGCAAGTTTATTTGCAAGAGCACTTTTTAGAGCGAGAACTCTTTCTTTACGATTAATCTTAAATGTATAGTCTCTTGGCTGAACACCAATTGCTATACCACCGCCACGCCATAATGGTGAACGGATTGAACCGTGTCTTGCACGACCAGTTCCTTTTTGTCTCCAAGGTTTTCTTCCACCACCAGCAACTTCATCTCTTGTCTTGGTTTTAGCAGTTCCTTGTCTTGATGAATCAAGTTGTAATCTAATTGCTTTTTTTACACTTGCTTCATTAACATCAATATCCCAGATTTCTTTTGCTAAAGTAATATCTTTTACTTTTTCGCCTTTTAGGTTTTTAATACTTATTTTTGTCATTTTAAATCCTTTCTAGACTACTTTTCTTCATCTTTAGCTTCTTCATTAGTATCTTTTGTTACTTCAGTATTTTCTTCCGTTACTTCTTCAGTAGTCTCTTCAATAACTTCTTCTTTTGCTTCTTTAACTTCTTCTACTACTTCATCAATAACAGCTTCATCTTTATAAGTAAGAATTTCCTTAACATCTTTCTTACGACTATTTTTAATCGCAGTTTTTATTAATACTAATGAGTTTTTAGCTCCTGGAATATTTCCACTAACTAAGATGTAATTTTCATCTTTATTAACATCAACAATTTCAAGATTTTGAATTGTGATTGTTTCATCTCCCATATGTCCTGGTAGACGTTTTCCCTTTAATACTCTTTTTGGAAGCATTGTACCAAGTGAACCTGGTCCTCTATGATAATGAGATCCATGAGTCATAGGTCCTCTTGATTGTCCCCATCTTTTTATAGTTCCTTGAAAACCCTTTCCTTTTGAATTTCCAGTTACATCAACTACATCTCCAATTGCAAACAAATCAGCACTTACTACATCTCCAACATTATAAGATCCTTCATAGTCTCTTATTTCTTTTAAGAAGCGCTTAGGTGTTGTGTTTGCTTTTTTGCTCCTGCCAATTTCAGCTCTTGTTGCTCTTTTTTCTTTTTTTTCATGTACGCCAAGTTGAATTGCGTTATAACCATCTTTTTCAATAGTTTTAACTTGCATTACTACATTTGGCTGAACTTCTACTACTGTAACAGGTATAAGTTTTCCATCTTTAGTAAATACTTGAGTCATTCCAACTTTATGTCCTAAGATTCCTTTCATTTTCTTTTTCCTTCCTTTTTTTTATAATTTGATGTTGATATCTACACCACTTGGTAAATCTAAATGAGTTAGTGCATCAACCGTTTCTTTACTTGGATTTTTTATATCAATTAATCTCTTGTGAGTTCTTTTTTCAAATTGTTCACGAGCATCCTTATCTTTATGTACAGCTCTTAAAACAGTGATTTTTTCAATCTCTGTCGGTAGCGGTACCGGACCTGATATTTCTCCTCCAGTTCTTTTAACTGTTTCGCATATTTTTCCAGCAGCTACATCAAGTACTCTATGATCATAGGCCTTCAAAGTAATACGAACTTGCTTATTTGACATCTTACACGTCTCCTTTCGTCTATATCTAGTATAGGCTTGCTCCGCACAAATTACCTGATAGCATAACACATTACCAACTATGCCTTGCGTATCAGCAACCTCGCACATCACTGCAGTCATACAAAATTAATTTTAACACATACCACATAAAAAAATCAAGATGTTTTTTTCTTTCTTTATTATTAACATATAAATTATTGACTGTTATAGTTGGTGATTCTTTATATTCAATTTTTTGAATATTACCTTTATAATAATTAACTTTATCTTGAAGGGCAAAACTTTTTCCAATACTACCAATAGTTACAAATATTATTAAAACAAGAGCGATTGTTAAATTAGTCTTTGAAAACCAATCTATTTTTCTTTTCCTTTTTTCTGGCATAATAATAGAAGTTGGTTTCTTCTCATTTACCCCTTTTCATCTTTTACAACCGGAATATTAATTGTTAAACTGTCTATTTCATCCCAATTCATTTGTTCATTAATAATTGGCATCGAAATAGTTAGACTTTCTATGTTATTGTAATCATATTTATCATCGATAATAGGAATTGAAACAGTTAAATTATCTATTTCCTCAAGCAAAAATGAATTGTTACTATCTTTTAACTTTGGAAGTTCAATATCATCATTTTTACCCATAACAAAATTCCTCATTATGTAAATAGTTTATAATATAATATTAAGTTAATAAATAAAA
>CAYFSK010000001.1:70641-116795 GCA_964345805.1 uncultured Mycoplasma sp.
ATTAAGTTAATAAATAAAAAATATCATAAAGTTATTTATTTTTTAATTAGTAATGACTCCGATTCCATTTGAACTGGTATTGATATATCCATATAATCAAGAATAGTTGGTGCAACATTGCTTAAATTTCCACCTTCTTTAAACGCAACGTTTTTATCGTTTATTATAAATGGTACTCTTTCTAAACTATGAGTTGTACAAATACTACCATCATCATTAAGCATTGTATCGGCGTTACCATGATCGGCCATTAATATTATTGTATAAAAATTTTCTTCAGCCGCTTCAATTATTTCACCTAAACAAACATCAAGCGTCATACATGCTTTAACTGTTGCATCAAATGATCCGGTATGGCCAACCATATCCGGATTAGCATAGTTTGCAAAAATAAAATCATAATCACTTTGCATACATTCAATTATTTTTTTTGTAACTTCCAAAGCACTCATCTCTGGTTTTAAATCATAGGTTGCAACTTTAGGTGATAAAATATGAAACTTATCACAATTTTCTATTTTATCATTATATCCACCGTCAAAAAAATATGTAACATGCGGATGTTTTTCGCTTTCAGCAATTCTTGCTTGCTTTATTCCTAGCTCTGATAAATATCTTCCTAAAGTCTTTTCTAAAGGCTTATTTGGTATAAAAATGTTCGTTTTAATATTTTTATCTATTTCTGAAAACGAATATAAATCAAGATTTCGATAATCTTTTACTTCAAAATCCTTAAATTTTGGATCAGCAAAAGCACCAAGAATCTGCATAGCTCTATCACTTCGATAATTAAGCCAAATAAGAATATCACCATTTTTAATTAAGCCATTTTCATCAAGCAGTACAGGTTTAATAAACTCATCTGTTATTCCTTCTTTATAAGAATCTTCAATAGCAGCCTTTGCACTACTTGCTTTTTTACCTGTACCAGATGTTATTAAATCATAATATAATTTTGTTCTATCATATTTTTTGTCTCTATCCATTCCATAGTATCTTCCTGATATACTTGCTATATGACCAATGTTTCTATTTTTAATCTCATTTTCAATTTTATTTACAAACTCATATGAAACATCAACCTTAGTATCTCTTCCATCGGTTAATAAATGAAAATATATGTCATTAAATCCATTATCAACAAGCAAATTATACATTTTAATAAAAGACTCAAAATTCGAATGAATATTTCCATTGCTACAAAGTCCCATAATATGAACTTTTTTATTTTTCTTATTTAAAAGTCTATTCAACGCCTCGTTGTCGGTTTTATCAGAATCAAAAAAAATATTAATATTATCAATACTTGATTTAATAATTCTTCCTGCTCCAATAGTCATATGGCCAACTTCACTATTTCCCATTTGTCCTGGTAATAAACCAATTTGTTCTTCTGATGCATATAGTAATGTATGGGGATTTTCTTCCATTAATTTATTAAAATAGTGCATATCTGCAGCTTTAATAGCATTTCCTCTGTCATCATCTTTGATTCCAAAACCATCAAATACTACTGTTAAAATTTTTTTCATAAATCACATGCTTTCTGTAAAGAATATACCACAGAGACTTAAAAAAAACAATAAATAAAGCTACTATAAGGTAGCTTTATTTAGTAACTTTATGTGTTTTGTTCTAGTTTAATTTTTTCCGCTATTGTTGATATAAACTCAAAATTAGTTGGCTTAGTATTTTCAAAATCAACACTAAATCCAAATATTTCTTCCATTAATTTTAAGTTCCCTCTAAAAGTGCTAACTTCAATAGCATGTCTCATACTTCTTTCAACTCTAGATGGTGTTGAATCATATTTGTTTGCTAAAACAGGGTATATTTCCTTAGTTACATATTTAACATTGTTATAATACATTATTAATATTCCATCTTTAATATAATTATAACCACTAATATGTGATGGTATTCCCAAGTCATGAAGAATTTTACTTATTTTCGATTCTGTGTTATTAGAGTTTGAGTATTCGATTTTACTAAAACAATTCCTAATCTTTTTTTCAAGTGTTAATAAAGAATAAGGCTTTAATAAGTAATGCTTGATATTATAATTGTTTAAATTATAAATAATATTAGAGTCTTTATAACTTGTAGTAACAATTGTTTTTATATTGTTTTTCTTTTTATTAATTTCATTTAATAAAGACTCTCCATCAAGCCCAGGAAGAAGTAACTCCGTTATTATAATATCAATATCATTAATATGATTAATAATATAATTTAATGCAACTTCTCCGTTATCAAAAGTTGATAATATTTTAATTCCGCAACCCTCTTTAAAGTAATTTATTAAGTTTCTCTTAATATTGTCATCATTTTCTATAATGATAACTTTAATAGTTTTTTTCATTTTTTCCTTTCTTAATAAATAACTGCAATAACATTTTAATTGTAAGACAAAAACAAATAAAAATCTACATATTATTATGTAGACTTTTGTCGAACTTTTTAATTAATTTTTTTTTGCTAAAATATAATCCATAGCTTCAAGGGATGATGAACTTATATATTCAAGCGATGCTCCTCCACCAGATGATAAATAATCAAATGAATCATTTAAATTAAATTTATTAATAGCATTAATAGTATCTCCACCACCTGCTATTTTGATTGCTGGAATATCTTTTAGGCCTTTAAAGAAGTCAATAGTTCCTTTAGAATATTTTTCTTCTTCGAATTTACCACAAGTTCCATTAACAAAAATTGTTTTGCACTTTTCCATATAAACTAAAAATTTTTTAATTGATTTAGTATTTAAATCAAGAATCATATCATTATCTATTACAAAATCAATTGGTAGTATTATTTTGTCTTCATATTTTTTCACTAAAAGTCTAATTTCTGATAAAATTTTTTCATCACTTGTTCTTAAACTATCAGAAACATCATAACCAGCAGCATATAAAAATGAATTAGCAATGCCACCTCCTACTAAAAGATAATCACATTTTATTAATATATTTTTAATATATTTTAGTTTATCATCTACTTTTGCTCCCCCCATGAAAACGCCAAATGGTTTAACAATATTATCAACTACTGGTGAAAGCTTTTCTATTTCTTCTTTAACAAGAAAACCAAAATAAGTAGGTAAATATTTTGAAATGCCTGCAACAGATGCATGAGCTCTATGGAGCGATGCAAAAGCATCAACTACAAATATATCACCAAAACTACTCCAATATTTTGATAATTCATCATCATTTTTACTTTCAAGACCTTCTGGAAGATCACAGTAACGAGTGTTTTCTATCAGTAATACTTCTCCTAAATTTAAATCTTTTGCTTTAGTTAAAGTATCCATTCCTACCGGAGATGAAGCAAATATAACTTCTTTATTAATGTAACTTTCTAAAACTTTTACAACTGGTTTTAAAGTGTTTTTATCTTTATCTTCACTTGTTTTAACTTTTCCTAAATGACTCATTAATATTAAAGCATTATTATTATCAAGTAAATAATTAATTGTTTTAATTGAACTTTTAATTCTTGTATCATCTAAAACTTCATTATTTTGAATAGGAACATTAAAATCACATCTTAATATTACTTTTTTATCTTTTATATATAAACTATCAATAAACAAAATAAATCACCAACCTAATATTATTTAAACATAGCAATTGCTGTTCTTAGCATTTGGGCTGTATAACCATATTCATTATCATACCAAGCAATTATTTTTACTAGTTGACTTCCATTTGCTTCAACTATAGATGTAGAAAGCCCATCAACAAGACTACCAATTTTTCTTCCAACAACATCTTTAGATACTACTGGATCCATAGTAAATTTAATTACTTCATTTTGACTATTTTTAAACTTTTCATTTATTTCTTCTACTGTAACATTTCTGTCAAGTTCTAAAACTGTATCAACAACAGATCCATCAGAAACTGGTACTCTAAATGCAAGACCATCCATTTTACCATTTAATGAGGGAATTACTAAACCAATTGATTTAGCTGCTCCAGTTGATGCAGGAATAATATTTTCTGCACAAGCTCTTCCCCTTCTTGATATAATACCTTTTTTATGTGCATTATCTAAATTATTTTGATCAGATGTATAAGCATGAATCGTTGTCATATATCCTTTTTTTATCCCAAAATTATCATTAATAACTTTTAGTACTGGCGCAAGACAATTTGTTGTACAACTTGATGCACTTACTATATTCATATCACTTGTTAATATTTCTTCATTTACACCATATACAACTGTTGGCATTTCATCTTTTCCTGGGGCAGATATTAAAACTTTTTTAGCCCCTGCATTTAAATGTTTTCTTGCTCCCTCTAAAGATGTAAAAGCTCCAGTACATTCTAAAACTAAATCAACATCTAATTCCTTCCAAGGAAGATTTTCTGGTTCTTTTTCATTAAAAACTGGTATATATTTTTCTCCGCATAAAATTACATTCTTATCATCATAAGATATTTTATCTTCATTAAAAGGACCATGAACAGAATCATATTTGGTAAGATATGCAAAATCCTCTGGAGTTCCTGAAGAATTATTAATTGCTACAACATCAAATTCACTTGATGTAAGCATTTGTCTAAATGCTATTCTTCCTATTCTACCAAAACCATTAATTGCTACTCTAATCATCATTAGCACCTCCAATAAATTCTCTAACTATTGAGTCTTTTGGTATAAACTCACTATTTATTGCAAAAAACTGCTTTAAAAAGCTAAGTAATTTTCTAGCTTCACTATAATACTCTGAATCAGCAGGAACAGAATAAAGTAATGGTTCAACAAAAACTTTTAAAACTCCAACCTCATAAGGAAGAGATGTATTAATTATCTTATTTGCTTGATGAATAAACGGAATAATGTTTTTTTCTTCTCCTTTTCTTACTTTAATCCAATATTTTAATGTTTCATTAACACCATAACCTCTTGTTCTAGAATCTCTAACTATTCTTCTTATTAATCTTAAATCATTTAAAGAAATATAATTATGTTGATCAAGACAAAGTGGTATATATGGACTTACATATATTTTGTATTTAATTAAATCAGATATCATAGGAAGAACATCATCATTAATTGCATGTAATCCTTCAAATAAAATAATACTATTTTTCTTAAGTTGAACTGATCTACCAGAAACCTCTTTTGAACCAGTAACAAAATTAAATTTAGGAACATTTATTTTTTTACCATTAAATAATTTTAACATTTCAGTTGTTAAAAGTTCAATATCTGTTGCTTGTACACCTTCAAAATCATATTCACCATTTTCATCTTTAGGATTATCTTTTCTTTCATGAAAATAATCATCTAAAGAAATAATTATCGGATCAAGACCATAAATAGCAAAATAGCTTGCAAGTCTTTTAGTAACTGTTGTTTTCCCACTAGAAGAAGGACCTGATATCATTACACATTTTATATTTCCTCTTTTAGCAATTTCTTTTGCAGTCTCATTAATTTCTAAATTAAAATTAAGTTCACATGATTTAATAAAATTATTTATTCTTCCTTGTGAAATTTCTCTGTTAACATCATTTATATAAGGAACATTCATAGTATCAAGCCATGCTTTACCTTCTTGATAAGCTTCAATAACTTTTTCATAACCAACATATTCTTTTGTCACACCATTATCTGTTTCTGTTGGCCAAGTAATTACAAATGTATTTTTTCCTAAATAATTTAATTCATATTTACTAATTACTTCAGTAGAATATGGCATTTCTGAATAATAATAATTAACAATATCATCAAGACGATATAAAACTATTGTAGGGTCAGTTATATTTCTTATATTATCAGCTTTTACCTTGTTTTTTAATTGTTTATCATAATAATAAATACCATCATTATTAGCAACAATTAGTTTTTCAATAACCAAATTATCAGATACAACCTTACTCATTGCTTTATCTATTTCAACAACTTCTGATTTAGTTAAATATTTTTCATAATCAATTTCTGCTACTAAGCCACGAGGAAGACTATATAAAAATCTTACAGTTGCTTTAGGATATACGCGTTTAAAAGCATACTCAAAAATCATTTTTAATCCTGCAACATATATTTTATTTCCACTTTTACTGTTAAGGTCTAAAAATTCGATATTGCAATCATCTTCTAATCTTTCATGCAAAGAAACAATCTTGTTATTTACAAGAACGCCTACAGTTTGATCTTTTGGTTTACATGATTTACTTATTTTATAAAACGAGGTTCCATAAGGAAACTTATGAGTTTGTCCATCTTTTAATGTAATCACACAATCTTTTAACACTTTATCTTTCATATAAATGCCCCTTTATCATATTTTTATTATATCATAAATATCTAAAAAGAATATATATAACTTCTATACTTAACATAAAAAAAGGTTGTTATTCAACCCTTATAATTATTTCATTATCTGATGAGTATAAATACTTTTCTTTTGCATATCTAGCTATATAACCTGGATCTTGCATTTTTGCTATTTCGGTTTTTAAAGCTTTATTTTCTTTTTTTAGCTTATCATATTCGGTTTTTAATATAATAGCTTCTTTTCTATTTTTCATAATATTACAAATATTATTGTAATTTGAAGAACATAAAAAAGTAAGCAATACTAACATTACTATCGTAATAGCAATAAGTCTTTTTCTTTCTTTTCTAGTTTTCCTCTTCATCATACCCCACCTAGTATTTTTATCATAATGATTTTGTAATATAAAGTCAATCTATAAAAGATAATTTACACTCTTTTTACATATTTTTTACATAAAAAACCATGCCTTTGATAAGCATGGTTTATTTGTCTTGTACTTATTATCTATATTTTAAAATCAAAAAGAACTCTATTTTAATAAATAATATAGTATTAAAATACACTAAAACTATTCTTCTTCAGTTGGTTCTTCTTCTGTAGATTCTTCTTCAACTGTAGTAGGGTTTTCATATTCTTTTAGAATTTCTTCTTGAAAATATGCTCTAGTTTCTTTGTTAATTGGATGTACAATATCTTCATAATGACCATCAGCCATTTTACGACTTGGCATAGCTATAAACATTCCTTCGTCACCATCAATAATACGAATATTATTAACTACGAAGCAATCATCAAGTCTTACACTAGCATATCCTCTTAAACGTGAACCTTCTCTTTCAGTCTTGTGAACCTTTACATTTGTAATCTTCATAATTTCTCTCCTTCTTGTTATCCACAATTATATTTTAACTTATTTCTTTATTATTTTCAAGAAATATCGTTTTTTTACTTTTTTAAGGCATTATATATTTTAACAAACGTTTCTTCATTTAAACCTTCTGCTCTTATGTTATCATCATAACCATTATCATTAAGAATTGTTTTTATAAGTTCAAAATTATAATTAAATAAATTGTTTTTAAGAGTTTTTCTTTTATGAGTAAAACATTTTTTAATAAAATTAAAAAAATCTTGTTCGTTATCTAGTTTTATTTTTTCTTTACTTTTAAGGGAAATAATTTGACTGTCAACTTTTGGCTTTGGTGAAAAGTTGTTTTTTGATACAAATATCTCTTTTTTAACATCATAATAATGATTTAAATAAACCGTCATATAACCATACTCTTTATGATTAGGCACGGCTGTAAGTCTATCTGCAACTTCTTTTTGAACCATAAAAATCATTTTAGATGGATTTATACTACTGTTAATAATATGCTCAAGTATTGGCGTTGTTATATAGTATGGTAGGTTTCCTATTATATAAAGATGTTTGTATTTATAATCTTTAACTATTTCTTTAAAATTCGTTTTTAATATATCTTTATATATAATTTTACATTTATTATCTTCAAGTGGTGATAAATATGGTTTTAAATCTTCATCTATTTCTATACAAATTATATTTGTCCCAAGGTTTTTTAATTTCTTTGTTAAAATACCCTTTCCTGGGCCAATCTCAATAATTAAATCTTCATTTTCTGGACATAATAAAGAGACTATATTGTTACATATAGCCTCGTTATTTAAAAAGTTTTGACCTAAATTTTTTTTAGCCTTCATTATCCCAACCATATCTTAATATATCATAAGTAATTGAGCTTCTTCCCAAGGTAATAGCATAAGATAAATCTTCGGATAATAAATCTATAGCATTTCCTATAACTCCTCTATCAAGAACAATTGCTATAGTTGGAGTTGATGAAATTCTTTGTGAATCAAATCTTATGATAGTTCCACATGGTAAATTAGTACTAGATGCAACTATTCTAACAACACCATAGGTGCTATCATTGTATGTTGTCTTACCATCGGATAAATCAAGTTTCCACATACAAGCAAGTCTTCCGGTACATAAAGGACAATTATACACATAACCAGTTAAATCACCAGTTAAAGTATCTTTAGCCCCATATAATCTATCATAATCAAATTGACTTACTTTTTTTGACATTGTATCTAAATTAACTATTTTCTTTAAATTATTATTATTGGCTTTAAATGAAAAAACTCTACTATTAGATGTACCAACAATAACTACTAAGATAACGAAAATGATTTGAAAATATTTTAGTGCTTTCTTCATTAATGCCTCACTTTTACTAATTAAATTATATCATGCACCTATATCTATGTCAAAAATATTCTTAACATTTTCGTTAGTTTTTTTAATTATTTCTTTTTTTGAAATTTTCAAGTAATTACTAAGATAATCAATTATATATTTTATATTACCTGGGTTATTTAAAGATCCCCTTACTGGGTCTGGAGAAAGGTAAGGACTATCTGTTTCTAAAACAAAATTTTCTATACCAAGAGACTTAACTACTTCTTTTAATTTAGAATTTTTAAAAGTAACTACTCCTCCTAAACCTAGTTTATATCCCATTTTAATATATTCTTTTGCTGTCTCTAGTGACCCTGTAAAACAATGGATAACACCCATTACCTTAAATTCTTTTAAAATATTTATAGTATCACTTGTTGCATCTCTACTGTGAATAACTACTGGTAATTTGTATTCTTCAGCAATCTTTAATTGCTGTTTAAATAAATGTTTTTCTTTTTCTTTATCATGATTATCATAATGATAATCAAGCCCTATTTCGCCAAGAGCAACAACTTTTTTATTATTAATATGTTTAATAATAAAATCTATGTCTTCTTTTTTATAATCTTTTGCATATTCTGGATGAATACCTAAAGTTGCATATAAATTATTATGTGTTTTTGAAAGTAATAATGCTTCTTCATTTGTTTTATAATTACATCCAGAATTTATTACAGCAAAACAATTATCTTTTTTTAGATTACTTAATAACTTATCTATATCTTCATAGTATTCTTTGTATATATGAGCATGAGTATCAACATACATTTTATTTAATAATCCTTTCAAATAAGTTTTCTTTTTTTTCTAATCCTAAATCATAATTAACACCATCATTAATTTTCTCAAAAGATTGATTCTTTATATTTAATTGATCAAATATTTTATTTGCTGTCTGTGGTAAAAATGCATTTAATAAAATACTTCCTTTTCTTATTGCTTCAAGAAGGTTATAAATAACACTTTCAAGCCTATTTTTTTTATCTTCCTCTTTAGCAAGTAGCCAAGGAGTAGTATCATCAATATATTTATTACATTTTCTAAATAATTCAAAAATAAGTTCTAATGCTTCATTTACTTTTAATTCATCAATTTTTTCATCAACTTTTAGCTTTAAATTATTTGCATAATCAATTAAATCTTTATCAATATCTTCAGATTCTTTTTTGTTTGTAACCTTACCATTAAAAAACTTAATACCCATTTGAATTGTTCTACTTACAAGATTACCAAGTACATTACAAAGGTCACTATTCGTTCTTAATATTAAAGCTTCTTCTGAAAAATTTCCGTCCGATCCAAAAGGTACTTCTCTTAAAACAAAATATCTTACTGCATCAACTCCATAAGCATCAATATATTCTCTTGGGTCTTTATAGTTTCCTAAACTTTTAGATATTTTACCACCATCTATAACAAGCCATCCATGACCATATACTTTTTTAGGAAGTGGTAAGTCAAGAGCCATTAATAGCGCTGGCCAAATAATAGTATGAAATCTAATTATTTCTTTACCAACAAGATGTAGATCTGCTGGCCAGTATTTTTCAAACTCAGGTGTTCTTTCAGGAAAGCCTAGTGAAGTAATATAATTTGATAGAGCATCTATCCAAACATAAATTACATGTTTATTATCAAAATCAACAGGTATTCCCCATTTAAAAGATGTTCTTGATACACATAAATCTTCTAAGCCTGGTTTAATAAAATTATTAATCATTTCATTTTTTCTTGATTTTGGTTCAATAAAATCAGGATGAGATTTGATATAATCTTCTAATTTTTTTTGATATTTAGATAATTTAAAAAAGTATGCTTCTTCGCTAACACTTGTTAAATCTCTTCCACAATCAGGGCATTTTCCATAATTTGCCTGCGTTGAAGTCCAAAACGCTTCACAAGGAACACAATAAAGTCCTTTATACTCCCCTTTATAAATATCTCCTTTTTCATATAATTTTTTAAATATTTGTTGAACTTTTTTGATATGTTTTTCATCTGTTGTTCTAATAAAATAATCATAAGATATGTCAAGCTTTTTCCATAAATCTTTAGCATTTTCTATTATTTTATCAACGTATTCCTTAGGATTTAGACTGGCTTCTTTAGCTTTTGTCTCTATTTTTAAGCCATGCTCATCTGTACCTGTTTGATAAAAAACATCATAGCCACTTAATCTTTTATATCTTGCAATAGCATCTGCAATTATTGTTGTATAACAGTGTCCAATGTGGAAATTAGCACTTGGATAATATATTGGTGTTGTTATATAATATTTTTTCATTTTTTCTCCCTTTCTTTAAACAAAAAAACCATGAACTAAAGGACGGGTAAATCCCGCGGTACCACCTTAATTCATGATTAATCATGCTCTTTAATTGATATAGGAATTACCCATCTTGCTCAAAGGTTCACTAAATGAACTTATTTATTTCTTTACACCAAATAGAAACTCTCTTTAAAATAGTTTTCATTTATCTTCTTATCTTCGCAATTACATATATATTATCATAAGCTTTTTAATAGTTCAAATATTAATTTACTTCTATTTTATTTAATAATCTAACAATATAGCGAATAAAATGTTCATCAAGATTTTTAAAATACAAAGTTATAATAATTTCTCCTCTTTTATATGCAAGTTTAAAACTCCTTGATAAACTAAGTGTTTCATATAAAAATTTGTCTCCTTTAATATTTTCTGATATCTCTTTTGGAAGAGTTATTTCAATCATTCTATCGGTTTGTAAAACTTTAGTAATATTTAATTTTTTTGCAATATTTTCAAACCACTGTTCATACATATAATCAATTATTTTGTCATTTAATTTGCCAAAACGATCTTCTAAATTCTTTTTTATTTCATTAAATTTCTCATAAGAATCAATACTATTTATCATTTGATGAATTTCTATTTTTACATCTTCATCTTCAACATAATTATCTTCAATATGTGTATCAACATTAATAAGATATTTATCATCCTCATCTTCTTCTATTACTTCACCTTTTTGTCTTCTTATTTCTTCTTCTATCATTTTTGTATATAATGCAACTCCTACACTATCAACAAAACCTGCTTGACTTGAACCAAATATATCTCCTGCTCCACGAATAGAAAGGTCTCTCATCGCAATTTTATAACCACTTCCTAACGCTGTAAACTCTTTTATTGTCTCTAGTCTTTTTATTGCAACATCATTTAATTTTTTATGCATGTTAAATAGTAAATATGCATAAGCAATACGATCTGATCTTCCTACCCTTCCTCTTAATTGATATAACTGTGAAAGGCCAAGTCTATCTGCATCATATACAATTAGAGTATTAGCATTTGGAATATCAATACCATTTTCTATAATTGTTGTACAAACCAAGATATTAAATTTTTTTTCTATAAAATCTTGCATAATATTTTCTAAATCTATTTTACTCATTTGTCCATGAGCAAAACAAATTTCTTCTTCAGGAATTAATCTTCTTAAAAAATTTGTTTTCTTTTCAATATTTTCAACACTATTATATAAAATAAATACTTGTCCATCTCTTGATAATTCTTTATATATAGCATCTTTAATAATTAAATCATCTTCTGCAATTACATATGTTTGAACTGGATATCTATTTATTGGTGGTGTTTCTATAATTGATAAATCCCTAAGTCCAGATAATGCCATTTTAAGTGTTCTTGGAATCGGTGTTGCTGATAAAGTAAGTACATTAATATCTGTTTTTAATTCTTTTATTAATTCTTTTTGTTTTACTCCAAATCTTTGTTCTTCATCTACAACAAGTAAACCTAAATTTTTAAATTTTACATCTTTATTAAATAGTTTGTGAGTACCAAAAATAATATCAATAGTTCCTTTTTGAAGTTTATCAATAATTATCTTTTCTTCTTTTTTTGTTGTAAATCTATTTAACAAAGCAATACTAATAGGAAAGTCTTTAAACCTTTCTAAAGCTACATTATATTGTTGCTTTGAAAGTATTGTAGTTGGACAAAGATACATTACTTGATCATTATTATAAACAGTATTTAAAATTGCTCTTAAAGCTATCTCTGTTTTTCCAAAACCAACATCACCACAAAGAAGTCTATCCATTGGATGATTTTCTGCTAAATCTTCATAAATATCATTTATAGCTTTCTTTTGATCATTTGTTAATTCATAAGCAAAATTTGTTGCAATAATTTCTTCTTCTTCATATCTTTTATATGGTTTATTTTTAATAAGTATTCTTTCTTTATATAATTTTATTAACTCCCTAGAAATATCTTTTATTTTCTTTTCAACATAACTTCTTGTTTTAAGCCAAGCACTTGAATTTAAAGAATTTAGTTTTGGTGCTGCTCCTTCTTTATCTGAATATTTATAAATGTTATTTATTTTTTCAACAGGAACATATATCTTATCGCCTTTTAAATATAAAAGTTCAATATAATCTTTACTAATTGAGTTTTTAGTTAACATTTTAATGCCATTATAAACACCTATTCCATGAGATATATGAATTATATAATCGCCAATATTAAGTTCATTATAACCACTTATTTTCTTACCACCATAAAAACTATTTTTATATTTATAATTATGTTTAATATTTTCTATGTCAAATTCTGATATTACAACATCACTACCTATAATAAATCCTTTATTAATTTTTTTATTTAATATTTTTGCATTTGGAATATACTTTTTAATGGTTTTTATTTGTTTATCATTAGAAAGACAAAATAATATATTATATTTTTGTTGTTCCCACTGTAAAAATTTTTCCTTTAATAAGATAAGGTCTTGATTAAAATTTTCCATTTGTATTGTCTCAAAATAAATGTCTTTTTTACTTGTTTGAAACCTATTTAAAGAAATCTCATTATCAACATATAAATCTTCTAATAAAAACATAAGTGAATCTTTAATATTATTTTTCTCTTTATAATCAGTTATATCATAAACTAGTTTTTTATATGAAACATCTATTTGTGTTTTATCAATATTAATTAAAAAAGGAGATTTAACATAGTCAAGTAAAGAACTTGAATCATGTGATATTTGTTCATCTATTGGATTAATTATTATTTCCTCAAGCTCTTCAGTTGAAATTTGTGAATCTTCATCAAAATATTTTATTTCAGAAATTATATCATCATCATATTCAATTCTTATTGGATGTTTTTCATTTATTAAAAATACATCTACTATCATTCCCCTAACAGAAAAATCTCCAGTTGTTGTTGTAAGAGATTCTCTATGATAGCCAGCTTCAATAATTTTCTCTATTAAACTATTTCTTGATAATTCTAAACCTTTATGTAATATTAATTTATTCTTTATACTTTTTTCTCTATTTGGTAAATATTTTAAATAACCCATTAAATTTGTTACAACTATACGCTTTCCTTTTTCAAGTTCGTTTAATGTATTTAATCTTGCAACCTTTAATTCAGGAGAAACAGCTTTAACCATTGTTGATAAAAAATCATCGACAACAAAAAGCAAAACATCTTTTGTATGTGTTTGTAAAAGGTTATAATAATTATTTGCTTCATATAAAGAAGAAGTAAGAACTATAATATCCCTTTTAGTTTTCTTAAATAAATTTAATATATAAAAAACATTTAACTCATTTGTTAAACCACATATTACACTTTTATTTTCATATTTAAAATATTTATCAAGAAAATCCATTTTAACACCTAGTTATAATCATTAATTGTACTAACAATTCCTTTTTCAATAAAACTTAATATTATTTTTTTATAAACTTCATCATCTAAATTTATAAATTCTTCTTTAGGTAACTTTCCTAGAACATAATCAGATGTTAAAATTTCCTTATTGTTACCTACACCTATCTTTAATCTTAAAAAATTATCTCCACCCAAAGCTTCAATAATATTTTTAATACCATTATGGCCTCCTGATGATGAATTAATTTTAAGTTTATATGTTCCTATTTTTAAGTCAACATCATCATGAATTACTAAAATATCTTCATTAACAATTTTATAATACTTAGCAAGTTTTTTTACTGCTAAACCTGATAGATTCATAAATAATTGTGGTTTTACAAAAATTACTTTTTCATTATTAAAATTTTTTAAATAAATTAAATTTTCTTTTTTATTTTCCCATTTGACTTCACCTAAAAAATTATCAAGAACAATAAACCCAACGTTGTGACGCGTTTTTTTATATTCTTTTCCTGGATTACCAAGACCAACAATCATTTTCATAATTTATCCTTTCTAAATAGATTTTTATATGTTTTTAAACCATTTATACAAAGAGTATCTTCGATTTTTATTCCTGGTTTACTATTTTTAACACACTTTACTAATACTAAAGTTGGATTATCATTAACTTTTGTTTTTATTAATGTTATTTTTTTAACATTTAATTTATAAATAAAACCATAATTAATAATTTCATCTAATCTATCACACTTATGTACTAAATACAATAAACCTTTGTTATTAAGCATAATAGAGGATATTTTAAAAATATCTTCTAAGGTTATTTTTTTCTCGTGCCTTGCAATTGATAATGTTTTATTTTTATTAACTAAGCTATCATTACTTATTTTATAATATGGTGGATTACATGTAATAATATCTATAGTACTTGTACTAAAATATTTTTTAATATTTTTAAGATCGTCATTTATAATATTAAGTTGCTTTTCAAGTTTATTTAATTTTATCGAGTTTAGCCCCAATTCATATATGTTTTTTTGAATTTCAAATCCTGTTATTTTACAATCTGTATATTTTGAAAGAATTAATGGTATCGCCATATTTCCAGTACAAAAATCAACAATAATTTTATTTTTTAAAGGTAGATCAACATATTCTGCAAGTAAAATTGAGTCAAGAGAAAACTTAAAAAAATCAGTATCTTGATATATATACCGATTTTCATAATCATACAAATCATTTATCTTTTGCATTTTCAATATCCTTAGCGTTTATTGTAATTTTTTCATCATCAAGAAAAATTTTATATTTTCTATTTAAAATATCAACACTAACAATTGTTGCATCTTCTCCTTTATATTTTATAATAGTTCCAACTTGTTTAAGTCCTTTACTACATCTTTTATATTCATCAGCTTCATAACAAAGACAACACAATAATCTTCCACATGCGCCATTAATTTTTGATGGGTTAAGTGCCAAATTTTGGCTTTTTGCTTTGCTCATAGAAATTGATTCAATTTGATTTAAAAAATTTGAACAGCATAATTTTTGACCGCAAATACCAATGCCACCAATTTGTCTTGCTTTATCTCTAGCCCCAACCTGTCTTAATTCAATTCTAGTTCGATATGCTCCAGCTAATTTTTTAGCAAGCTCTCTAAAGTCAACTCTATCATCAGCAGAGAAATTAATTAGTAATTGACTTCTATCAAAATTATATGCAGCATTTATAACATACATATCTAAATTTAATTCTTTTACAAATTCTTTGCATTTATTACATGCTTTAATAGCATCTTTTAAATTATCTGAATGTATTTTTTTATCTTCTTTATTTGCTATTCTAATAACATCATTATAAGATACATCTGATTTTGATTTTTCACTAACAGATATAATTTTACCATATTGCTCGCCATTTTGAGTATCAACAATTACTTCATCATTTTCTTTGTAATCAGTATCAGATTTAAATATATATACTTTACAATTACCATCAAATACTACACCATAATACTTAATTTTCTTCATTTACTTCACTCATTTCTATTCCAAAACTATTCAATAAAAGAGATAGATTAACATTGTAATTTAATTGTTCAATGTATTTAGAAATAATGTTTAATTTTTTATAATTATTTCTATATGTTTGATTATCTTTTTTATCACTATAAATTCTCCATAAATAATCAAATAACTTAACAATACTTTCTCTTTCAGGTAACTCTTTTAAAAGGACACTATTATTATACCACATAACATTGTTATTATTTTCGATATTTTCTATATATTTTTTTGCTATAGCATATGTATTTTCATCATCAATGTTACCTTCATCTTCATTATAAATACATTTTATTATCTCGCATCTACTGATAATTGTTGCTGGAACTCTAATCTTTTTTGTAGTAATAAAAAAACCAATTATGTTCTTTTCTGGCTCTTCAACAAATTTTAATAATCTATTATATGCCGTATTATTCATTTTTTCTGGTTCACATATTATATATATATTATAGTCAATTAAAATTGGTTGCAATGAAAAACTACTTTTTAAACTATCAATTACTTCTTTTTTTATTTTATTATCTTCTGGTTTAATAGTTATTATGTTTGGATGAGAATTACTCTTAAGTAAATTTTTAAAGTTATTTTCTTTATCATCAAAAATTGTTATTAGAAATTCATTAATATCACTTAAAGCTTTTTCAATGTTTGTGGTAACAATCAAATAAGAATGAGAAAGTTTCTTCTCATTAAAAATACTAACTAACCTTTTTATTTGAGCATTATTTATCAAATGTATCTCCTATAAAATTTTTCGATCTTCAAGGGCTTTATCAAGAGTTAAAATATCTAAATAATCAATTTCTGCTCCCATAGGAATTCCATAAGATAACCTAGAGATTATAACTTTTTTTCCTTCAAATATTTTTTTAATATATAAAGTCGTAGTCTCGCCTTCAATCGAAGATTTTAAAGCTAAAATTATCTCAGGATTATCCAATTTTTCAACTCTTTTAACTAAACTAGAAATATTAATATCTTCTGGTTTTATATCCTTCATAGGTGATATTAAACCATTTAAAACATGATATGTTCCGTTGTAATTTCCTGCTTTTTCAAAAGAAAAAACACTTTTGTAATCTTCTATTACACAGATTAAACTTTTATTTCTTCCTTCATCTTTACATATTGGACATATTTCTTGATCGGTTAAATTATTACAATTCTTACATGGAACAAGATTTTTTTTCGCTAAAACTATGTCATTTGAAAAATCTATAATTTCATCTTCATCAAGTTCTATTGTTGCTAAAGCTAACCTCTCTGCACTTTTTTCACCGATTGTAGGTAGTTTTTTATAAAATGAAATAAGTTTTTCTAATGAATTTGGATAAATCATTAGAACATACCGCTCATTTTAGAATATTGCCCTAATATCTCATCTGTTTCCTTATCTATTTTATCCATTGCATTATTAATTGCAATTAATATCATATCTGCAAGCACTTCTTTGTTTTCTTTATCAAAAGCATCATCACTTAGTATTTCAACACTATCTATGTCTTTGCTTCCTTTAAACTTAACACTCACCCATTCTGACTTTCCTTCAAATATTTTTGAATCAATCTTTTCTTTTTTTGTCATTATTTCTCTTTGCATCTTTTGTGCTTGAGCCATTATTTGTTGCATATTCATATTCATTCCTCCTATTTTATTTCTACAACATTATCATTAAAAATATCATCTATTAAAATTAAATTTCTTTTTGGTTCTTCCATCATATTATATCTAATTTTATTTTTAATGTTTGATTTATATCTACTTACTTCGCTATCCCACCTGGAATTTGATATTGCTATAAAATTTAAAACTGATTTATATTTATCATTAAATTTTTTTGTAATCTCTTCAATATTATCATTTATTTCATCAGCGATATCTTGAAGATCTACTTTTATTATTAATAGCAAGTCTGATGCTAAAACTATTGCTGAATCATTTAAAATTGCTTTGATTTTCTTATTATTATATGTTTTTACAAATTGTTCCCACTGCTCTTTTGCTTCGCACAAATATTTTTTACTTGCAGTAACAAAACAATTGTTTATCCTTGTGTTTACCAAATCTTCCATATATTTTACTGTTTTATTAGATGGTTTTTCTCTTATAGAAACATTTGTTACTATATTTTTTTCTGGCTCTATTTCTTCTTTTTCATTTAAATTTACATAACCCATTAATATTAATTCTAATAAATCATATGAATCAATGTTTACATTCGCTTTATATATAGTTGCGGCAATTTCAAATGCCATATTTTTATAATCATCATATTCTAATCTTGTAAATTTGCCAGTTTGTTTTATTAGTAATGCTTTTTCTTTTATACTTTTAATTAGATTTTTACATATTCCTTTATAATCTGCTGCTATTGATTTCAATTTTTCAATAAATTTATGAATTTTCTCCATATTATTTTCTTCAAGAGCATCAATTACTTCGTTTATTTCTTTTTTTGATACTATCCCTATCGACTTTAAAATGTCTTCTTCTTTTATTTCTTCTGTTGTTTTACTCATTTGATCTAAAATACTTAATGCATCTCTTAATGCTCCATCAGAATAAGTAGTAATTTCTTTTATTGCAGCATCATTAATTTTAATTTTTTCTTTTTTGGAAATCTTTTTTATCTGTTCTGCAATTACTTCATCACTAATTCTTCGAAAATCTAGTCTTTGACATCTTGATAAGATAGTAACAGGAATACTTTCAACATTGGTAGTTGCTAGAATAAAAACAACGTGAGAAGGTGGTTCTTCTAGTGTTAACAACAAAGCATTAAAGGCGCTTTGACTAAGCATATGAACTTCATCTATTATATATACTTTATATTTTGAACTCAGTGGTGCAAGTTTAATATTATCTATTATTTCGCGAACTTGATCAACACCATTGTTTGATGCTGCATCTATTTCATAAATATCACTATTTTGAGAGTTATTAATACAATTATTACATTTATCACATGGATTTCCGTCTTTTATATCAAGACAATTTATAGCTTTTGCAAATATTTTTGCAGTACTTGTTTTTCCAGTTCCTCTTGGCCCGGAGAAAATATATGCATGAGATATTTTTTCATTACTTATACTGTCTTTTAATATTTTGATAGTTATATCTTGGCCAAAAACATCATCAAATGTTGATGGTCTATATTTTCTATATAAAACTTTGTAGTCTGTCTTCATTGTTTCTCCCTCAAAATAATTATATCAATTTTATATTATTTTTTCTATCTTTTGTTCTTGAAAAATTCCTTTAACAATTTTAAAAATTCACTAGTCAAAATTGAATTTTCTACTTTATAATTAATTATTTTATTTTCTTCGTTATTAAATGAAGATTTTATCAAATATTTAACAGTTTTAATCCTAGATTGCTTTATAACTTCTTTACACATTTTACAAGGTTCTAGTGTTACATATAGTTCACAATCATCAAGACGCCAATCCTTTAACTTCTTTTCTGCTCTTTCTATTGCAATAATTTCTGCATGACCAGTACAAAGTTTAGTTTTATTTTTATTATTATATGCTTTAGAAACTATTTTATTATTTTTAACTACTATTGCTCCAACTGGTACTTCGTCTTTTTCAAAAGCTTTCTTAGAAAGTTTTAACAATTCGTTAATAATTATATTTTTCATTGTTATCTCCATTAAAAAAGTGCACACAAGTAGAGGTTGATGCGGCTGCTTTCTTCCGAACCTAACCAGGTTACAACATACTTGTTGCACAATTTGATAATAGCAAATTTCTGTTTAAATAGCAATAATTCTTTATGTTTTTATAACTATGTTTCACGTGAAACATAGTTGTTATTTTTTTGTTTAATGTTTCACGTGAAACATCTCCGTCTTTTTTATACTTTATATTTAAATTAAAAGAAATACTTTGGTTTGTAGCTCTCATTAAATGTTTGTTAACTTATTTTTAATTAATTATAAATAACGTTGGTTGAAATTACTTGCATTTAATATTGTTTATGGTGAAAACTCCGTGTTTATTTTTATTTATACCTATGTTTCACGTGAAACATTGAATCACAACATTCCTATTCTTCAGTGTTTTCCTCTGATTCATCCACTTCTTCAGAATCAACTACACTAGCTACTGCAACAGATTGATCCTCTTTTAAATTAATTAATTTAACACCTTGTGTAACTCTTCCTAATATTGAAATTTGAGATATAGGCATTCTCATTGTTGTACCATAATTAGTCATTAATATTAAATCTTTTTCTTGATCAGCATATTTAATAGCAACCAGTTTTCCGTTTTTGTCAGTAATGTTTAGAGCTTTAACTCCTTTGCTTCCTCTTTTTGTTTGTCTATATTCACTTACTTTAGTTTGTTTACCATAACCTTTTTCAGTAACTATAATAATAGTATCATCATCTTTTACAGTTTCTAAACAAATACATTCTGCATCATCAAGGTTTATTCCCATTACTCCCGATGCGTTTCTTCCCATTGGTCTTATTTCATTTTGATCAAATTTAACCATTTTTCCGTTACTAGAACCAAGTAAGATTAAATGACCTTCAACACATTTTTTTACACCTAATAATTCATCATCTTCACGAAGTGTAATACAAATCTTACCAGAACTACGAATACTAATAAATTCATCTACTAAAGTTTTCTTAACAATCCCTTTTTTAGTAGCAAATAATAAGTATTTAACATTATCTTCTTCAGATATTGAAATAATTGAGGTTATTTTTTCATCTTTATCTAAAGGTAATAAATTTACTATTGGCAATCCCTTCGAGGTTCTTGAATATTCTGGTATTTCATAACCTTTAAGTCTATAAGCTTTACCTTTGTTTGAAAAGAACATTATATATTCGTGAGTATTTAAATTAATTAAATGGTCAACAAAATCTTCATCATTTGTAGAAATTCCTTTAACTCCAACACCACCACGGTTTTGAACTTTAAAAGTATCTGCTACAGTTCTTTTAATATAACCTTTATTAGTTAATACAACCATTATATTCTCTTGTGGGATTAAAGACTCGTCTTCAATATATTCAATAGCTGTCATATCAATTTCTGTTCTTCTTTCATCTCCAAAGCGACGCTTAATATCAAGCATTTCTTCTTTAATAATATTTAAAATCTTTTGCTCATCAGCTAAAATTGCTTTATATTCAGCTATTTTCTGAAGTAAATTATTAAGCTCTGCTTCAATTTTACTTCTTTCAAGTCCTGTAAGTCTTCTTAACTTCATTTCCAAAATAGCATCAGTTTGAATTTCATCAAGATTAAATCTAGACATTAATTCACTTTTAGCTTTTTTATCATCTTCGGCATTTTTAATTATTCTAATTACTTCATCTATATTATCTTGAGCTATTTTAAATCCTTCTAAAATATGAACTCTAGCTTCCGATTTTTCTAAATCAAATTTAGTTCTACGAATTATTACTTCCTTTTGATGATCTATATATTTAGCTAAAATTTCTTTAAGTGGCAATGTTTTGGGAGTTAACCCATCAAGCATGAGTAAAATAATTCCATATGAAATTTGAAAATTAGTATATTTATATAAATTATTCAAAACAACTTGAGCATTAGCATCTTTTTTTAAAGTAATTGTAATTTTTATTCCGTCTTTTAAATCAGTATGATAATCTGAAATACCATCAAGAACTTTATTATTAACAAGTTCTGCCACTTTATTTTTTAAATCCATTGTATTAACGCCGTAAGGTACTTCAGTAATAACAATGGTTTCATGATGTCCCTCAGTAATGATTTCTGCTTTACTTCTAATTGCTATTGATCCTCTTCCAGTTTCATAAGCTTTTTTAATACCTGAATTACCAAGAATTATTCCACCAGTCGGAAAATCTGGTCCTTTTATATAATTCATTAATCCTAATGTATCAATTTCAGGATTATCTATATATGCGATACAACCATCTATTACCTCACTTAAATTATGTGGAGGAATATTAGTTGCCATTCCTACGGCAATTCCCATAGTACCATTTACTAATATATTTGGATACCTACTTGGTAACACGTGTGGCTCATCAAGAGTTTCATCAAAATTTTTATCCATATCAACCGTATTTTTTTCAATATCTCTTAGTAATTCTAACGAAAGTTTTGATAATCTTGATTCAGTATAACGCATTGCTGCCGCTCCATCACCTTCAATATTACCAAAATTACCATGACCATCAATTAATAAATATCTTTGATTAAAATCTTGAGCAAGCCTTACCATGGCCTCATATATTGAACTATCACCATGAGGATGGTAATTACCCATTACTTCACCAACTGTTTTAGCAGACTTTCTATGAGGTTTATCTGGTGTATAACCACTTTCATACATAGACCATAAAATTCTTCTGTGAACGGGTTTTAAACCATCTCTAAGGTCTGGTAGTGCTCTTGCTTTAATTACACTAACAGAATACTCCAAAAAAGAGGTTTTAACTTCATCTACTAGATTGTTTTCAGATAATAAATCTCTTTTATGAAATTCTTCTTCGTTATTGTTTATTTCTTCTAATGTTTCTTCAATATTTTTTTCATTTTCCATAATTTACCTCCTTTAAGCATCTATATTTTGAGTATATACAGCGTTTTCTTCGATAAATTTTCTTCTAGGTTCTACTTCATCACCCATTAATTTTTCAAAAATAGCATCTGCTGCTACGCAATCTGTTACAGTTATTTTTCTTAACACCCTTTTATTAATATCCATTGTTGTTTCATAAAGCTCTTCAGGATCCATTTCTCCAAGACCTTTCATTCTTGCAATTTCAATTTTAGTATTAGGATTAAGAGTTTGTTTATACTCTTCTAATTCTTCTTCATTTAATACATATTTTCTGTTTTTATTATGAGTTATTCTAAATAAAGGTGGTTGAGCTGCATATATATGCCCTTGTTCTACTATAGGTCTAAAAAATCTATAAAATAAAGTTAATAATAAAACTCTTATATGAGATCCATCAACATCAGCATCTGTCATAATAATTATTTTATCATATCTTAATTTTGAAATATCAAATTCATTCCCTACTCCAGTACCAAAAGCCGTTATTATTGTCCTAATTTCTTCATTTGATAAAGCTTTATCTAATCTTGCTTTTTCAACATTTAATATTTTTCCTCTTAAAGGAAGAATCGCTTGAGTAATTGAATCTCTACCTTTTTTTGCTGAACCACCAGCAGAATCCCCTTCGACTATAAATAATTCTGATTCTTTTGGATCTTTACTTTTACAATCATTTAACTTTCCAAAAAAATTTCCTGTTGAAAGATCACTTTTTCTTGTAATTTCTCTTGCTTTTTTTGCTGCATTTCTTGCTCTACATGCAAGTATTGCTTTACCAATAATTGCTTTTGCCTCATCTGGATTTTCCATTAAAAATCTTTCAAATCCTTCGGCAAATATACTATCAGCAAGTTTTCTTACCTCGCTATTTCCAAGTCTTCCTTTAGTTTGTCCTTCAAATTGAGGATTAGGATGTTTACAAGAAATAATCATTGTCAAACCTTCTTTAACATCATCTCCTGTTAAAGATTCATCTTTATCTTTTAAAATACCTGCTTTTCTAGCATAACTATTAATTACTCTTGTTAAAGCTCTTTTTACTCCTTCTTCATGAGTTCCTCCATCATGAGTATTAATATTATTAACAAAAGAATATGTATTTTCATTATATGTAGTATTATATTGCATTGCGATTTCTAAATAAACGTTGTTTTCAATACCTTCAAAATGAATTACATCTTTATGAACTGGCGTTTTATTTTGATTAATAAAATCTACGTATTCTTTAATACCACCATCATATAAAAATGTTTCACCTGTTGTATCTTCTTCATCTCGATCATCTCTAATTGTAAGTGATAATCCCTTATTTAAAAATGCTAATTCTCTAATTCTAACCATCAATGTAGAATAATCATAAATTATTGAATCAAAAATATTTGGATCTGGTTTAAATGTAACCCATGTTCCTGTCCTGTTTTTTTCACAAGTTCCAATTACTGATAAAGGTTTCTTTACTTTTCCTCCATCTTCAAAACGAATAAAATGAATTTTTTCATCTTTATAAACTGTTACTTCTACCCAAGATGATAATGCATTAACAACCGATGCACCAACACCATGAAGACCACCAGATACTTTATATCCTCCACCACCAAATTTTCCACCTGCATGAAGAATTGTATATACAGTTTCTACCGTAGAAACACCTGTTTTTGAGTGTGTTTCTACAGGTATTCCTCTTCCATCATCTTTTATAGTAACAGAATTATCTTTATTAATAACAATTTCAATATTATGACAATAACCAGCAAGTGCTTCATCAATTGAATTATCAACAATTTCCCATACTAAATGATGTAATCCTTTAAGATCTGTTGTCCCTATATACATTCCTGGTCTTTTTCTTATAGCTTCAAGTCCACCAAGTACTTGTATATCTTCTGCATTATAATGTTCATTATTCATCTATATCTCTCCTTTGCACTTCTGCATTATCTACATAATATATATTGCTGTCTTTTAATAATTTTTTATCTATTTTATCAATATTAGTTGTTGTAATAAAAGTTTGTACTTCTCTATTTAACATTGAAATTATATTATTAATTTTATTTTTATCAAGTTCAGAAAACAAATCATCAAGTATTAAAATTGGATACTCTCCTACTTTTTTCTTTATAATAATTATTTCTGCTAATTTAAATGATATAAAAGCGTTTTTTTGTTGACCTATACTTCCAAACTCTTTTAATGGTTTATTATCAAGTAAAAACACTATATCATCATGATTTATACCATATAAAGTTTTACCAAAAGAAAGTTCCCGACTAAAGTTTTTCTTATATACTTTAAATAATTCTTCCTCTGTTTTATTTGTATAAAAACTTTCATATTTAATTGTTAATTCTCCATATTCAAAAATATTTTTATATATTTTTGAAATATTATCATTAATCATATTTATATAATCATTTCTAATAATATTAATTTTTTTACCATATTCTATTAATTTACTTGTTAAAACATTAATATAATCCATAGAACTATTGCCATTTAAATGCATTTCTTTTAAATAAGCATTACGATTTTTTAATAATTTATTATAATTTGATAATAATAATAAATATTCCTTGTTTATTTGTGATATTTCAATATTAAGCATTCTTCTTCTTACTGAAGGAGAATCATTATATATTTTAGTATCAAGTGGATTAAATAATACAATATTTATTTTTGTAATATAATCACTTATTTTACTTAATTTATCTTCATTATAATAAACACATTTTCCTTCTTTAGAAATTTCAATTTTAAATTTTTCTTTATCTTTTTTTAAAATATCTGCACTAACATATGCAAAAGTAGTACCTAATTTTATTATATTTTGATCATTATTTGTTCTAAATGATTTAGTTAAAGCTAGAAAATATATGGCTTCTACTATATTTGTTTTACCGGAACCATTATTTCCATATATAATATTTATATTGCCAAAAGAATCTATTTTTAATTTGTCATAATTACGATAATTTTTTAATTTTAAATTTTTGATTTTCATTTAAACACTCTTTTAAAACAAAACTATGTCATTTTTTTATTTTGCGTACTCCTCTACACAATTTAATTATACCATAAAAAACGCTATTAAAAAAGAATTTTTACACTTTTTTTATCATTTATTTATCTTTTCTTTAAATAAAGAATAAAGTCTTGATGCTTTATAAAGTTGATTTAAAAAAATATACTTTGAAATATTTATTTTAACTTGATTATTATCTTTAAAAATAATGATTATATTATAATTATTTTCTATAATATATTTTTTTATTGATTTATAATTTATTAAAATACAATCATCACTATTAATTGAAGTTGTAGAGAATAATATTATTTCTTTTTTTTCACTTACAATAAAAGGACATTTATAACTAATTCCTAATAAATAATTTGTAGCATGACATCTTCCTTTATATGAACTACCATAATTAAGACAACTATTATTTACAATGTTAAAAATATTGTTTTTTATTAATAAATATTTTGTTTTATCAATTACTTTAATAAAATTTTTAGATTTTTTTATCATATGTGTATTTTCATTAATAATGTATTCTTCCATAAAAAATCCCCCATAAATAATTAATATCATATTTTGGAGGAAATTAAATGTCTTTATTTGTCTTAAAATGTTTTAATTGGTGAAATTAATTCTACTACGGTATCATCATCTACTGCATTTATAATAATTGGTTTATCATCTTCGTTAATTAATATAATAATATTTTCTGTATTAAGAACTTTAAGTGCATCAAGCATATATTTTGATGAAAAGCTTATATCAAGTTTTTCTTTATTATTACATTCAACTTTTACTTCTTCTTTTGTTTTACCATTTTCTAGTGAACTTCCATAAATAATAACTTTCTTATCATTTATTGACATTCTTACTATATTTTTATCTTTACTAACAGTAATAATTGAAGCTCTATCGATTGCATCATAATATTCTTTTAATGAGACATTGATCATATACTTAAATTCTTTAGGAATAAAATTTGAAGTATCAGGGTAAGTCCCATTTAATAATGTTGTTTGAAACATTATATTATCATATATAAATAATACTTTATTATTAAATAAATGAATATCAACATCTATATCTTCTTTTAAAGTAGTAACAAGTTCATTAACGCTTTTACCAGGTATAATAATATTTACTGATTCTTCAACAGGATTTGTTAATTTAATTGTTTTCTTAGCTAGTCTATATGAATCTGTTGCAATACATTCAAATATATCACCATTTATTTTCATATTAAGTCCTGTTAATAATGGTCTTACTTCTTGCAGTGACATTGCATATGAAGTTTGATTAATACATTCTTTTAATATATTAGAATTAAGAGTTATTACATTTTTACTTTTTTCCATATTTATAATAGGATATTCAGAAAGATTATAACAATTTAATAAAAATTCATTAGTATCAGAGTAGATTTTAATATTATTATTATATTCTTCAAAAGATATAATATCCGAAGGCATTTTTCTAATAATATCTAAAATATAACGACTTTGAATAATCATCTTACCTTCTTGTTCAATATTTTTGACATCTTTCTTATCAATTAAAATTCTAATAGTAAGCTCACTATCACTAGCCATTAGTTCAATCCCTTTTTTAGTAACATTTAACATTATTCCATTTAATACAGGTATAGTTATTTTTTGAGATAAAGCTTTTACTGTATTATTTAGAGCATTAAGCATTACATTCTTATCAATTGTAAATTTCATATTTATTCCTTCTTTCTTTATTATTAATTATTATTATTTATAGTGTTTAATTTGTTGATAACTTTATTTTTTTATAATATTACTTATGTTTTATTAATAAATCTATCAACAATATTATAACTTATTTTTTAGTTCTTTAACAATAGCATTTAATTTTTCATCTGTTCTTATTTCTCTTGATATTTTTTCTGCTGAAGCATGTATTGTAGAATGATCTCTTCCACCAAAGTGAGATCCAATCTTTACTAACCCTTCATCAGACATTTCTCTACATAAATATATTGCTATATGTCTAGGTTTTGTTATATCACTTGTTTTTCTTTTACCTTTTAAATCATTAACTGTAATATTAAAATAATCAGCAACAACTTTTTGAATCTTAGAAATTGAATTTTCAGCGTATATATTTACAGATAAATAATCTTTTAATGCTTCAATTGCAAAGTCAAGATCAATTTTTTTAGGAACCATCATTGCTGTATAAGCCATTAATCTATTTATTGTTCCTTCAATAAACCTTACATCATTTTGGCAAGAATTAGCTATATATTCTATAACCTCCTCATTTAATTTGTCTTCTAAGATAGTATTTTTAATTTTACTTCTTATAATTTTACATCTAAGTTCATAATCTGGAGGATAAATATCAACAGGAAGTCCACTCATAAATCTACTACGTAGTCTTTCTTCAATTTTTTTAAGATCATCTGGAGATTTATCAGAACTAATTATAATTTGTTTTTGTTTATTATAAAGTGCAGTAAAAGTATAAAAAAATTCTTGTTGTGATTTATCAGCTCCTACTAAAAACTGTATATCATCAATAAGTAAAACATCGACATTTTGATATTTTTCTTTAAAATTTTTAGCATAATTTATAGATTCACTGCCTTTTTCGGTATAAGCAATACCAGTATAATCATTAACAAAATCATTACTTGTACAATAAAGTACCTTCATATTTGAATTTTGAACAATATAATTTCCTATTGCATGCATTAAATGAGTCTTACCTATTCCACTTTTACCATATAAGAAAAAGGGATTATGTAATGTTCCAGGATTTTCAGCTATTTTATGAGCTGCAATAACTGCTAAATTATTACTAGTTCCAACAATAAAATTATCAAAATTTAAATCAGGATTAAGATTTGTATTCCAACTATCATCTATTTCAATCTCAATATTTTTTTCTTCATTTTTAATAATATTTTCATTAAATTCAGCTTCTGTAATATATTCAACTTTAATTTTTTTACCAGTTATTTCATATAAAGCTTTATCTATTAAATTATTATAATTTTTAGAAAGAGTATCGATGTGTACATTCATTGGTGCTTTTATTTTTAATGTTTCATTTAAAAAAGATATGGGTTCTAATTTAGTAAACCATAAATTATAAGCATTTTCACTAACAGCTTGTTCAATTTCTTTTAAAAAGTTTTTAAAAATAACATCAATATTCATACCCACGCCCCATAGTTATGTTTCCACAATTTAATTTTAACTTATTTTTAAATAAAGATAAAGTTGAAAACATTAACTTTAAAGTTTTCCACAAAAGTATAACCCACTTTTTTCTTTTAAATACTACTCTAGCACAA
Organism: uncultured Mycoplasma sp.; assembly: GCA_964345805.1. Lineage (GTDB taxonomy): Bacteria > Bacillota_I > Bacilli_A > RF39 > UBA660 > UBA6448. The sequence continues at coordinate 99,909 of CAYFSK010000001.1, forward strand.
GTTATCAACACTTTCAACAAAATGAAATTGTTAATAAAAAAAAGTTATCAACATTTAAAAAAAACAGGTGTTGTTACATTGTTGAAACAATTATTTTCTTTTCCTTGACATCATGTAATAGAAAATGATATATTATATTAGCGAAAAAAGGAGTGATTATAATGAAAAGAACGTATCAACCAAATAAAAGAAAAATGAAAAAGAAACATGGCTTTTTTTCAAGAAAAGGCGGAAATATATTAAATTTACGTCGTAGAAAAGGAAGAAAAAAATTATCAAAATAACCACTTTCAAGTGGCTTTTTTTCTATATGGAGTAATTATGAAAAAAAAAGAAATAGTAAAAAAAAATTTTGAGTTTAATAATATTATTCAAATTGGAGAAAAAAAATCTAATTCTTTTTATTCTATATTTTATATTAGTAAAGAAGAAAAATTTCCTAAATTTGGAATAGCTGTTTCAAAAAAATTTAAAACAGCAGTGATTAGAAACAAAGTTAAAAGACAAATGAGAGAAATAATCGATCAAACGAAAATGATGTTTCCAAAAGATAAAAATTATATTATAATAATTAGAGAAAAGTTTTTAAAAAGCACATTTAAAGATAAATTAGAAAATTTTAAAAAACTTGCAGGAGAAATAAATGAAAAAAAAGATTAAAATATTTATACTTTTAATACTAACTCTTTTTTTAACCGGGTGTGGTGCTAAAAGTTTAATAATGGATAAAAAAGGTAAAATAGTTACAACAAAAGAAACAGGACAAAGTTTACAAAGAGAAATATATTGTAAACCATCAAAGGACACAGAAGCATATAAGTTATATGAAAAATATGAAGATCAAATGAAAATTAAACTTGAAGACTTACCAGAATGTAGTGAATTTAAAATAACATCTAATAAAACAAAAAGTTTATGGCAATTTGTATTTGTAAAACCACTAGTATATATTTTATTACAACTTGGAAACTTATTTAAATCTTGGGGACTTACAAAATCTTATCTTGCAGTTTCATTAATTGTTATTGGTTTATTGATAAGAATTATAATTCTTCCTTTTAATATTAAAACTCAAAATCAAAGTAAATTAATGCAAAAAGCAATGCCAGAACTTAAAAGAATTGAAAAAAAATATGCTAATTCAAATGATAAAGAAGCAATAATGTTAAAAGCAGCAGAAACTCAAAAAGTTTATAACAAATATAAAGTGAATCCATTTTTAAGTTGTGTGTTAGCAATTATTCAATTACCTATTTTCTTTGCTTTTTTACAAGCAATATATAAAATACCTGAAATATATGAAGGGGAAATATTTGGTTATAATTTAGGTACTACACCAAGTGTTGGATTATTTGAAAAACATCAATATAGTTACATTATATTAATATTATTAATTGTGCTTACAACATTCTTTTCATTTAAATATACAATGAAACAATCTCAAACAACAAATCCTCAAGAAGGTGGTCAAGATCAAATGAAAATGATGTTAATATTTATGACTGTCTTCATTGGCTTTACTTCTTTTTCACTTCCAACAGCAATTGCAATATATTGGATTGTAACTTATGCATTTATTATTATTCAAACATATGTAATGAAGTTAATAGATAAAAAGAAGGAAGAAAAAGATTTAAAAAGTCGTATTAGTAAGAAAAAAATAAATGAAAAATTAAAATTGAAAGAAGGAATGAAGTATGGAAAAAATAGTTAAGACAGGAAAAGAATTAGATGTAGTACTCTCTGACTTTTTTGAAGAAACAAACCTTACTAAAGATGATATTATTTATAGTGTATCAGAAACAAAAAAAGGTCTTTTTAAAGGATCTAGTTTAGAAGTAAATATTTATAAAAAAGAAGATGTTTATTCTTATATTAAAAATTTTTTAAAAGAAATTATTGAAAATTTAGGTTTAGAAGTATCATTTGAATTAAAAAATAATGAAGATAATATTGTTATTAAGATGTATTCAAATAATAATAATATTTTAATAGGACATAATGGAAACACTCTAAGAGCTTTAGAAACAATTGTAAAACAAAAGATTCAATTAGAAACAAATATCTTTTTTAGAGTATCGCTAGATGTAGAAAATTATAAAGATAAGAAAATTTCAAGAATAGAAAGACTTGCAAAAAGTCTTGCAAGAGAAGTTAAAAAAACAAAAACAGAAATAAAAATGGAAAATATGAATGCATATGAAAGAAGAATTGTTCATAATGCACTTACTAACTTTAAAGGTATAAAAACAAAAAGTGAGGGTGAAGAACCAAATAGACACGTTGTTATTAGTTTATCAGAATAAAATATGCTAAATGCATATTTTTTAATTCTAAATATAATTTTTAATAAAGATATGCTATAATACCGATGCAAAGGAATTATTATGGAAGATACAATTTGTGCTATTTCAACAGCGCCAGGAATAGGTGCTATTTCTATTGTTAGAGTAAGCGGACCTGATGCAATTAAAATTGTTCAAGGTATTTTTTCTAGTGAAATAAAAGAAAATGAATCGCATGTTATTAAATATGGAAAAATAATTCATAATAAAGAAATAATTGATGAAGTTTTAGTTATGGTAATGAGAAATCCAAAAACATACACAAAAGAAGATATAGTAGAGATTAATTGTCATGGTGGTTATAATACTACAAACGTAATTTTAAAAATATTACTTGAAAAAGGATGTAGACTTGCAGAACCTGGTGAATTTACCAAAAGAGCATTTTTAAATGGAAGAATTAATTTACTAGAATCAGAAGCTGTTAATGAATTAATATTAGCAAAAACAGATTCTAAAAGAAGACTTTCAATTAATCAAATTGGAGGTAAACTTACAATAAAAATTAATGAAATAAGAGATATGTTACTTTCTTTAATGGCAAATATTGAAGTTAATATTGATTATCCTGAATATACAGATAATCTAATTATTACAAAGAAGTTACTTAATGAAAAGTTAACAGAAATATCTAAATATTTATCAAAATTATTAAAAGAATCAGAGTATGGAAAAATAGTTAGTAATGGTATAACAGTTGCTATTGTAGGAAAACCAAATGTTGGAAAAAGCAGCATTCTTAATACATTATTGGATGAAGAAAAAGCCATAGTAACTGATATTGCAGGAACAACAAGAGATATAGTAGAAGGAGTTATATCTTTAAATGGTATTGAAGTAAGATTGATAGATACAGCAGGAATACGAGAAACTAAAGATGTTGTAGAAAAAATAGGAGTTGAAAAAAGCCATGAAGTTATTAAAAATTCAGATATTGTTCTGTTTGTTATAGATGCATCAACGGGTATTACAGCTGAGGATCAAAAAATACTAAAACAACTTGATAAAAAGAAAACAATTATTTTTGTAAATAAAAATGATATAAATAATAGAAAAATTGATATAAAGTATGAAAAAATTTATGGTAATACTAAAAAAATTGATGGTTTAGATGAACTTAAAGAAAAACTAATAGAAAAATTTAATATAAACGCAATTAATAGGGACTTAACTTATCTTTCAAATGCAAGGCAGATTGATTTAATTAGAAAAGCAAATGAAGCAATAAATAATGGGTTAAGTTCCATAAAAAATGAAATACCTATTGATATGATTGAAACTGATTTAAGAATGTGTTATGAATATTTAAGTGAAATATTAGGCGAAAGATATGAAGATGATCTTGTAAATAGATTATTTAAAGATTTTTGTGTGGGGAAGTGATATTATGCATGATATTATAGTTGTAGGTGCTGGCCATGCTGGAATAGAGGCAGCCCATATTTGTGCCGTAATGGGCTTTAATACATTACTTATTACATCAAATTTAAATAATATTGCTGATATGGCATGTAATCCTTCAATTGGTGGAAGTGCTAAAGGAATTATTGTAAGAGAAATAGATGCTTTAGGTGGTTTAATGGGAAAAGCATCAGATAAATCTCATTTTCAAATAAAAATGTTAAACAATTCTAAGGGTCCAGCAGTGCGTGCTTTAAGAGCTCAAATTGATAAAAAAGTATATCCAAAGGTAATGAGAGAGTATTTAGATAACACCAAAAATTTAACTTTAAAAGAAGCAATGATTGAAGATTTAATCATTGAGGATAATACAGTAAAAGGTATAATATTAGAAAATAAAGATAAAATTTTAAGTAAAATTGTAATTTTAACAACAGGAACATATTTAAATTCAAATATTTTAATTGGTGATGAAAATATTGTAAGCGGACCACATGGAGAAAAAAGAAGTAATTATTTATCTTTTAAATTAAAAGAATATGGACTTAACATCAAAAGATTAAAAACAGGAACACCTCAAAGAATAAAAGCAGATAGTATTAATTTTAATGTTTTAAAAGAAGAAAAAGGTGATAATCGTTATTGGAATTTTTCTTTTGATTTAAAACCTCAATATAAAGTTAACAATCAACAAAAATGTTATCTTGTATATACAAATTCTAAAACTCATGAAATTATTAATAATAATTTAGAAAGAAGTTCAATGTATGGTGGATATATTACAGAAGGTGTAGTGGGTCCAAGATATTGTCCTTCAATTGAAGATAAAATAGTTAGATTTTCTGATAAAGAAAGACACCAACTTTTTTTAGAGCCAGAAAGTATTTATTATGATGAATGGTATTTACAAGGTTTTTCTACATCAATGCCAAGAGATGTTCAAGATATAATGGTTCATTCGCTTGTTGGCTTAGAAAAAGCAGTTATATCAAAATATGCATATGCAATTGAATATGATGCAATAGATCCCACCCAAATAAATGCTAACTTAGAAAACAAAATTATTAAAAATCTTTTTACAGCAGGACAAATTAATGGAACCTCTGGTTATGAAGAAGCTGCAGGTCAAGGAATAATAGCTGGAATAAATGCAGTTTTAAAATTACAAAACAAAGATCCATTTATTTTAAAAAGATATGAGGCATATATCGGTGTTTTAATTGATGATTTAATAACTAAGGGAATTATAGATCCTTATCGTATGCTTACATCAAGAGCAGAACATAGGTTAATATTAAGACATGATAATGCCGACATTAGATTAACGCAGAAAGCTTATGAAATTGGAACTGTTAGTGAAGAGAAATATAAAATATTTAAAAATAGAATTAGTGAAATAGAAAACTTAAAAAAAGCATTAAAAAATAAGATAATTAATTTAGATGAAAAGACAAAACAAATTTTTATTGATAATAATATAAATATTCCCAATCGTAATATTAATTTGCTTAATTTATTAAATAGACCAGAAATAACTATGAATTTTTTAAAAAAGTTTATTGATTTATCAAAATTTAGTGAAGATGCAATAGAAGAAGTTGAAATTGAAACAAAGTACGCTGGGTATATAGAAAAAGAATATAGAGAAGTTGCTAAAGTAGCAAAATTAGAAGAAAAAGAAATACCAAAAGATATAGATTACAAAAAAGTAAAAAATATCGCATCAGAAGCAAGAGCTAAACTAGAAGAAATAAGACCACTAAATATTGGCCAAGCAACAAGGATAAGTGGTGTAAATCCAGTTGATATATCACTTTTACTTTTATATATGAAAAAGGAATATAATAAAGATGAAAATTGATGAATTTATAAAAAAGACAAAAGAGTTAGGTATTTTAGTTGATCAAGAAAAATTAAATTTACTTGAAAAGTATTGCTTGTTTTTGCAAGAATATAATAAACATACAAATATTACTAGTATTACTGATACAAAAGAGATATATTTAAAACATTTTTATGATTCATTAACCATTTATAATGTTGAAAAGTTTTCTAAAGAAACATCAGTTATCGATATTGGATCAGGAGCTGGATTTCCTGGTATAGTACTGAAAATATTTTTTCCAAATATTAAACTTACCGTTCTTGATTCTAATAATAAGAAAACAAAGTTTATGACAGAACTTACAAATAAACTAGGTTTAAAAGACATTACTATTATTAATGATAGAGCAGAAAATTTTGCTAAAACAAACTTAAATAAGTATGATATTTGCACTTCAAGAGCGGTTGCATTTATTGATATTGTTTCTGAACTTTGCCTACCTTTTATAAAAAAAGAAGGAAAAGTTATTTTAATGAAAGGTTCATTTGATGAAGAAAAATTAATTTTACAAAAATACTATAAACAATTAAACATAAAAGAATATAAAATATTTAATTGTAATTTAGACTTTAATAATATAAGAAACCTTGTTATTTTAACAAAAGAGAATGATACAATTAATGTAAAAGAATATAATACTATTTTAAATAGAAACAAAAAATGGAAAAAAGAATTAATAATAAATTAAACTTTATTGCAAAATCATTAAAATTAGAGTATTATTATTAGTAGGATAAGGGGCTGTACTATGAATTTTGATTCTAGTGTTTTAAATGTTGCTATCGAAGATATCGTTCCTAATCGTTTTCAACCACGGTTAAATTTTAATGATGGAGGATTAGAAGATCTTGCCTCATCAATTAAAGAACATGGTATAATTCAACCACTTGTTTTAAGAAGAATGGGCGATAAGTATGAAATTATTGCTGGTGAAAGAAGATATAGGGCAGCTACTATGGCAGGACTTACTTCAGTTCCTGCAGTTATTGCTAATATTGATGATAAAAAAAGTGCTGAGGTTGCAGTTGTAGAAAATGTTCAAAGAGAAGAATTATCAGCAATTGAAGAAGCAAAGTCATATAAAGCATTGCTTGAACAAGGATTTATGTCTGAAGAACAATTGGCAAGAAAAATAGGTGTTTCTTTGGATATATTACAATCTAAATTAAAGCTACTTAATTTAGATAAAGAAGTTCAAGATGCTATTATGACAAATAAAATATCTGAAAGACACGGAAGATCTCTTCTTGCTGTTGAAAATCCTGAAGATCAAAAGAAATTACTAGAAGCAATTATTACAGAAAGACTTACTGTAAAACAATTAAATGATAAGATAAATATGGAATATAAAGCTTATGAAAAGCCTGAGCAAATGCAAGTTGCCTCATCAAATCCATCAACAGCTACAATTCAAACACCTCAAGAAACAATAGGAATTAATATTGGCGAAACAAGAAAGAGTAAATTTTTTAATGTTCTTGAAGATGAAAGTGCTAATATGGTTATGACTGAAGCAATAAATCCATTTGCTAACTCTAACTTAACATTTAAGCCAGAGCCAGTCCAAGAAGAAGTACCAACTGTTAACAATTTAGATAATGATTTTAGTAGTACTTCTCCATCAACAGAAAATCCTACTATTGAGATTTTAGATGTAATTTCTGATACTCCACAATCACATCCGACAGAACCAGTAATTGACACATTATAGACAAAGAAGAGAAATCTTCTTTTTTTATTTAAATATATGATGCAATTTAAAAACTTGTATGCTATAATGTTTTAGAAAAAAAGCAAAAAGGAAATGATATTCATGAAAGAAACAATAATTGCTTTAATTAGTGATGCATTAAAGAAAATGGACATAACAGAAGAAGAAATAAATGTTGAAGTTCCCAAAGCGAAAGAAAATGGTGATTATAGTTCTAATATAGCTATGCGACTAGCAAAAAGAATAAGAAAAAGCCCACTAGAAATTGCTCGTGAAATAAAATCATTAATTGTAAGCGAAAACATTACTAACATTGATGTAGTAGCACCAGGATTTATAAATTTTTATGTAAAAAATGATTATTTGTTTGAAAATATAAATACTATTTTAAAAGAAAAAGAAAAATATGGCTCTTCTTTGCTTGGTAATGGAAAAAAAGTAAACGTTGAGTTTGTAAGTGCTAATCCAACAGGAATACTTCATATTGGTAATGCAAGAGGAGGGGCTTATGGAGACTCACTTGCAAGAATATTAAAATTTAGTGGTTATAATGTAACAAAAGAATATTATATGAATGATGCAGGTGTTCAAACGGAAAAGTTAGCTAAATCAGTAAGAAGCAGATATTTAGATTTATGTAAAATAGAAAATGAATTTCCAGAAAATGGTTATCCAGGAAAAGAAATGATTGAAATTGCTAAAATAATATATGATAATTTTGGTGATGAGAAAAAGGATAGCGATTTAGAATTTTTTAAAGAAGAGGGAATTAAATATATAAGTAAAGAAATATTTTCTGATTTAAAAGAATTTAGAGTAGATTATGATGTAATTACCTCGGAAATAGAAATTCGTAAAAAATATTCTATAGAAGATATGATTAATACTATGAAAGAAAATGGCTTTATATATGAAAAAGATGGAGCAATTTGGTTTAAAAGTAGTAGTATATATGATAATGAAGATTCTGTTTTAATTAAAGGCGATGGCAACTGTACTTATGTAGTACCAGATATTTTATATCATATTGATAAATTTAATAGAGGTTTTGATAAACTATATAATGTACTTGGAACTGATCATCACGGTTATGTTCCAAGATTAAAAGGATTATTAAAGGCTCTTGGTTATGATGATTCTAAACTTGATGTTAAGTTATTACAGCTTGTAAGAATAGTAAGAGATAAAAAGGTAGTAACAATGCACAAAAGGGATGGAAACATCATTACATTAAGAGACCTTATAAATGAAGTAGGAGTTAATGCTGCAAGATATTATTTTTCTAAAAGTTCTTTAGATACACAAATAGATTTTGATATTGAACTTGCTAAATCAAAAACAAATGAAAATCCAGTTTATTATGTATGTTATGCTTATGCAAGAACATGTTCTATCATAAATTCTTCTAAAGAAATAACTTTAGTAGATAAATATGAGCATATGAACGAAGAGGTAATAATAGATTTACTTAATGTATTATATAGATTTCCAGAAGTTGTTAAAAATGCTGCTTTAAAAGAAGAACCTCATTTAATAACCAATTATGTATTTGAACTAGCATCTTCATTTCATACATTTTATGAAAAATGTCGTGTTATAACAGAAGATGAAAAAGAAACTAATGAAAAACTAAATTTATTAAAAGCTTTAAAAATAACACTTTTTAATGCTTTAAATTTAATAGGTGTTGTACCTGAAGAAAGGATGTAGTTTATGACAGGTAAATTATCTAAAGAAGAATTAGAGACAATGAGCTATAGCGAGCTTACAGAATTAATTTTAAAAGAAGCGAAGAAGAAAATGAAAATAGTAGATATTTTCAGAAAAATATGTAATATTAAAGGATTAAGTGACGCAGAATTTGAAGGAAAGATATCAGATTTTTTTGAACTTATATCGACAAATAAAAATTTTATTATTTTAGAAAAAGGCTTTTGTGATTTAAGAGCAAATTATACACCAAATGTTTTAATTGAAGAAGAAGATGAGGATATTATTGAAACTGATGCAAGTGATATAATAGATGATACAGATGAAGAAGATGAAGATATATACTATGATAATTCAAGCGATGAAGATGATATAAATGATGATAATGATGATGGACTTGAAGATTTATATGTAATAGATGAAGAAGAGACAAATATGTAACTTGTTTTGTATTTTAAAATAAAACAAGTAAAGGAAGTGAAATTATGATTGAAAGACTAGAAGGAATTGTTGCTAAATATAATGAACTTGAAAAACTTTTAACAAGTCAAGAAGTATTAAACGATTATAATTTATTAAAAAAATATGCAAAAGAAAAAAGTGATTTAGAACAAACCACTGAAACATATAATAAATATAAAAAAGTATTAACCTTAATAGAAGATGCAAACAGCATGTTAGAAGATCCAGAATTAAAAGAAATGGCTTTAGAAGAAATAAATACTTTAGAAAAAGAAAAAGAATGTTTATATAATGAACTTGAAGTTCTTTTAATACCAAAAGATGAAAATGACGGTAAAAATGTTATTATGGAAATAAGAGGAGCTGCTGGAGGAGATGAGGCAAATATTTTTTCTGGTGATCTTTTTAGAATGTATTCATATTATGCTGATAAAAATGGTTGGAAAATAGATGTTATTAACTCTGTTGAAGGAACTTCTGGTGGATTTGCCCAAATAGAATGTTTAATTAAAGGAGAAAATGTTTATTCTAAATTAAAATATGAAAGTGGTTCACATAGAGTTCAAAGAGTTCCAGTAACAGAAAGTCAAGGAAGAGTACAAACTTCAACAGCAACTGTTTTAGTAATGCCAGAATATGAAGATCTTAATATTGAGATTAAAGAAAGTGATTTAAAAATAGATGTTTATCATTCATCAGGAGCTGGTGGTCAATCTGTTAATACAAGTAATTCAGCAGTAAGAATTACTCATATTCCAACTGGAGAAGTTGTAACTTGTCAAACAGAAAGAAGTCAACTTAAAAATAAAGCAATAGCGATGGAACTTTTAAAAAGTAAGATAAATAATAAATTAATCGAAGAACAACAATTATCTGAGGCAGAAGAAAGAAAAATTAAAATTGGTACTGGAGATCGTAGTGAGAAGATAAGAACATATAATTATCCTCAAAATAGAGTAACAGATCATCGTATAAATTTTTCTGTAATGGAACTTGATAGAGTAATGGATGGTAATTTAGATTCTATTATAGAAGCATTAATTAATGAAGATATGCGTTTAAAATTAGCAGGTATTAAAAATGAATAATTATGATATTGATTTAATAAAAAAATATATAGAAAAGCCAAAACAAGAGGAAGCCATAAAAAAATATAATGAAGGTTATCCAGTTCAATACATAATAGGGAATGTAGATTTTTATGGGAATAAAATTATTGTTAATGAAAATGTTTTAATTCCTAGGTTTGAAACTGAATATTTAGTTGATGAAACTATAAAATTAATTAAAGAATATAATTTTGAGAATCCTAAAATACTTGATGTAGGAACAGGTAGTGGGTGTATTAGTATAGCATTAAAAAAGAGCATTACTTGTGATGTTACAGCCCTTGATATATGTAATGATGCTCTTGAAGTTGCCAAAAAAAATGCTGAGTTAAATAATGTTGAAATAAATTTTGTTAAACAAGCAATAGAAGATTTTTCTCATTTTGGAAAATATGATGTAATAATTTCTAATCCTCCGTATATTTCTGTTGATGAAGTAATAGATCCAAAAACAAAATATGAACCTCATAACGCTTTATATTCAAGTGAGGATGGTATTTATTTTTATCGAGTTATTTTAGAAAAAGCAATTCATATTTTAGATGAAAAAAATATTATTGCCTTTGAAATTGGAGATAAACAAGGAACTAAAATAATTGAGATAGTTAAAGATTTATTTCCGAAAGCTAAAACAATATTAAAAAAAGATTTAAATGGTTACGAAAGATATATTTATATAATTAACGAATAATAACGCGTGTTATTATAATACTGGTTTACATATGTTTTCTAATGAATATGAGTAATTTTGGTAATTTAAGAAATTGTATTTACATTCGTAATTGTTAAGTAATTGACTAGTAAAATAAAATAAACTATAATAAAAATATAAATTTTCTTGGAATAGAAGGTGAATTATGAAATTAATTAAAATAGTCGGAGGTAATAAACTTTCCGGCGAAATTAGTATTGGTGGCGCAAAAAATAGTGCAGTTGCACTAATGCCAGCATCTCTTCTTGCTGATGGTCCTTGTGAAATAACAAATGTTCCAAACATTTCTGATAGAGATGCTTTGTTTGAAATTATAAGGTTACTTGGTGCAAAAGTAAAAATTATAAATGATGTTGTAAAAATAGATTCAACTAAAATGGTTAATAAATTAATACCCGAAGATTTATCTCAAAGGCTTAGAGCCTCTTATTATTTTATTGGTGTATTATTAACCAAATATAAATATGTGGAAGTTTATTTTCCAGGAGGATGTAATATAGGTAGTAGACCAATTAACTTACATTTAAATGGATTTGAAGCTTTAGGAGCAACAGTAGAACACAATGAAGAAGATCATAAATATATTATTAAAGCAGATGAGCTTGTAGGAACAACAATTAATCTTGATTTTGCTTCAGTTGGAGCAACTATTAATATAATGTTTGCAGCTACAAAAGCAAAGGGTACTACTATAATTAAAAATGCTGCAAAAGAACCAGAGATTATTAATATAGCAGATTACTTAAATTTAATGGGAGCAAAAGTTACTGGTGCTGGAACCTCTGAAATAACTATTAAAGGGGTAACTCATATGCATGGAGCAAAGATAAATGTTATTCCTGATAGAATAGAAGCTGGTACTTATGTATTAATGGGAGCTTTATTAGGTGAAAATTTAAGAATTGTTGATTTTGAAGCAAGAACAAATGATGCTTTGCTTAGTAAATTAAGAGATATGGGAATAAAATTTAGAGTTGATGATAAAGGAATGATTATAACAAGAACTGAAAAAATCAAACCAATTAACATTACTACTTTAGTTTATCCTGGTTTTCCAACTGATTTAGGACAACCAATGTCAGTTCTTTTAACTCAAGCAGAAGGTAAATCTTATTTTGAAGAAACAATATGGGAAAATAGAACTCAACATGTACCATATTTAACCGATATGGGAGCAGATATTAAAATAGTTGATAATAACCATTTAGTTATAAAAGGAAAAACAAAACTTAAAGGTGCTAGAGTAAATGCAACTGATTTAAGAGGTGGTGGAGCTTTAGTAGTAGCAGGTCTTATTGCAGAAGGTACTACTATAATAAGTAATATTGAACATATCTTAAGAGGGTATGAAAAAATAATAACAAAATTAAAAAAAGTAGGCGCAGATATAGATATAATAGAAGAAGAATAAATAAAACTTGCAAGTAAATAACTTTGTGATATACTATTCTAGTAGCACGGAACTATGCCAATGATTTGGTATGGGAAGGAGGATAAAAAGTGAAAGCAAATATACATCCAGAAATGAAAGATGCAACAGTTACTTGTGTATGTGGAAATACATTTAAAACAAAATCAACAAAAGAAGAAATTAATGTTGAGGTTTGTAGTGAGTGTCACCCTTTTTATACAGGAGCTCATGGTAAAGCTAAGAAAACTGGTAATATCGAAAAGTTTAATCGTAAATACGGTATAAATGATAAACAAAAAACTAAATAAGGGTTTTTTGTTTTTATTTTCACTAAAATATAATATAATATTAAAAGGAGATAATTATGAAAATATATGTTGCATCTGATCATAGAGGAGTAGAAATAGAACAAAAACTTATTGCTTATTTAAATAATAATAATTATAAAGCTTTTGGTCCAAAATTAGAGCATCATGATACTGATGATTATTCTGATTTTGCGTATGAAGTAGCTCAAAACGTTTTAAAAAACAAAGAAAATTTTGGAATTTTAATTTGTGGAACTGGAATAGGTATGAGTATTGCTGCAAATAAAATAAAAGGGATAATGGCTGCAAGATGTTGTAATAAAGAGGAAGCATTTTTAGCAAGAAATCATAATTTTGCTAATATTCTTTGTTTTTCAAGTAAAATTTCTTTTGAAGAAATGTGTGAGATGATTGAGACCTTTATTACATCAAAACCTAATGAAGAGCAAAAATATTTAAGAAGAATAAATAAAATAAAAGATATCGAAAAAGGAACTTATAATGGATTATAAAGTTTATATCTATGCATTAATGCTAATAGTAACAGTCTTTAGTTTAAGTGGCATAAACTTTAATGATTTTTTTAAAAAGAATCATATTATTGAAGCCAAAATATTTGTTATGTTAATAGCTCTTGCTATTAGTTTTTTAGCATCAGAATTTATTATTATGATTATAGAATTAACCTAATAAAGTAGATATTTAAATTATAATTTGTTATACTTTTTATAGGAGATGATATTATGAAAATTAACATTCGTGGCGATAAAATAGAAGTCACAAAAGCAATTAAAGATCACATAGAGGAAAAAATTTCTAAACTTGATAAATATTTTGAAAATAGTGAAGAAATTAAATGTAATGTTATTATTCGTGTCAAAAATAATCAGCAAACAGCAGAAGTAACTATACCAACTTCAAGATTTACAATTAGATCTGAAGAAAGTCATGAAGACCTATATGCTGCAATTGATATAATTATTGATAAATTAGAAAGACAAATAAGAAAAAATAAAACAAGATTAAAAAAGCATTATAAAAGTATGCCAAATATTGAAATGAGATTTGACTATGATAGTGTTGAAGAAGAACCAGAAGAAAAAATAGTTAAAAGAAAAAATATTGTTTCAAAACCAATGGATGAAGAGGAAGCTTTAATGCAAATGCAACTTCTTAATCATGACTTCTTTGCTTTTAAAAATTTAGATGAAGATTGTGTATCTGTATTATATCTTCGAAAAGATGGTTTATACGGAATAATAAATCTAAAATAAAGAGGTTAAGCCTCTTTTTTAATGCGCTTTTTTTTGTTATAATATTAAGCGAGGTGATAACTATGAGTTTTTTAAAAAAACTTTTTGATAGTGAATATAAAGAATTAAAACGATTTGAAAAAATCGCTGATAATATAGAAAGTCTTTCTGATGAAATGGAAAAGCTTAAAGATAAAGACTTTGCTAAAAAGACAGAAGAATTTAAAAACAGACTTGCAAGTGGTGAAACAGAAGAAGATATTTTAGTTGAAGCAATGGCTCTTGCAAGAGAAGCTTGTTTTAGGGGAATTGGTGAAAAACCTTTTTATGTCCAATTAATTGGTGCTCTTGCTATTCATTATGGAAATATTGCTGAAATGAAGACAGGTGAAGGAAAAACTCTTACAACAGTTCTTCCTGCATATGTTAATGCTTTATCTGGTAAAGGAGTACATGTAGTTACTACAAATGAATACTTATCTGAAAGAAATGCGGAGTGGATGAAGCCGATTTATGATTTACTTGGTATATCTGTTGGTGTTAATTTAAGAGATTTATCTTCACAAGAAAAAAAAGAAGTATATAACTGTGATATTACTTATTCAACAAATAATGAAATAGGTTTTGACTACTTAAGAGATAACATGGTTGTTTTGGCTGAAGACAGAACACAAAGACCGCTTAACTATTGTATAGTTGACGAAGTTGACTCAATCTTAATTGATGAGGCAAGAACACCTCTTATTATAAGTGGTGGAGCAATGGATCAACAAAACCTTTATAAAGATGCTAACAGAGCAGTTCAAAGATTAAAGGAAGATATTGATTATACAGTTGATGCTAAAACAAAGAATGCTTCATTAACTGAAGAAGGTAATAAGAAAGTAGAAGCTATTTTAAATATTGATAACTTATATGACCTTAATAATGCATCAATGGTTCATCATATTAATCAAGCTTTAAAAGCTAATTATGGATTTGCAAAAGATGTTGATTATGTTGTTGAAAATGGTGAGGTAATAATTGTTGATCAGTTTACAGGAAGATTAATGCATGGAAGACAATTTTCTGAAGGATTACACCAAGCAATCGAGGCTAAAGAGGGTGTAGTAATTAATGAAGAAACAAGAACTATGGCAACAATTACCTTCCAAAATTTATTTAGAATGTATAATAAATTATCTGGGATGACAGCTAAAACTGAAGAAGAAGAATTTAGAAACATTTATAACATGTATGTTATCCAAATACCTACAAATAAACCAGTTATACGTGAAGATTTAGCAGATCTTGTTTATGCAAATGAAAAAGGTAAATATAATGCTATTATTAAAACAGTTAAAGAAATTCATTCAACTAAAAGACCTATTCTTATTGGTACAATATCAGTTGAATCAAACGAAAGATTATCTGCACTATTAACAAAGGCAGGTTTAAAACATGAAATACTAAATGCTAAAAATCATGAAAGAGAAGCGGAAATAATAGCAAAAGCTGGTAAGCAAGGAGCAATTACACTTGCAACTAATATGGCTGGAAGAGGAACAGATATTAAGCTTGGTGAAGGTGTAAGAGAACTTGGTGGTCTTTGTGTAATTGGAACAGAAAGGCATGAATCAAGAAGAATTGATAATCAGCTTCGTGGAAGATCTGGTCGTCAAGGAGATCCAGGAATGAGTCAATTTTTTGTATCTTTTGAAGATGATTTAATGAGAAGATTTGGTACAGAAAGAATTAAAAACATGTTAGTATCACTTGGAATAGATGGTGATATGGCAATAAGAAGTAAGACTTTAACAAGAAGTATTGAAACAGCTCAAAAAAGAGTTGAAGGAAATAACTATGATATAAGAAAAAGTCTTCTTGACTATGACAATGTTTTAAATGAACAAAGAGAAATTATCTATAATAAAAGAAATGAAATAATAGATTCAGATGATATTCATGATAATATTTTATTAAATTTTAAAGATGCAATAGCAGCTTTATGTGAATCTCATTTAGCACCAGAAGGATATTTAACTGAATTTGATAAATCAGAAATAGCTGAATATGTTAATACAAACTTTTTAAAAAATAAAAATTTAAAAGAAAAAGATTTGTTAGATTTAAAAGATGAAGAAGTAGTAGATTATATTACTAAATTAGTAGTTAAAGACTATGAAAATAAAATTAAAGATTTGCCAAATACAACTATCTTTGAAAAAAGTATTTCTCTTAAAATAATTGATTCAAATTGGGTTGAACATATGAATACGATGGAACACTTAAAAGAAGGTATTGGTCTTCGTGGTTATAGTCAAACAAATCCTATAAGAGCTTATACTTTAGAAGGATATGAACTGTTTGATAACTTACTTGATAAGATAGCAAATGATACAGCGTTATTCTTACTAAAAGGAGAAATAAGAAGAGTTCAACAAGTAAAACAAACTTTAAAAGGAAATGCCGAAGATGGTAAAGAAAAGTTAAAGAAGACTCCTAAGAAGTCTACTAAAGTAGGTAGAAATGATCCTTGTCCTTGTGGCAGTGGTAAAAAATATAAACAGTGTTGTGGTAAATAAACCTGCAAACCCGCAT
>CAYFSK010000002.1:0-8717 GCA_964345805.1 uncultured Mycoplasma sp.
TTCCTCTAATAAAATTATACTAAAAAAAAGTTTACTTATCAAATATTATGAACTTTATTTACTTTTCTTTCTTTAATTCTTACCAAAAGCAACCAAAATCCCCACAATATAAATAAATAGCCAAGTAAAATTGTTGAATAAACATATCTAACCATTGCTACTGGCATTGCAACAGATAAACCAATAAGGTTAAAAAAAGATAAAATACTAACTAATATAATATTTTTACTTTTGTATATTTTTACTAATACAATCGTAATAAATATTGTTAAATATAAGTATATAGCTGGCTGTAATGTAATATATCTAATAGGACTAGTTTGAAAAAAAGCTTCTTGCTTTTTAAGAACATTTAATAATTTTGGTAGTTTAGAATTTTCTTCAAGTTCGCTATATTGACCCTTATACACCCATAAATCAGTTTCGGTAAATATTCCAACTAACCCTTCGTATTTAAAAGGGCTATATAAATATGCATCTAATTTAAGATAATGTTTTATTACTATAATTGGATGTTTCAACATTTGTTTAATTCCAAATAAAGCATATTTTTTGCCACTTTTTTGCAAATTACATATATTTTTTTCTCCTTAAAATAAAAAATTATTAATAATATATCAAATAATATAATTGTAATTATACCGTTGTGTCTAAATAATAAAACAAGCAACATTACTAACGATAAAAATATACAATTCCTATGTTTTTTAAAATAATCTGTTTCATTTATTAATTTAATCGTTTCTGCAGAAAGAAGAATAATAAAGGTTGAATATAATGTGTCTTTTAAAAATGTTACAGCTAAATTATAATTAAGTGGTATTATTGCAAGTATTACACCAGCTAAAAGTAAATAGTTCCGATTAACATTATAATATTTGTTCAAATTTCTAAAGAAATAACCAATTGAAAAGCTCATAATTAGTACTTGAACAAATAGTAAAAAAGCTGGTCTATTAATTATCTTGGTTAAAATCATAAAAAAAATTGTTGCATAAGCTGGATGCCAATTATCAATGTTGCCTGTTTGAATTTGATGCCATTGAACAACTCCGTCACTTACAAAAATTCCTGGATAGTAAGCTAGTAGAACTATCATAAATATTATTAATATTGGCAATATAAATATGTATTACTTAAAAATTATTTTTAGTTTTGTTTTTAATTTTTCCATTTTTCACCTGTATTTTACCAAAATTAATTATACTATAAAATTATAAAAAGGAAATTATTTATTTTCTTTTATCTTCTTTTAACAAAGAATACCCACCTATAGTTCCAAAGGCTATAATAGTTGTCATTGAATTAATGACATTACCAGTTAAATATGCACAGAAGATAAATATTGATATTAATGCTAATTTAATAAAGCTATCAAAACTAAACTGTTTTAAAAAGTTAATTAATAACTTTATTAATAATAAGGGATACATAACAAGTAATATAATAGATCCTATAATACCAAAAGCATAATAGTGAAGAATAAAATCTCTTTCAATATTAACGATATTTTGAATTCTAGAATTAGATATTCCAAATAGGTGATCCAAGAAATTATTATTAATCATTTTAACCCTTTTGATAATAGATATTTCAATTAAACGATAATTAATATTTTTATTTTCACATTTTCTAACAAATTTATACCAAAAATCCACATCATAATTATATGAATATACTTGTTTATAAAAAAATGCTGGTAACAAGCCTTGATCTACATACTCATCAATAAACTTTTGTTTTATTTTTATTTCATCAGATATTTCTTTTATCTTTTCTTTTTTAATAACTATTTTTTCTTCATTTGAATCTATTATAGCTATCTTTTTAATTAATTTATTATGAGTTTTAATTTTTATTTGTCTATTACTATATGGTGATATAGGTATAATTATTGTCCAAATAGTTATTGGCACCAATAATATTAAGACATGCTTTTGATACTTTTCTTTTTTTAATAATACAAATATAAAATAACTAATAAAAACAAATGTAAAGACTAGTAATCCTCCCATTGAAGATACTCTTGTTCCAAGAATTAAACAAGTAAATAAACATAAAAAGATATTAATTAAATAATATTTTTTATCTTTAATAAAATTATAAATATTAATTATTAATAATAATATTAGTATTAAAGCTTCTTGATTAGCATAATTAAAAAAACCTTTTGAGGCAGTAAATATATAATATTTATTTTTAGACCACTGTAAAATATTATATTTAATAACATTATTTTGATCATAACTTGATAAAGATATCTTAAATAAATTAGTTATAATAACACTTAAACATATTAAGATAGTCCATATATTAAATACTAATAAATAGTCTTTTTTATTTAATTTTTGATAATATAAACTATAAATTAAACTTATAGGCATCATTAGTTTTAAAACAGTAAGAGCTTCTGAAAAAAAGCTATAATTAAAGTTACCTGGAAATAAAGATATAAAGTTTTTAGAATGAATAAAATCTATAATAAGAAAAATAATACAAAGTAAATAATATGGTATTAAATATTTTAAGCTTTTCCTTGCATCTTTATAAAGAATTAATGTTAAAAATAAGATCAATAAAATTATAATAACTCTTATTAAAGATGTTATTCTACTATAAAAAAAAGTTGTATCAAAAACTGGGGATAAACATAAAAAAAGAAGAGTAAAATATTTTAAGTATTTTTTCATTTTTTAGTATCTTTCTTCTTATTATGATCAAATAATATATTGGTTTTAAGAACAATAAATAGTAATAATATCATCATAATAACATAGATGATAATTGCTATTTTGTTATCACCAAGAACATAGAAAATTGATACTATAGAAAAAGCAATATTAATAGCATATATAATTAAAACCGTCGTTCTAGTAGAAAACTTCATATTAAGTAGTTGATGATGAAAATGCTGTTTATCTGGATCACCTATTTTTTTATGATGAACTATTCTTCTTAAAATAGCAAGAGCTGTATCAAATATTGGCACAGCAAGTATTAATATTGGTATTACAAGTGATTGAATAGTTGCTACTTTATATCCAAGTAGTGCTATTATAGCAATCATAAAACCTAAAAATGTTGATCCATTATCGCCAATAAAAGTTTTAGCTGGTGGAAAGTTATGTGTTAAAAAACCAAGGGTTGAACCAAGCATAATAATACATAAAATAATATCAAGACCACTAGTTTTATTTAAAATAAAGGCTATTATAGCAATAGTTGCAAAATATATAGAACTTATTCCTGATGAAAGACCATCTATTCCATCAATTAAATTAATAGCATTAATTGCTCCTACTATAAAGAACATTGAAAATAATTGATTAACTAATTTAGGTAAATAAAATGTATATCCTAGTAAGGTAATTTCATTAAAATATAAATTACCATAAAATACTACAATAGCTGCTACAAAAATATGAACTAAAAGTTTATATCTAGATTTAATTGACTTCATATCATCAGATTTTATATCATCAAATAATCCTATCATAACTAAGAAAAAAGATGCTATTAAAATAGAAAGCATTTGTACTGATAAATCACCATAAAACATATAACCAAGTAAAAATGATGCATAAATAGCAAGCCCTCCAAGTCTTGGAGTTGGCTTTGTATGTACCCTTCTTTCAGAAGGTAAATCTATTGCATTAACATGCACAGCTATTTTCTTAGTTAAAAATACACCAAGAAAACTTATTATATATGTTACTATTAATATTTCTATAATATTATGTCCATTAACAACTAAATTCATATAGCCTCTTTTCTTACTTCTTATTAATTATATCTTATATTTATAAAAAGATAAATAGTTACAAATGCTTAATTATCTTATCAAAATATGGTTATAATATATTTATCCATGGAATTTCCATGGAAAACGAAAGAAGTAGATATGTTTTACATATTTGACATCCTTTCAATTACGTAGGCCGATTTGATCCGCCAACCCACTTTGTAATAGGTGGGGTTAATAAAAAAATAAAACATGAATTAAATCATGTTTTTTTATCTTATAATAGTTAAACCCTTATTTATATAATTTGGATATTCAAAAAACTTTCTTTCAATTAATATGTACTCTGAATCAAGCATTCTTCTAATTGGTGATAATGTCAAATCAGCAAGTTCAAGACCAGGTGTTGTATAATACTTATTTTTACTTTCTTCTGTCCATTTTTTCTAAAATAATAAATAGCACTCTTAATCATTATTATGATTAAAAGCTATAGAAAAAATATGAAATCCAAGTCTTACAGAATCATGTTTATATCCAACATTTTCAGATAAAAAAGCAAGTTTATCTTCAATTAGAAAAGCACCTGTCTTCTTTATATTTCGATAATCTATTTTAACTGGATCTTTTTGTTCTTCAGTTTGATATTTATTAGCTATCCTTTTTGATATAACTGTATTTGATGCTATTACATAATCAATTTTTCTCTTACCAAGATAACTATTTAAAGTATTAATATGATCTGATACTTTATATCCATCCGTTTCTCCTGGTTGAGTAAATAAGTTACATGGGTATATTATCTTTGCTTTAGAATTATCTATTGCATTAAGAACTTTTTTACTAAGTAAATTTGGTATTACACTAGTAAATAAACTTCCCATACTAATAACAATTACATCTGCTTCTTCTAAAGCTAAAATTAATTCTTTTTTTATTTTTGGATTTTTATTATAATAAACCTTTTTTATTATTTTATGAGCACTTGTGATTAAATGTTCTCCTTTAATAATCTTACCGTCTTCCATCTTACCTATTAAAGTAACACTATCTTCGGTAAAAGGCATTACTTTACCTTTTAGATTAAGAACTTTTCCAAGCATTTCAATACCTGCTTGAACCGAACCCTTTATATTAGAAGCCGCTGTTAACATAATGTTTCCAACTGTATGTTCATTAAGTGAACCATCTGATGTAAAACGATAATTTAAAAGACTATCAAAGTCATCTTCCCTTTTAGATAAAGAAACAAGTACTTTTCTAATATCTCCAACTGCAAGCATATTAAACTCATCTCTAAGTATCCCCGTTGAACCACCATCATCACAAACAGAAACCACAGCTGTTATATCAAGTGGATATTCTTTTAAACCTTTTAAAAGAAAGCTCATTCCGGTGCCACCACCTAAAACAACTACTTTTTTATTTGCCATTATAATAATTTCCTTTGATTCTAACTCGTGATATTCCTAAATTATCACTTACTTCATATAAATCAGGAGATATCATTTTATCATCATCTAAGTTATGAATATTTGCTATCCAAAAGCCTTTAGTAGTTGTAATATTTTTAGCTAAAAGAAAATCTGGTGTATCCATAGTTGTTGATATCTGAAGAATATGGGTATCATTTATTTTTTGATAGCCACTATGATGAATATGGCCTAAAGCCATAATATCTGGTTTTGGTAAAAGAGGAACATGTTTATAGTGATGCTGATATCTATTAAAATTATCTTTATAATTTTTACCATGCCATAAAAAGATTGATAGATTATCAAATCTAACATCAGCTTTATCATGACCTAAATAAGTTATATCTTTTCTTTGCTTGGCTATTTTCTCACAAACATTAATACCAACTGTTCTTAAAAAAGATGCATCATGATTACCACTGATAGTGTAAAATTCAATACCTTTTTTATATGGATGAGTATTAACAACATAATCTATCATGTTATCTACCCCGGTTACTCTATTTTGATTCTTATGACTTTCATCTTCACTATAAAGACCACTTGTAAAGTCTCCAGCACAAAAAACATATCTTATTCCTTCATTATCACAAAAATTATATATTAACTCTACTACATCAGGACGATCTTTTACAGAACAATAATGTGTATCAGAAATAAAGCATACTTTAGATATATCTTCGGGTATATTAAAAGAAATAGCAGGAAATAAAGCATTTTCTATAATAAATCTTTCTTTTAAGTTTTTATCTATTTTTAATAGTTTTAAATATCTTAATAGTTTTTCAACACTAATATTTAATGCTAAACATATTTCATCTGCACTATACTTAAAATTAATATATGTTTTTATTTTCTCTGCTAGTTTCCTATCCATAACATAACTCCACTCTTATTTTAATATATATTAGTATATTTGGCAATTAAACTAGTGTAAAAAAGATGTACACATATATTAAAAAAGTGATATAATACCATAGGAAAAAACGGGTGATGAAAAAAATGAGAATTAAAAATGTAGCCATAATAGCCCATGTAGATCATGGTAAAACAACACTAGTAGATGGAATTATAAAGTATGCAGGTACATTTAGAGAAAATGAAAATACAGATGATCTTTCAATGGATTCAAATGCGATTGAAAAAGAAAGAGGTATTACAATTCTTGCAAAAACAACAGCTGTATATTATAAAGATTATAAAATAAATATTTTAGATACTCCAGGTCACGCTGATTTTGGTGGTGAAGTTGAAAGAATAATGAAGATGGTTGATGGTGTACTTTTAGTAGTTGATGCTTATGAAGGACCTATGCCTCAAACAAGATTTGTTTTAAAAAAAGCTTTAGAATCTGGATGCAAACCAATTGTTGTTATTAATAAAGTTGATAAAAAAGTTGCTAGAATAAAAGAAGTTGAAGAAGAAGTATTAGAACTTTTTATGGAACTTGGAGCAAATGATAATCAGCTTGATTTTAAGTTTGTTTATACATCTGCAGCTAATAAAACAGCTTCTTTATCAAGAGATATAGAAACTCAAAAACAGGATTTTGGATGCTTACTTGATTTAATATTATCAGAAATTGATGATCCTAAAGGAAATGAAGATAAACCATTTTTATTTCAACCTGCCCTTATTGATTACAATGATTATGTAGGAAGAATTGCCATTGGCAAGATATTTAATGGTAAAATAAAAAGTGGGCAAAGCCTTAAATGTATAAGACTTGATGGCAAAGAAAAAAGATTTAGAGTTCAAAAGTTATATGGCTTTTTAGGACTTAAGAAACTTGAGATAAGTGAAGCATCAGTTGGTGATGTAATTGCTATTGCTGGTCTTGAAGATGTTGAAGTTGGTGAGACGATAACTGAGGTTAATAACAGTGAAAGACTACCCCTACTGCATATTGATGAACCAACATTGCAAATGACTTTTGGCGTTAATTCATCACCTTTTTGTGGGCTTGATGGTAAAATACTTACGGCAAGAAAAATTGGCGAAAGACTATTTAAAGAAACACAAAGAGATGTAAGTTTAAAGGTAGAAGAACTTGATACAGAAAACTTTATTGTTTTTGGTCGTGGTGAACTTCATTTATCAATATTAATAGAAAATATGCGTCGTGAAGGCTTTGAAATAGAAGTATCAAAACCTAAAGTTATTATTAAAGAAATTGATGGGGAAAAATGTGAACCTTATGAAGAGTTACAAATAGAAGTATCTGATGAATATATGGGAGCAGTAATCGAGGAATTATCTAAAAGAGGTGCAAACATGATTAATATGGTTCATGTAGGTGATTTAATTAGAATAACTTACCAGATACCATCAAGAGGATTAATTGGTTTTACATCTGTATTTATGACTTTAACAAAAGGTTATGGTATTATGAATCATATTTTTAAAGAATATATGCCTTTATCAAAACTTGATGTTGGAGAAAGAAAACTTGGTGTTCTTGTTTCATCAGAAGAAGGAAAAGCAACAGCATATTCAATTGGTGCTCTTGAAGACAGAGGAATTATGTTTGTTGAACCTAATACTGATGTTTATGAAGGAATGATAATTGGTGAGTGTAATAAAGATTTAGATCTTGCTGTAAATATTGTTAAAGGAAAAGAACTTACTAATACAAGATCTGCTTTTGCTGATAAAACAGTTGTTCTTAAAAGACCAAGACTAATAACCTTAGAATATGCCCTGGATTATATAAATAATGATGAGCTTGTTGAAATAACTCCTCATAATATAAGAATGAGAAAGAAAATTTTAAATACTGAAGCAAGAAAAAAAGCTGATACTAAAAAGTAGTATAGCTTTTTTCTTGGTCTGTAAATCTCCCTTTTTGACAAGTTATTCCTTTAGGATCCCAATAGCAATAATTATCTATCCCAATTTCATCTTTAATCCAAAATTTACCACATAATCGATTTGCTTTTTTACCTTTTATAGCATCTTTTACTTTAAATTTAGGATATTCTTCTTTTTCATATACAAAAGTTCCTTCTCCTATCCAAAAATATTTCTTATCTTTAGTTATAAGTACTGAACCAGAAATTTTCTCATATTCAGAGTTTCTTTCTTCTTTAAAAAATTTACCATGATATAAAAAATCAGATGTAATACAAGTTATTCCTTCTTTATTTAAATCTTCTTTTTTATTATAAAATCTCTCTGCTGTTTTAACCATTTCTATTCCCATATTACCAAGATGCTTTTTTTGATATATTATTATCTGGGGCCAAATACTAATTATAAAAATAGTTATTCCTAAAGATGCTATAAAAATAATAAAGATTATTTCTGTAATTGTAAAATGTCTTTTTCTATATTTACTTTTCATATTTATATCCTTATATCAAAATATTAACATACATTACTTTTCATTTCAATTTAAGACAAATAAAAAAGCCAAATATACTTTGGCTTATTTTATATTTATATCTATTATGCACAAGTTCCAGCAGCAGTACAATTAATATTTGTTGATGCTCCATTAC
>CAYFSK010000002.1:8817-83600 GCA_964345805.1 uncultured Mycoplasma sp.
GCTAATATAACAATTATTGCTAAAAGTTCAATTAATGTAAAACCTTTTTTATCTCTCATATTTATCATTCTCCTTACATTAATAGTCTATCATAATATTTTTTTGTTTTCAATAATATTATGCACAAGTTCCAGCAGCAGAACATCTTACTACTCCTGTTGCTCCACCACAGTTAGCTGAAGCACTTGTTCCATCGGTTGCTGAATCAGGTTTATAACTTGTAACATTGACATTAGTAAACACATATGTTCCATTTGATATCCAAAATGTATATGTATAACTTGATGTTGATGGCTCATAAGTTACTAATACTGAGCCTGTATAATTATCAGATCCCGTTCCTTTTTCAAAATATCCTTTAGAATTTAAATATCTAAGATCAAAACAAACACTGCTAGTTGAAGTAAATGATCCATTCATTTGCTCTACTTGATATGCTGTTTTTGCTCCATCAACTGCACCTAACCCTTCAGTACCTAATGCACCTTTTCTTGATTTAGTCATGATTGGGCCTACTGCTGTTGCACCAATTAACATTACAACTGCTAATATAACAATTATTGCTAAAAGTTCAATTAATGTAAAACCTTTTTTATCTCCCATATTTATCACTCTCCTTATGATTAAAGTTTAACACATCTGGAAAGTGATTTCAATTGTTTATTTTTCTTTTTATATTATATTTTAAAATCACTTACAAAGTCATCAAACGATAATTGTTTTTCTTCTTCCTTTACTTCTTTTTCTTCATCTTCCTTAGGAATATCCTCATATAAATCAGTTTTAATCTCGTATTCATCAACTTTGTTTTTAGTAATTATGCTTCCGGTTGATGATAAATCCATTATAGGAATATCTGCATTCTTAATCTCAATAATTTGACTATCACATTTAACTAAATTAGTATCTCTTGCATTACTTATAAAGGCTTTTACTATTTTATAATCTTTTGTTTTAGCTTTTTTAAGAATTCTAAAGCCTTTTTTAGCTCTTGATAAACTTTCAAGTTCACTTATTTTTACCCTTTTTGCTGTATTTAAATTAGTAAAGATGTTTAAATATTCATCATTTTCATCAAAAGTATCACTACTGATAACAAAGTCATCTTTTAAATTAATTGCTTTAACTCCTGCTGCTTTTGGACCTACTGCTGATATTTCATTTGTCTTATATCTTAAGTAATATCCTTCTTTTGTTACAATAACTACATCTTCCTTATTACTTTTAACAGAAATAAGTTCATCACCATCTTTAAGTTTCATAATCATCATTGGCTTACTATATCTAGTTACTCTTAAATCACCAACAACAACTTTTTTAATCATTCCTTTTAAAGATGTTAAAATAAGCTTATTTTTATCATCAGTAATTAAATAGCTTCCAATAACTTTTTCATCTGTTGCCATCATAATAATATTATTAATATGTTTACCTAAATCTTTCCATTTAACATCAGGAATAATATGAACTGGAACATATAAATAATTTCCTAAATTTGTAAATAATAATAATGTATCTTGAGTTGTTGTACTATAAAGACCTGTTATATAATCACCTGGCTTTAATGTGGTTTCATCTTCTTTAGATGCATATGATTTTAATGACACTCTTTTTACATAACCTTCATTTGTTACTATTACAATTGTCTTTTCTTTAGGTATCATATCCATATAATCAAGTTTTATTTCTTTTATTTCATCACGAACCTCTGTAAGACGAGGATTAGCAAATTCTTTTTTAATTTCCATTAATTCTTTTTTCATTTGTTTTTTAAGTACTACCTCATTATTAAGAATCTCAGTTAAAAATTCGATCATTTTTATTAAATTAGCTTTATCTTCTTCTAAAGAAACAATATCAGTGTTAGATAAACGATATAGTTGCATCATTACAATTGCTTCAGCTTGTTTTTCCGTAAAACCAAATATTTTTACTAAATTAACAATTGAATCTGCTTTATTTTTAGATTTTCTAATTGTAGATATTATCTCATCTAAAATACTTACTGCTTTAAGCAGACCTTCAACAATATGTAATCTTTCATTACAATGATTTAAATCAAAATTAGTTCTTCTTAAAATTACATCTTTTTGATGATTAATAAAAGCATCTAATATAGCAAGTAATCCTAGTTGTTTTGGCCTCCTGTTAACAATTGCTACCATATTAAAGTTATAATTTACTTGCAAATCAGTATTTTTAAATAAGTAATTTAAAATAACCTCTGTATTAGCACCTTTCTTAGTTTCAATAACCATTCTTCCCATATGTTCTTTATCAGATTCATCTTTTACATCAGTTATGCCATCTACTTTTTTATCAATCTTTATATCTTCAATTTTCTTACGAAGGTTTTCTTTTAAAACATCATATGGTATTTCATGAATAATTATCTTTTGACAATTTTTTTCCTTAATAATTTCAGTTTTTGCTTTAACAACTACTTTACCCCTACCTGTTTCATAAGCATCTATTAAACCAGCTTTTCCTTCAACAATACCTCCGGTTGGAAAATCTGGTCCTTTTATATAATTCATTATTGTTTCAAGTCTAGAGTTAGGATTATCAATCCTAAAAATTGTTGCATCAAGAACTTCTCCTAAATTATGAGGAGGAATATTTGTTGCATATCCAGCAGATATTCCCATTGAACCGTTTACTAAAAGGTTAGGAAAATTAGCTGGAAGAACAGTTGGTTCTAGTAACTCATCACTATAGTTAAGAACCATTTCAACTGAATCTCTATTAATATCTTTAAGCATTACTTGAGCAAGTTTAGTAAGTCTTGTTTCAGTATAACGATAAGCTGCTGGTCCATCACCATCAATTGATCCATTATTACCATGAATATCAACAAATCTTTCTCTCATCTTCCAAGGTTGCGACATATATATCATAGCCCCATATATAGAAGCATCTCCATGTGGATGATATTTACCCATTACATCACCAACAGCTGTTGCACATTTACGATAAGGTCTATCAAAAGTATTACGATTTTCAAACATCGTATAAAGAATTCTTCTTTGAACTGGTTTTAAACCATCTCTAACATCTGGAAGAGCACGATCTTGAATAATACTTTTAGCATATCTTCCAAAACGATCTCCCATTATATATTCAAGTGTATAATCATATATTTTTTCAACAACTGGTTTCTCATCAATCTTTTTAGTCATAATATATCACCTACTCTTTTCTAAATGTATCTTCTAAAGTAAAGTCTACATTTTCATTTATCCACTCTTTTCTAGGTTCAACTTTATCACCCATTAAAGTAGATATTCTTTTTTCTGCTATTGCACCATCTGTAATACTTACTCTTATTAAACTACGTGATTTAGGATTCATGGTTGTTTCATAAAGTTCATCAGCGTTCATTTCTCCAAGTCCTTTAAATCTTTGAACTTTATAAGATCCTTTTAATTTCTTTTTTGCTTCTTCTAACTCATCATCAGTTGCAACATATTCTTTATATTTACCAAAATCAAGAGCATATAAAGGAGGATTTGCTATATAAAGCATTCCTTCTTCAATTAAAGGTCTCATAAAACGATAGAAAAAAGTTAATAATAAAACTTGAATATGAGCTCCATCATCATCAGCATCAGTCATAATAATAATTTTTCCATAATTACTATCTTTAGGATCAAAATCTGATCCAACTCCTGCCCCAATTGCATGAACTAAAGTATTAAGTTCTTCATTGGCATATATATCATTACTAGATGCTTTTTCACAATTTAATACTTTCCCTCTTAAAGGAAGTATTGCTTGCGTTTCTCTATCTCTTCCTGACTTAGCAGAACCTCCAGCTGAATCACCTTCGACTAAAAATAGTTCATTTAAATTACTATTTTTACCTGTTGCTTTAGTAAGTTTACCCGATAAAATCTTATCTTTCTTTTCTTTTCCCTTACCACTTCTAACAAGCTCCCTTGCTTTTCTAGCTGCATTTCTTGCTTCCATAGATTTAACTGCTTTATCAATAATATTTAAAGCTTGCTCTCTATTTTCTTCTAAAAAGAATTTAATTTGTTCATAAGTAATACTTTCAGTAATACTTCTTGCCTCAGGTGTTCCAAGTTTGGATTTTACTTGTCCTTCAAATTGCAGTAAATTCTCAGGTATTTTTAAACTTATTATAGCTGTAAGACCTTCTCTTACATCTGTTCCATCAAAAGAAAAGTCTTTACCTTTAACAACATCGTTGTTTTTTATATAATCATTAAATGCTTTAGTAATACCTGTTTTAAAACCAATTTCATGGGTACCACCATCTGGTGTTTTAACATTATTAACAAAAGATATAATATTTTCATTAAATGTATCTGTATATTGCAGGGCTACACTTACTTCAATATTATTTTTAGTACTTGAAAAATTTAAAGGATTACATAAAATCTCTTTTCCTTCATTAATATATTCAATAAAACTAATTAAACCATTTTCATAAAAAAACTTAGCTTTTTTATCATCCTCAATATCTTCAACTTCAATAGTAAGACCCGATATTAAAAAAGCGCTTTCTTGCATTCTTTCACAAATCGTTGTATATGAAAAATTAGCATTCTTAAATATTTCATAATTAGGTTTAAAAGTTACAGTAGTACCTGTTTTTTTACTTTCACCTACTTTTTTTAAAGGAATAGCTACTTTTCCACCATCTTCAAAACGAATATTAGATATTTTTCCATCACGATATATAACAACATCCATAAATTCTGATAAAGCATTAACAACCGATGCTCCAACACCATGAAGACCACCAGATACTTTATACCCTTCTTCAGTAAATTTACCACCAGCATGAAGCATTGTATAAATTACCTCTGGTGTTGATTTACCACTTTCATGAGTTCCAATTGGCACGCCTCTTCCATTATCAGAAATAGTAATACTACCATCTTTATTAATTGATAATTTAATATAATCACCATAATCATTAATTGCTTCATCTATTGAGTTATCAACAATCTCCCAAACTAAATGATGCAGACCCCTTTTATCAGTTGAGCCTACATACATACCCGGTCTTTTACGTACTGCTTCAAGACCTTCAAGTATTTTTATTGAAGATTCATTATATGTTTTCATAGCAATCACCTTATTTATTATAAAGAAAAAAGAAGATTTTTGCAATCTTCCTTGACATATTATTTATTTTAATCTCTTTATTTTATTGTCTAGCACCTTGACTTAATTGTTGTTCTTCTTCAGCAAAAGCATCACTTAATTTTTGTGCATCAATACTAGGCTGTTTTTTTGGTTTTAAATAATATATAATTCTATTTTTCATATTAATATAAACATCTTTTAAAAGTGGAGCTATTGTTTCTGCCCTTGGTTCTAAAGTGCTATTTATATATTCTAACATAAACTGTAAATCCATCAATTCTTGAAGTATATGCTTTGAATTTTGCAAATCATTAAAATTTAAAGCATATAAACTTTCAGTAATATTTTCAAAATGTTCCAACAAATAGGCTTCTTTATTGTTGATTTTGCTAGAAAGGGTTGAATCTAGTTGCACATGTCTTCTTATAATCTCATCTCCAAAATGCTGTACATTATTGTAAGACTTTCCTCTTCTTAAATCACTTTGTCTTTGAAGATTGTATAAATGATATAATTCTTTATAAGTTAATTTTGGACATATTATATTCTCTAAAATACTATTCAATATATTTAAACGTGTAAGAGATTCAAAAGCAATTTTTGGTTCATTTCTTTCCGTGCTTCCTTTATACCTAATAGCATAGTATTATCTTTCTTCAACTAACTCACTAACACAGTTTATTTTCATATTTATAACTCCTTAATACAAATATATAGTATCATCCTTTTTATTAAAAACACAACTTCTCTTGACACACTATCTTACAAAATAATTTCATCTTCCTTTTTTTCTTCAAGAATAGGAGCACTATTATTTACTACCTCTTCTTTTAATTTAGGAAGTTCAATTACATCTTCCTCATCTACTATTACTTTAGATTCTTCAGATGTTTCTAAAACACTTTGCATTGTATCTTCTAAAGATACATCTTCTGTTAATGGTTTGTTGTTTTCTTCTAACACAGTATTCATTTTTTCTAAATCTTTTAAATCAGATTCAATATCATTAGCAAGAGATGTAAAATCAATTTTATAATCTATATCACTAGGTAAATTATATTCTATTTCCTCAAAAGTTCTAACATTAGGATTACTATCTTCTTCTTCTACTTTAATAGGCTCTTCAGATACTTTTTCTTCTTCATGAAAATAATTTTCTTCATATATCTTTGGCATAGAAACATCAGGTATTGTAATAGGTTCTTCTTCTAAAGACTCTTCTTTAATATCTTCTGGTTCCACTTTAATAAGTTCTTCTTTATCATCTAAAGATTCTTGGGATACTTTTTCTTCATTAGCAATAACTGGAACAATATGCTCTTCTTCTTTTACAGAAGATTCCATATTAACTGGTTCTTCTTCAGTAAAAGTGCTTAAATCTATTTTTTCAAGTTTTTTAGTATCTTCTAACTTCTTTTTATCTTTCTTTCCTACAAAAAGCACAACAAAAAAAGCTATAAGTAAAAATACAATTGTAGCACCTAAATAAATAGGAAATTTCTCATTAGCATATAAATTGTGAAGAAAATTTTTCATAACAAAGCACCTCTTTATTCTAAACTAATTTTAACATCTAGGTATTTAAAAATCAACTATAATAACATTACATAAGGTCTATATAAGTCATTATCTTTAATATAAATTGCTATTTCTTTATCATCATATTTTAAAACAAGATATAAATCATTAAATTTAAGTTTTATTTTATTACCATTTTTTACATATTTATATTCTTCTTTTGTTAAATTATATACTGGATAAGGAAATAAATCTTCAGTATTAAGTAATTTATAATTGCCTTCTTTTATATCTTGAATAGTATATGAATCTTTTAATAAAAATTTATCTTGAGCAGTTCTTACTAAATTATTCATACACCCAATTACTGATAATTTATCACAAATTATTTGAATTAGACTTCTTATATAACATCCTTTAGATACTGTTGATTCAAAAGTAATAATATCATCTTTTATATCAAGTAATTTTATATTAAATACTTCTATTTCATTATATATGGGAGTAATAGATATATTTTCTCTTGCATATTCATATAATTTTTTACCATTTATTTTCTTAGCAGAATACATAGGTATTTCTTGAGTTATTTTACCTTTTAAAGATGATAATACTTTGATAACATCTTCTTTTTTAAAACAACAATTTTTTTCTTCTAAAATATTTCCAGTTATATCTAACGTATCGGTTTTAATACCTATTTTAATTTCTGCTATATA
The DNA here is from genome assembly GCA_964345805.1 of uncultured Mycoplasma sp. Taxonomy (GTDB): domain Bacteria; phylum Bacillota_I; class Bacilli_A; order RF39; family UBA660; genus UBA6448. The sequence continues at coordinate 16,173 of CAYFSK010000002.1, forward strand.
AGTTTTTTTAAATGAAGAAAGCATTTCTGTAAGTTTAGTATATTTACCAAGACACATAACTAAAAGACCTGTTGCAAGTGGATCAAGAGTTCCTGTATGACCAATTTTTTTAATACCAAAAATATGGTTAAGTTCATTAACCATATCCCTGCTTGTTTTACCTTTTTCTTTATTAACTAGTATAACCCCATTCATTTAATTTTTATCCTTTTCATTTATTTCTTTAAGGATTTCTTCAATTCTATTTCCCATAGCAACTGATTTATCATAATAAAATCTTAATTCTGGAGTATTTCTTATATTCATAAGACCAGCTAGTTTTCCTCTTATAAAAGATGATGCTTTATTTACTTCTTTTTCAAGTTCTTTTTTATCCATATCAGATAATGCTGTAAAATAAACTTTACAAAAACCTAAATCTTTTGCTAAAGAACAACCAGTAATAGTTATAACTTTAAAAAGATCATCTTGCATTTCTCTTTGAATAATCATAGGGATATATTTTTCAATATCACTTTCTATTCTTGATATATTATGACTAGACACGTTTCACCTCGGTAAGTTCATATATTTCAAAGATATCTCCTTCTTTAAAATCATCATATTTTTCTAAAGTAATACCACATTCAAAACCTTTTTTAACTTCTTTAGCATGATCTTTTTCCCTTTGTACTGATGCTATTTTAGTGTCTACTAGGATATTTCCATCACGAATAACTCTTGCTTTAGCATTTGCTTTAACAACACCATCAGTTACATAAACTCCAGCAATATTACCTATTTTAGAAAATTTAAATATTTTTCTTACCTCAACAGAACCAATTACTTTTTCTTCATATTCTGGATCAAGCATTCCTTTTAAAGCCGCTTCTACATCTTCAACTAGTTTATATATTATTGTATAAAGACGAATTTTAATATCATATTCTTTAGCCATTTCTTTAGCCCCAGGAGAAGCTACAACATTAAAGCCTATTACAACAGCTTTTGAAGCACTTGCAAGAACAATATCGCTTTCTGATATGGTCCCGATACCACTTCTGATAACTTTAATTTTAACATCTTCAACACGAATATTTTCAAGTGCTGATTTAACTGCTTCTTCTGATCCACGAACATCAGCCTTTAAAACAACTTCAACTTCATTTTTTCCTTCTTGTACTTGATTAAATAAATCTTCAAGTGATACTGAAGCGTGTCTTTTAACCTTTGATAATTCAACATCTTTTCTTGTTGCAGCTATCTTTTTAGCCTCATCAAGAGTTTCAAATGCCATAAATTTATCACCAGCTTTTGGGGAATCTGTAATACCAGTTACTTCAACTGGAGTACCAGGACCCGCAGAGGCAATATTTACTCCTTGATCATTTTTCATGGTTCTAATTTTACCATATGTTGTTCCAACACAAACTGGATCACCAATTCTTAAAGTTCCATTTTGAATTAAAAATGATGTAACCCCACCTACGTTTTTATCAAGGATAGCTTCAATTACTGCACCAAGAGCGTAACGATTAGGATTTGCTTTAAACTGGTTTACTTCACTAATTGCAATAATTGTTTTTAATAGGTTATCAATACCCTCACCAGTCTTAGCAGATATATTAATAAACGGAACATCTCCACCCCAACTTTCTGGGTTAATGCCTATTTCAGCCATACCTGTATAAATTCTATCAATATTAGCTTCTGGTTTATCTATTTTATTTACTGCTACTATGATAGGAACTTTAGCAGAAAGTGCATGATCTACTGCTTCTTTAGTTTGAGGCATAACCCCATCATCTGCTGCTACTATAATAATAACAATATCAGTAACAGCTGCTCCTCTTGCACGCATTTGAGTAAATGCAGCATGACCTGGAGTATCAATGAAAGTCATTTTATTACCTTCATAATCAATTTGATATGCTCCAATACCTTGAGTAATACCTCCTGCTTCACCTAATGCAACATTAGTATTTCTAATATAATCAAGAAGAGTTGTTTTACCATGATCAACATGACCCATAATAGTTATTATTGGTGGTCTTTTAACTAAGTCTTCTTCTTTATCAACAATTTCATAATTATCAAAGTCTGTTATATCTTGGCTTTCTTCTTTCTTTAGGGTCTTACCATAATCAAGCACCATTATTTCTGCCGTTTCAAAATCAATAGTTTGATTCATATTAAGCATATTACCAAATTCCATTAATTTTTTAATTAATTCTGGTGCAGAAATATTAAGTGCACTAGCAAGAGAAGATACTGTCATATCTTTAGTATATACTATAACATTATCATCTTTGACATTACCTGATAATTTAGCTTTGTTTTTATACATTTCTTTTCTTTGTCTAGTAAAATCTTTATTTTCTTTTAAACTATCTTTCTTTTTTAATTTTTGTTTAGATGAAACATTTACTGCTTCTGTTTTATCAATGTTTTCACTTTCAATAACCTTTTGAACAATATCATCTATTACATCTTCTTCTTCATATGTTGTTTCAGTATCAGTACTAATTAAATTTAAAGTATTATCTAAAATAATAATATCATCTTCACTAAGAATAGTATTATTATCGGCTTTTATACCTAATTCTTCACATTTACTTAATACTTCAGCTACTGATAAGTTAACATCTTTTGCATAAGTTTTAATATCCATATTCATCTTCCTTTCTTTTTTCTTATAATCGCTTCTTCAAATATTTCAGTAGTATCTCTTCCTTCATATTTAACAAGCTCTACTGCAACACTTTCTACTATTTCTTTTGATAAATCAGCACTATATTCTGCATCAAAAACTATTTTTTTAAGACCTGAATTAATAATTGAATTCATACAATCCTTACAAGGAAATGTATTTACATAAATAGTTGCTCCTTTAACAGAGATACCATGTCTTGCAGCAAAAGCAATTGCATTTTGTTCAGCATGTGATGCTGGGCATAATTCTAGATATGCACCACTTTTATAATCTGGCTGACTACGTCTTATACAACCACCTTTTTCATCACAATGTATAACCCCTTTGGCTGGCCCATTATAGCCAAATGATATTGGATAATCATCTTTGACAATTACAGCACCAACTTTTCTAGATAAGCATGTACTTCTTAAAGATGCAAGTTGTGCAATAGCCATATAATATTCATCCCTTGTTGGTCTATTCACTTCTTACCTCCTTTTCTAAAGATTCATAAACATCTATAGGAACTTCTTTTTCAAATAAACGATCAAGTATTTTATTTTCTTTCGCTTTTATTATTACTTTTTCATCTTTCTTAAGATATGCTCCTTTACCATTTTGTTTACCAGTTTTATCAAAAACAATATTTCCTTCAGGAGTTCTTACCACTCTTAAAAGATTATGTTTTTCACATTTTTCTTTTGTAACAATGCATGTTCTTAAAGGAATCTTTTTCATGTTTATCTCCTTTTTTATATATTATTTATTACCTTCTTCATTAACTTGGGATAATGATTTAACTTGAATATGATACTTAGTTAATTTATTAGCAAGTCTTATATTAGATCCTTTCTTACCAATTGCAAGTGATAAATTATCATCAGTTACAATAGCAAGAGCTTCCTTTTTCTCTTCATCAAGAATACTTACAATAGCATCTTTAACTGGTGATAGAGCGTTTTTTATAAACTCTTCTGGATCTGGGCTATATAAAATTAAATCTATTCTTTCACTACCAAGTTCTTTTAAAATACCGGCAATACGACATCCTTTTTCACCAATACAAGCACCGATTGGATCAACTTTTTCATTATTGGAAAAAACAGCTACTTTACTTCTTATTCCTGGTTCTCTTACAACACTATATATTTCGATATCGCCATTAATAATTTCTGGAATTTCTTGTTCAAATAATCTTTTAACAAAACCATAATTACTTCTTGAAAGTTTAATAAATGGTCCTTTATTACCACTTTCAACTTTAGTAATATATACTTTAATGTTAGATCCCATAACTATTTTTTCATCAGGAATAATTTCATTTTTAGGAAGTACTCCTCTTGTTCTACCAAGATCAATATAATAATTATTACGATCTTCCATAGCAACCATTCCAACCATTACTTCAAATTCTTTACCATTAAATTCTTCAACAATACTTTCTTTTTCAGCTTCTCTTATTTTTTGAGTTAATACTTGCTTAGCAGTACCTGCTGCAACTCTTCCAAAATCTTTTGGAGTAACTTCTACTTGAATAGCATCTCCTATTTTAGCATCCGGCTTTATTTTTTGAGCTTCTTTTAAAAGAATTTGAGCATCTATATTAATTTCTGGTGGTATTTTGATAGGATTGCCCTCTTCATCAACACTATCTTCACCTTCATCAATTTCTTTAACGACAACAAAGTAAGAAAAAACTTTTATATCTCCGGTTTCTCTATCAATATCTACTAAAACATTAGTCTTAGAATCAAAATTCTTTTTATAAGCTGTTGCTAAAGCAAGTTTCAATCCTTCAAAAATTACATCTGAAGAAATATTTTTCTCTTTAACTATTAAATCTACTGCTTTAATTAATTCATTACTTTTCATTGTTTAACCTCTTTCCTTACTAGAAATATCTAGTATATAACTATCCTTAATAGTAACATTTTTATCAATTATAGGATTTATTATCTTAGTAGCCATAACTATTTCATCTAAATCAAGACCACCAATTTTATCAAGGGTAATTTCTAAAAAATTATATTTCCCTTTTTTTAAATATTTTATTTCATCAACAAAAATATTGTATTCTTTTAATTTTTCATTAATAATAGTTGTTAATTTTTCATAATCCATATAATTCTCCTTTTTTATAAATAAAAGTGGGATTATGTGTCCCACTTAAAATGTCATAAGTATTATAACACTCATTTAATTAAAGGTAAAGCTTTTTCAAAGAAAAAGCACCATAAATGGTGCCTTTATTAACATTAATTGTTTTCCTCATTATCTGTATTTTCTTGTTCTGATGTTTCAACATTTTCTGTATTTTGTTCTAGTTTTGCTTTTTTGTTTGCTGATGTTATTTTATATATTATTGATGCAATGTTTTTATCTGTTGCTGTTGTATAACACTTGCTAGTTGTTAAATCACAAACTTCTTCATTAACCATTACATATGTAGTTGTTTCCTTTTTAGAAGTTATTTGAATTTCTAACAAAATTTTTGTATCTATTTCTTTTGGAATAACAAGTTCACTTTCTCTTAAAGTTTCAAATGCTTCTAGTAAATCTTTAGGAATATCTTTATCTTCAAGAATAATTTCTGATTTAGGTGCATCTAGATTTTCAAAGCTTTCAATATAACTTATTTTTACTTTAGTAATTTTATTTGTAAAAGTATAACTTTTGTCATTAGGTGAAAGTTTTGGGTTTTTTCCAATATTTTTAGTTCCAAATACAACTAAAACTATAATCATTGCAACTACTATAACAATAGCTATTATTGCTCCATAATTAATATTTTTCTTTTCTTTTATTTCATTTTTACTCATTTTAAAATCTCCTATCGTATTTATTATATTACATTTTTTACTTTTTATAAAGTGATTTTTAACTTTTATCTCATCTTTTAACATAAATATTGCATAACTATTAATTATAATTAATGTAGCCATAAAAATATCAGTTACTTTCCATATAATAGTAGATGATGTAATTGAACCTAAAAAAATAGTAGTTCCTGCTGTTATCTTTAAAAGAAAAAGATGCTTTTTTTGAATGTTTTTAAGAAGATATTTTAAACTTACTTCCTCATAATAATATCCCGATAGAATTGTTGAGAAGGCAAAACAAAAAATACTAAAAATTAATATTAAATTACCAAGAGTACCTAAATGATATTTAAAGGCATATATTACTATTTCTATTCCATTGGGATCAGGTACATTTAAATTTTGATAACCGCTAAGTAAAACAATAAAGGCAGTTGATGAGCATATAATAAGAGATGTTATATAAATACCAAGAGACTGAATATAACCTTCTTTTTCAGGATCGCTACTATTTCCACTTGATGCAGCTATACTTCCGGTACCAAGACCTGCTTCACTTGAAAAAATTCCTCTTTGAACGCCAATTATAAAAACAGATAGAAAACCATATAACGAACTTTTTATATTAAAAGCATTTTTGATAATTAAATTAAAAATGCTAGGTATTTTTTCAATGTTAATAATTATAACAATTAAAGCAAGCAAAACATAAACCAAAGACATAATAGGAACCATTTTAGATGTTACATCACTTATCTTTTTTAAACCACTAACAATTACTATAAAAGATATTATTCCAACACCAATACCAATAAAAACTGGACTAATACCAGTAATCTCTGAGGTAACTTTAGCAATTGTATTAGACTGAATTGTCATTGAGCCAAATAAATATGTAAGTAAAATACATGCAGCATAAAAACCACCTAGTTTTGGTTTTTTAAGACCATCTTTAATATAATATGTTGGGCCTCCTTTAAAATATGTTTTACCATCTTTAGTTTTATATTTTATTCCTAAATAAGTTTCTACAAAAGCTAAAATTGCACTTACAAAAGAAATAAACCAAATCCAAAAAACGGTTCCAGGACCACCTAAATAAATAGCAAGAGCAACACCAGCAATAGAACCAATACCAATTCTTCCAGCTAAAGATAGCATTAAAGTTTTAAAAGAATTAAGCCCTTTAGTATTATCTTCTTTTTTTAAAAAATACTTAAACATCTTTTTAAAGTTAAGATGGGCAAAATTTAATTTAAAAGAAAAATAAAAACTAACAATAAAAATTATCATCGTTGCTATAAGCCATAAAATATTACCTGCGTTAGTTAGTAAAACTTGGATTGTTTCTTTCATGAATATCCTTACTATTATATATTACAAAATAATATTATAAATTTCAATCAATAAAAAAAGGTAATTGCTTACCTTTAATCATTATTTCTTAAAAAAGGAGGAATTTCATAATCATTATCTAAAAGTTCTGGTGTTTTTCTTTTAGGAAGTTCATCAGGTGCAAATAACGCCTCAGTAGCAACTTCTTTATCAAAGCCAGCTGCTATTACAGTAACAATTACTTCATCTTGAAGATTATCATTTTTAATAGCACCAAAGATAATATTTACTTCTCCTTGAGCTGCTTCTCTTACAGTTTCAACAGCGGTTTCTATTTCAAATAAAGCAAGATTGCTTCCTCCTGTTACGTTAACAATAGCATTTTTTGCTCCTTCAATAGTTTCTTCTAGTAAAGAATTTGATACAGCTTGTCTTGCAGCTTCAACAGCTCTATTTTCACCGGCAGCACAACCAATTCCAATAAGGGCAGTTCCACTTTTTTGCATTACGGTATTTACGTCAGCAAAATCAAGGTTAATAACCCCTGGAACAGCTATTAAATCAGAAATAGATTGAACACCACGGTGTAAAACATTGTCTACTTCTTTAAATGCATCATCAAAGGAAGTTGTTTTATCAATAATATCTCTTAATCTATCATTAGGAATAACGATTAAAGAGTCAACATGCTTACGTAGTTCTTCAAGACCTATTAAAGCATTTTCCATTCTTCTTTTTCCCTCAAATCTAAATGGTTTAGTAACAATACCAACAGTAAGTGCCCCTTGTTCTTGAGCTATTTCTGCAACAATTGGTGCTGCTCCTGTACCAGTTCCACCACCAAGGCCACAAGCAACAAAAACCATATCAGCTCCATCTAAAGCTTCTTCAATTTCTTGTTTACTTTCAAGGGCAGATGCTCTTCCTACTTCAGGATTTGCTCCAGCACCTCTTCCTCCAGTAATACTTTTACCAATTTGAATTTTATGTTCTGCTTTAGAAGCATCTAAAGCTTGCTTATCAGTGTTAACTACATAAAATTCTACGCTTTGTACTCCTTCTTCAATCATTCTATTAACGGCGTTGTTTCCACCACCACCGACACCAACAACTTTAATCTTTGCAACTTGATCAATTACTAAATTTGTCATTCTTCCTCCTTAATTATCAAAAAAATATCCAAATACTTTTCCTAATAATGAACTATCTGATATATTTACTCTTTTATTCTTTCCACTAAATTCATTTTCTTCATCTTCTGAAAAGATGGAAAAATCTACATTTCTTAATTTTAATCTACTATTATAATATTTAAGCATTCCAACTGCTACACTATATTTATTATACCTTGCACCAATTTGTTTAACCATACCTATTTGTGCAAGATTTCCAAAACAACCTTTAAGAAGAGTATCAAAGCCTTTTATCTTAGTAACTCCTCCTGTTACAATTATATAACTTATTTCTTTTTTTGTTAAGAGGCTAATTTGCTTTTTAACTAAATTAAGTATCTCATTTATTCTAGAAATTGCAACTGCTGATGCATCATACTGTGTTATTTTTATATCTTTTTCATTTATGTCTTTGATATTAACAAATTCTCCAGGACTTGCATTTTTAATATCACATACTACAAGCCTTTCTTTTAATTCTCCAGATGTTTTCTTATTTATTTTAAAAATATATGAAAGATCATTATCTATATTTTGAGCACCAATATCAATAACCTCTGATGCTGTTAATATCCCTTTGTTAAAAATTGATACCTCTGTTTTAGAATGACCAATATTTACAATAGCCCCAACAATCTTATCCATATCATCTGTTTTGAACTGATAAAAATCACATAAAGGGTTTACACATATATCAGTTACCTTTATTTTTAACTCTTCAAAAGCATTAACTATATTTTCAACATTCTTTTTAGGAACTACTGCTATTACATCACTAACCGTTAATTTATTAGCAACCATATTTATTGGCGAAGAAACTTGCTTTTCATCATTTAAAAAAAACTTTGTTGGCATAATACTTACAAGTTCTTTATTAGCATCTATCTTATTATAAATACTAGCTTGCATAGCTTTAACTAAATGTTTATGATTAATAACTTTATCTTCATTATTAATATTTACCGATCCACTTGAAATAAAACAACCAAGACCATAACTTGGTACGTTAACAAGAGTTTCTTTTAATGGTATACCAAGCATTTCTTCGGTTCTTAAAAAGGCTTCTTTTAAGGCAGAACAAGCACTTTCAAAATTTACAATATAACCATTTTTAATTCCCTGTGATGGAATATTTACACAAGATAAAATATTAAGCTTGTCCTTTTGGAATTCTCCAACTACAAGCTTAATAGAATTTGTTCCTATATCAAGACTAGAGATGATTCTTCTCATATTCCACCTATTTTTATCATATTAATTATATCTAAAAGTCCCATTAATATCAAGTATCAGACATCAATATATCTTTTTTTTATATAATTTCTTGCATATAAAAAGACTAGTTAACTAGTCTTAATACTGTTGGTAATTCTTCATCAAGGCTACTGTCTTTATTTGGAAAAATCTTATGTATGAAACTTCTAAAAATGTTTATTCCCTCTTTTGTCGCTTGTAACAAGGCTATATCTTTTTGTAATTTAGCTTTATCATCATCAATACTTTTTAAAACATACTCTTCATATTTACATCTTAAAAAAGCCATTTTCTCAATATTAGATAGATTATTATAGTTTTCTATACAATAATATGGATCGCTTGCTGTTTTAATATAATTGCGTAAGGTAAGATCTTCTTTTGATATAGCGTCTTCTACAACAGATAGATTTTCTCCCAAAGCAATTCTTATTTCCTTTTCTTTTTCATATAGTCTTTCTCTTTCTTAAAATATTGTGCTTGGTATGCTTCCTTCTATTTCACCACAAGCTATTTTTTCAAATATATTTTTTTCCATATTTTTCCCCTTAAATATTTCAATATATGTTAATATTAAGTCCAATAAAAGTCAATTTTATGTAAACTATCTATGTTTACTTCTAACTTTTTCTTCTACAAGTGCTATGTTATTTAAAATTTCTTGTTCTATTATATTTCTTGGTGTTAGTATCTGATAAAACAAATCTTTTGTATTCAAACAATATAAAACTTCTTGCATAAAGCCACTTATTCCCCCATATAAACCAGCAATTAACCTGTTAGGACATACTTTATCTTTTATAAAACTTCTTCTTCTTGTATCTAAGTGAGTTATAACATTATCAAGTGGTATATTCCATTTTACCATTAATGTTGCAACCAGTTTAGCTTGATTATGAAGAGCATCATCATAAGATATGCCTTCACAAATTAATCTTTCTACACCAATGCTTTTAAAATTAAATGGGGTTCCCGTATGACAAGCAACCTCATTATCAGGAATAAATCTATAAATCATTTTATCACCAACAAGATAATGATAACCAATTCTATCACCATTTAAGCCATCAACAAGTATTTTATTAGCATAATGAGTCATATCATATTCTTTTGGACTTTTACCAAGACCAAGAGATACTTCATGAATAACAATATATTCCGGCTTTTGCACTATTAGTTGTCTATTAGTACAGCCATATTTAGGTAATAATAAATCTTTAATTTCGCTATGCCAACTATTTTCAGTTGTATTTGTATAAAACTTTTTCATATAAATCCCCTTTTTTGTAGCTATTATGCTAACACAAACCCCATAAAAAGTCAATTTAGACATTAAAAAAAGCAGTTATGCTGCTTTCTTTGTAGTATTCTTTTTAGCTACTGAAGTTTTCTTAGGTGCTGGTTTTTTTGTAACAGGTTTTTTAACTGCTTTTTTAACTTCTTCTTTCTTAACTTCAGTTTTTACTTCTTCTTTCTTAGTTTCTATTTTAATTTCTTCCTTCTTAGGTTCTTTCTTAACTTCAGCAGGAACAACTTTTTCACCATTTAATGCTTTTTTTGCAGTCTCAATTAATGCTAAAAATGCTTTTTCATCATTAATTGCAAGTTCTGATAACATCTTACGATTTATTTCAATACCTGCAAGTGCAAGACCATTAATAAATTTAGAATAACTAAGATCATTGTTACGGCATGCTGCATTAATTCTTGTAATCCAAAGTTTTCTAAAATTTCTCTTATTTTGTTTACGATCTCTATATGCATATGCACCACTATGGAATAATTGTTCTTGAGCTGTTTTATATAATCTATGTTTACTTCCAAAATAACCTTTAGCTTGTTTTAATACTTTTCTTCTTCTGTTTTTTGCAACAGGTCCACGTTTAACTCTTGCCATAATACCCCTCCTATATTACATTAGAAAGTCTTTTTGCTTGTCCACTTTCTAATACTCCTTTATTTCTTCTTTGTCTTACTACCTTGCTTGAATCTTTAGCAGTTTTATGGTTTCCACCACTCTTTTTATAAACTAGAGAGCCATTTTTCTTTTTTCTTAATACTTTGCTACTAGCCTTATGAGTTTTTTGTTTACTTTTTGCCATGTTATATACATCCTTTCTATTTCTTAGGAGCAAGCATCATATATACTTGTCTTCCATCCATTTGAGGTTTTGTTTCAATATCTGCTACCTCAGATAATGCATCTGCAAATCTCAAAAGAACTGCTTTACCTAATTCAGGGTGAGCTATTTGTCTTCCTTTAAAACGAATAAATGCTTTAATTTTATGACCTTTTTTAAGATAATTTTCAGCATTTCTTCTTCTTGTTTCAAAATCACCGACATCAATTGTAACCGATAAACGATATTCTTTTACTTCCTTACTTGTTTCTCTTTGTTTTTTCAAAGCTTCTTTTTGTTTCTTTTGTTTTTCATAACGGCATTTATTATAATCCATTATTTTTGCAACTGCTGGTTTAGCCTCTGCGCTTACTAAAACTAAATCTAGTCCTGCAAAAGACGCAACCGTTAATGCATCTTCAAGGTTTTTAATTCCTAATTTTTCTCCATTTGGTCCAATAACCATTAATTCAGGTATTTTAATTTGTTCGTTTATTGGTAGTTCTTCAATCTTTGCTATGTTTCCTCGCCTCCATTTACAATTTAAAAGATGGATATTAATATCCATCTTAAAAAACTCAAATCAACCGCTCTTTGCGGTATTTTAGGTTCTTTACCCATTGATTACTACTCAATAAGGTGGATATTTAAAATCGCTTTCCTTCAAATAACGATTATATATTACACTAATTTTATCGTTTTGTCAAATTAATCTTTTTGGAATTTAGTAATGTTTTCAATTCTTACTGCAAGATATGGTTTATCTTTTTTAGCTTCTTTAATAAATAAAGTAAATGGTTTATCAATATTTAAGTTTTTAGGTTTATCAACTGGTTTTGATAAAGCCATTGTTTCTTTAACATCAATAACGGCTTCACTTTTAACTTTACCACCTTTTTCATCAAGTTCAAAAATAATTGATTGAAGAGCAGCAGCAATAATATATTCCTTGTTTTCTAAACCATAAAATGGTTTATCTTGAAATTCTTTATATTCTCTTAAAATATTAAAATTGATATATGGCATTTTAAAGGTATCAAGTTCATCTAATGATTTATTACCTTTATAGTGTTTACTATTTTCTTTAACATTTTGATAAGTCTTTTCAAAAGTTTTACCTTCATTATTAACAGTAATAATTAACTCATCATTTTGTTTAGTTTTTATTTTTATGGCAAAATCATTCTCATCATCATAATATAATATTTCAATATTACCTCTTGCCTCTTTATTATCATCTTTTAAACCAAAATATTTAACATCTTCATATTTATTATCAAATTTATCGTTTTCCATAACAGAAAACTGTTTTAAATATTCAAACTCACGATAAAGCATTGTATAAAATAAATATCTTCGATAATCAGTCCCATCTTTATCAAGAGCATCTTCACTCCAATCAATTAAATCAAGCACATCACTTGTTTGATCAAATTTATCTTTAATTGCTTTTTCTATTTTAGCTTTTAATTCCAAAGTTTTATAACCATAAGTTTTATAATAATATTCTTCAGAAATATCTTTTACAGAAAATGGTTCTTTATTTAAATTTTCTGCATATTTGATTTGGGGATTAAAAACAATATCTTTTTTAACTAAATCATTTTTTAAATCATTCCAAACTAATGAAAAAGTTCCACACCAAGCAGCATCACCAGATATTTCATCAAGCACAGTTGGCACAACCTCAACTTCTTTAGTTAAAGTTTTTGTTGGCTTTTTCTTACCCATCGTTGCATAAATAATAGCTCCTGTAACACATAACGCAAGTAGTACAATAATTATGATAACATTTTTCTTCATAATTCACCTCTGATGTAATTATATCATATTACTAAAAAAAAACACGTTATCTACGTGTTATTTTTTATCTTTTTTTTCTTCTTTAGTAAAGTAATGATCTCTTATTTGTTTTTCAAGGTCTTCTTTTAATTTAAGGTCTGTTTTTAATAAAGCCCTAACATTTTCTTTACCTTGACCAATCTTTTCTTCTTTATAAGAATACCAAGCTCCACTTTTTTCAATTATATTTAATTCGGTCGCTAAATCAACAATTTCTCCCTCTTTTGATATACCTTCACCATATAATAAATCAACACATGCCGATTTAAATGGTGGTGCAACTTTATTTTTAACTACTTTAATATTCATCTTGTTACCAAGAATTTGATCACTATTTTTAATCTGCTCACCTTTTCTTACATCAAGTCTAACACTTGAATAGAATTTAAGAGCTCTTCCTCCTGGTGTTGTTTCTGGATTACCAAATAAAATACCTACTTTTTCTCTTAATTGATTAATAAAAATGGCTGTCGTTTTAGTTTTACTCATATTTCCAGATAATTTTCTTAAAGCTTGGCTCATTAATCTTGCTTGCAAGCCAATATGAGAATCGCCCATTTCCCCATCAATTTCTGCTTGAGGAACAAGTGCTGCAACCGAGTCAATTACAATTAAATCAATCGCATTACTTTTTACAAGAGCATCACATATTTCAAGTGCTTGCTCTCCTGTATCGGGTTGAGACAATAAAAGTTCATTTATATCAACACCTAGTTTTGATGCATATACTGGATCAAGAGCATGCTCAGCATCAATAAAAGCTGCTCTTCCTTTATTTTTTTGTACCGCTGCTATAGCCTGAAGAGCAATAGTTGTTTTACCACTACTTTCAGGACCAAATATCTCAATAATTCTCCCCTTTGGATATCCTCCAACACCTAAGGCAATGTCTAAAGTAAGTGAACCACTACTAGTAGTTTCTATTTCTTTATGGCCTTCATCACCAAGTATCATTATTGCTTCTTTTCCAAATTGTTTTTGAATATCAGCGAGTACTTGATCTAGTGCTTTATCTTTATTATTTTCGTTTTTTAAAGCCTTCATTATGTTCTCCTTTATTAACTCTGACAAATTAATTGTATCTTATAAAAAATTAAAAGTCAATAACTTTTTACGAATATTTGTTCGCTATGGTAAAATTTAAAAAATATTCACTTATTTATGAATATTTCTATGATTTATACTTATTAATTCCATATCAGTTGTTAAATGTTTTATTCTTTCAATTATTCTACTTGCATTAATAAAATCAATACTTCCAGCCTCACCACTAAGTTTTTTTTCAAGTTCTTCGATATTTAAATTACTTGTAAAAAAAGTAGTTAAATTATTATTCATTCGATGCTGTAAAATAGTTCCTAAAATTTCATCTCTACCCCACTCAGTTACTTTTTCAGCACCAATATCATCTAAAACAAGAATTTCAACGTTACTTAAATAGGAAACTTTATTATCAACTTCTCTAAAATCATTTTTTAAGTTTCTTAGTAATTCTGGATAATAAATAAGTTCATATCTAACATCCTTTTTTTCTCTTAATTCATTAAGAAGTGCAGATAATAAAAACGTTTTACCACTTCCAAAACTTCCATGTAAATATAATCCTTTATTAATTTTACTTGGATCATAATTATCATAAAATTCTTTTAACCATTTTATTAATTTAACTCTCTTTTTATCAGTTACATCTATATCTTTCATTCGTGCATTATCAAGAATAGTAGATGCCTTTTTTTCTTTTATTTGTTCATCACGCAGTTTTAATTTCTTACAAGGTATATAATCAAAAGTTACTCTGCTTCCTTTTTTCTGTGGATAATATACATATCCTTTAATGTTGTTTTTACAACTGCTAAGTCCTGGACAATTCTTACAATTATCTAGTTCTTGAAGTGTATCTTCTAAAGAAGTTATATTATTATTTAATTCTTCTTCACTTAATTTAATTTTTTTTGAAAGATTTACTAACTTAACATTCATCATACTTGCTTTTTTCTTATTAACAACTTTAGTTGAAGTTTTAATGTTTTCACTTAATTTTTTCATTATTCAAACTCCTTAAGAAGTTCTTGAAGATCACTTTTTTCTTCTTCACTTACTTCTTCTTTAGCTATATCTTTTTTAAACCAAGTTGGAACAGCTGCTTCTTTTTTGGTTTTGCTTGAATTTCCTTTAGTTGTTCTTTTATTTTCTTTAGCAGCAAAACTCATTGCCTCAGCAGCTGTTTTTATTCCAGCTTTACGCCACTGGGAAGCAATAGTTTCTACATAAGCATTTGTTAGACGATTATTATTTTTACGCAAGCAATAATCAAGTAAAACATTTACAACTGCTGGTGTTAATTCTAGATCAAGAAGCAGACTTTCAACAAGCTTTAATTCTTTAGCAGTTGGATTAACACCTTTATTTTTAATTTTTAAAAAATCATATGGCGATGTATTTTCAAACATAGCAATAGCTTTTGATCTAATCGAAGTATCTCCTTTTGCCTTTTTTAAGTAATCTGGCTGAGATCTATATACTATAGTTGGAAGACGTCCAGATGAAAGTTCATAATATTTTCTTGTAGTTTCCCTTAACAAGGTTTTATCTATCATACCAAATTCATTAATGCTTTTTCTAATAAATTCAATCATTTTTAAAGTATCTGCATTATATATAAATGATAAGTTATCAATTAATTCTTTAGTCTTTTTATTTAAAGCTTTTTCATTCAATATATTTTTAGGAATACTTGCCATTATTAAATCATAATCAATTTGACTTTTTAAGATAACATCAGATGTTTCTCTTTCTTTTATATCATGAACTTCTTTAGTATTTTTAGGTTCATATACACTATCAAGCTGTTTAGTAATTTCTGTATATTCAGATAAGTCATATTTTTTCTTTTGATAAGATTTAATTAATTTATCATATTCTTCAGAACCCATATTATTATATAAAACAACACCAAAAATAGGATGGTTTAAAAATTCATTAGCTGATAGTGGTGAATAAAGTTCATATATATATATTAAAACATTTTCTTCTTTAACATAAGTTTTTATAAGACCTACTGCCTCAAGAGATTCTCTTGCTTCTTTAATACTTTTACTAGAGCATTTTAAAACACTCATTAAATGATGATGGAGAAGATATGATGTTTCATCCAAATCTTTTAAATCTTCCCAAAAAGTTAAATATAATAAAATAGCTATTGGACCAACAATAGGCATATAAAAACTCATTAAGTTTTTCTTATCAATATCACTTAATATAGTCTTATTAATTACTTTATATCTATCTGCTGGTAAGATATTATAACTCATAGCTACTCCTTAAAATTATTATAACTTATAATATCACAAATCTCAAATAACCCAAATAAAAAAACACTTTTTAAAGTGTTTATCTTTGTGCTTCTCTTTCATCTTCAATTACTTCTGATGATTCAATAAGTGCTTTTTGATTTTTAATAAGAAAGTCATATAAACTATGTTGCTGAACATAATATGCTCTATCAGCTAAATCGCCATGATTTTGATTACCATCATTTAACTCTCTTTTTTCTTGTTGCAATTGTTTAAGCACTTCTAATCTTGTTTCAAGTTCTTCTCTAGTTACTTTCATACAAATACCCTCCTAAAATTATTATCCCAAAAAAGATTTTTATTGTCAATTATAAGTTTTTAATAAACCTGATAATAAGTGAATCTTCATCAGATTTTTGATATTTTTTAATCATTTTCTTAACATCATATACCTTATAATATGTCTCATCATTAAGAAGCATTTGAGTTTCAAGTGCCATTATTACCAGTTCTTTATAAGCACTAGTTCCTAAAAAGTCAGATATTCTTTCTAAAATGTTAGGATTCATTTCACTTAATAAATTTTCATAGTATTCATCTGGCATGTTTTTGAATATATATTTATGACCATCATAATTTTTCAAAATTTTTAAAGCATCAAAATATCCTAAATATATATTGTTTCTTATATCTTTTTTCTTTAAAGATAATACTCTTGTAAGTTTTCTAGATGGTTTTATTTTAATAATTTCTACGTTTTTTAAAGGTTTTTGATTAACACCAATTGCTCTTAAATCAACAGCATATACTTTATCACAACCTCTTTCTATTAACATATTATAAGGACAATTATTATATATACCACCATCAAAAAAGTAATTATCTTCATCAAGCTTTTCTGGTTTAAAAATAGGAAAATAACAACTTGCTATTATATAATTATCTAGTTTGCCTAAAGGAATATCCTCAATAAATAAATCAAGTGGTTTTAAATCATTTAATCTTAAAGTAGAAAGACCAAACAATATTTTGCTTTTACGAACTTTGTTTTCAATATTATATTTTTTCAAAGCATCTTGCATACTTTTAATTTCAACGCCACCATTTTTAATTTTCTCTACAATACTATCAAAAGTAAGCTCAAAATACTTTTCATCTTTAATATTTTTGTTAATTTTATCAGCAAGTTCTTTTGGAACTCCCAAAAACCTACTTATATCAGCTTTAAGCCAAAAGTTTAATAATTTAGAAAAATTACCTGCAGCTATCATTGCTCCATTTAAAGAACCAATTGATGTACCAGTTATCATGTCAATTTTTATATTACATCTTTTTAAAGCAAGATATACCCCTACTTGATAACTTCCTTTAACTCCACCACCAGATAAAGCAAGTCCAATCATTTTTTCATCATCCTTTCAATAAAGAAGATGTTAATTTTAGCAAGTAATTTACGTGTTTTTCTTAACTTACTTCTTTGCCTTTGTCTATTATAATATTCACTTAAAGTATCGTTTTGATATTTTAAAATTTTATTTGATTCATCTGTATCAAGTAAGATATTACTTTTATAATCTTTAGGTAAAAAAATCGAAGCCAGTAAGTAATTAAAACTAATACCATGATATTTTAAAATATTAATTAAAATATTACCAAAATAATCTTGACAAGATTCCCCTCCCCCAATATTTAAAATTTTTCTGTTTATTTTTCTTATATTACTAAGAGCATTAACAAAAGCAAGTGATGCATCTTCTTTAGTAATTACTTCTATTTTATCTTTTAAAGCAATATTATAAATAAAATGGTCATGTCTAAGGTCTCCTAAAACTAAAGGTATTCTTAAAATAACATAATTTTTTAATTTTGCTTTAATAAGATTTTCTGTCTCTAATTTAGCTATATTATAATATTCATCATCACTTGGTTTTATTTTTTTATTTACTTTTCCTTCTTCTTTATAAAAAGATGTTGTTGATGAATATATTAAAGTGCATTTAGGATTATAATAGTTAATTGCTTTAATAATATTATTTGTTCCATCATAATCAATTATTTTTGATAGATCTTTTTTATAATTAGCAACCGGTGGTAGAACTGTTGCTAAATTAATTACATAATCATAATCTTTAATTATTGAATCTATTAAAGATGAGTTTAGGATATCACCATATATAATTTTTATTTTCTTTTTAAAAGGACGTAAAAGGCTATGAACTTTTTTAGTTTTAAAATCTAAAGCAGCTACTTCATATTTTTCACTTGAAACTAAAGATTTAATTACATTTAAACCTATTACTCCTCCCGCCCCAGTTACTAAAACCTTTTTCATATCTTCTCCTTTTATTTTTCTAATAAACTATTAAACACTTCTAAAAACTTTTCTATTTCTTCTTTTGCTGTTAGATGAGAAATGCTTATTCTAAGTGTATTTGCAGCAAGATGTGCATCTTTAGTAATAGCAAACACAGATTTTGATGGCATACTATCAAGCGAACATGCTGTTGTTGTAGAAAGACAAATACCATTTTCTTCAAAACCTGTTAAAACGCTTTTTGTATCTTTATCAACAAGACTAATATTTAATGTGTTAGGTATAGAATTTTCTGGACTATTAATATGAATGTGTTTATTATTTTTTAAATCATCAGTAATCATTTCTTTTAACATTTTTACTCTTTTTTTTCGTTCAATAAGATTACTTGTTGCAAGTTCATAAGCTTTTAATGTTGAAAGTACATTAGCTGGAACTGGTGTGCCAGCTCTAAAAATAGTTGTTGATTTTCCCCCATGAACAAGAGGCGTTATTTTAATATTGTTTTTATTGATAAGTACTCCCATACCATTTAAACCAAAAAATTTATGAGGAGCAAAAGTAATAAAATCAACGCCTTCAAAATCTGTTTCTGTTTTGCCAATTGCTTGGGTTGCATCAGTATGAAAAATTGCGTTAGGATATTTTTTTACTATTTTAGATGCTTCTTTAATAGGTTGTATTGTACCAAGTTCAGAATCAACATAACAAAGACTTACTAAAATAGTTTTATCATTCATTTCTTTTTCTAATACTTCTAAATCAATTATTCCTTTTTCGGTAATAGGAATAACTACTACATCATAGCCCTTCGATGCTAAATAATTACATGGAGCAACAACTGATGAATGTTCTAAGGCCGAAATAATAATTTTATTTCCTTTATCTTTATAATAATCAGCAACTCCTTTAATAACCATATTATTAGATTCTGTTGCACCAGATGTATATATGATTCCTTCCTTATCACAATCAAATATTAAACCAAACTTAAGCGAAGCATTTTCTATTTCTCTTCGTGCAAGTTTACCTAAATAATGATTACTGTTGGGATTGGCAATATATTTTCTTGTTGCATCAACATAAACTTCTAATACTTTTTCATCAACACTTGTATTTGCTGCATAATCTAAATAAATCATCTTTTCTCCTTATAATTTGAATGTCAACCATTCTGGTTTGATTATTAATAATAAACCTATAATAACCATAATAATTCCACTTATTAATATACAAAGCTTGCTATATTTATTTGTAATTCCAGTTACCTCTAATGTTAAAACCGATATAACAAATACTATTAAATCATCAGCTATATAAAATAAAATATATAAAAGTAAATATAAAATTCTAGCAACACCAGTTACATTATTAATTGATAATATTTCTGAAAATACTACTGGAAAACCAAAAGTACATGCTAGTTCTATTAAATTAACACTTGCTGCAAGAATAGCAATACCAAGAATGCTTAAAATAAAGCTTTTACTTTGAAGAGCCTTGTTCATCTTTTTAATAATCGTTTTTCTTTTCTTATCATCAACAACATGACATCCAGTATCTTCATTTTTTGTTATAAAATATTTTCTTAAATTAAATAACCCAGCAAGAATAATAAAGATAGCAATAAGAACTTTTAAACTTTGAACTGCTTTAATACTTAAAAAGAAGTTTAATCCTAACATTGAAAGGAAATATACTAAAGCTGAGACAAATAAGAAGGTCAAACCTAAAAGCCACATCTTCTTTTTATCTTTCATATTAAATAACATATTAATTAAGAAAATAAGTATCCACATTGCACAAGGATTAAAACCATCTAAAAAACCAAGAACTATAGCAACAAGAGGAAGTGATACTTCTTTTATATTTACTTCTCCTATTAAAGGAATCTTGATAGTATCTTTTTCTTTTGGTTCTTCCTTGCTTAAATAATCTTCAATTTGTTTTTCTATTTTAGATTTAGTAACATCTGAAAAACCTGAAAAGCTCTTATCACCGATTACTGTAAATGGTACTTGATTAGGTATTTTATCAAATAATTTACAAACCTTTTCAAAATAATCATAATTTTGATTTGATATTGATAGTTCATAATCGTATATATTTATATCTTGAGAATATTCTTTTATTATTTCTTCAAGCCAGTCTTCTTCCAATGCACAATGAGGACATCCATCTTTATGAAAAAAATAAATGTTTATTTTATCATCCTCTGGAATAACTCCAACAATATCAAAAACTTTATCTTCATAAGTCTTTGATAAAGCAAAGATATTTAAAGGTATAATTAATAATAATAAAAGCAAATATTTTATATATCTTTTCATTTTATATCTCCTAGTAAATTAATAATATCTTCAGATGGTTTTTCACCAACTAACCTTCCATACTCTTTATCATCTTTAGTAAAAATAATAACGGGTAAAATTTTACCTACATTATATTTTTCTATTATATCTTCATCAAAATCATAATCATATTCTATTATTTCAACTAAAGGATAAATCTCTTTTATTTTCTTTAGTTCTTTTTTTAAGATTAAACAAGATGGACACCATAAAGCACTAATTACTAATATTTTTTTATTCATACTAAATCACTTTCTTTAAACATATCTCTTATATTTTACTATCTTTTATGTTTTTAAACAATATTATTATATAAAAGATTGTTTCTTAAGACATATAAAAAGTGATTAATATCACCTTTTATTTATTTAATTTAATACTTTCTAGTAAATGATTTATTTCTTCTTCTAGTAAAGAGAAATCCATTTTATTATTTGAAGCAACACACATAAATTTTATATAAAATTTAGTATCATCAATTAGTCCAAAATAAGTTCTTGTAACACCATTTTTTTCAGTATCAAATTCATCTACATAACTAAGTTCTAAAACATCATTTTTATATGTGTTTTTTCTTATTGTAAGGCCTTCGATATATTTTTCTAGTAATAAAAGATCATTATAATACTCATCAGCATTTGAATATTTATTATTTTTTGATACTCTTATTTCTATCATAGTTACAATAGCATCATTAATTGTATTTGGATCAAGTATTTGGGTATTATTTCCTCCTCCTACAATATTAATTTGATATTTTTCCCATTTAGAAGGAGCTTCATATGTAAACAACTCATTTTTATAAGTTGTATATTTACTATCTTTTTTTACTATTTCTTCATTTTTATTATTTTTACCACAACCCGTAATAAATAAGCAAAAAATTATTAATAATAAGATATATTTTTTCATTTTTTTCTCCTTACCATTTTAGTTAATAATATGATTGCTATAAATATTACTACTAAACTAATACTTAATACTATTCTAAATTCAGTGTTATTTCTCTTAATAAAAACTGTTCCCGTTTCGTTTTCTATTGTTATTGGATTTGTTTTAATAATAACGTTTTCAAATAAATCATCTTTGTTTTTATCATCACCAACATCTGTATAATATAGTCCAAAATAATTAGGATTTAATTTTGTTATTTGTTTTGATGATGTATATTCATTATTATTACCATTAAGCCAAGCAGTAAACCAAGTATTTTGCTGAGATATATGATATTTAAAGCTTTCCCTAGCTACTTCATAAGCAGTTTTATTATCAAATTTTTCTAAAGGAGCATCAATATCAAGAACCATTTTATTTTTATCATATAAATGTAAATATACTTTTTGAACATTATATGGCTTATATCCTTCGATTATATAATTATCATCATTAATATAATCTAACACTTTTTTTACTAGGTAACTATTATAAATATGCTGACCATGACCATATTCACCAGCCTCATCATGTCCAACAAGAACATATGGGCGAAGACGTCTTATTATAGTTACATATTCTTTTAAAATATCTTCTTCTGTGTATCCTTTATTTTCGGCATCTCTTTTAGCTTTTTCCATGCTTTCTGAATAGGCATCCGGAATAAGACCCATTGTTGGATATTCATCAACACCAGAGTGCCATAAACCATTTAACTGTTCATGTAATCTAGATGCATTTTTTATACCCTTAGCATTTGAATGATCAACTAAATATACTACATGAACTATTTTTTTTGCATTAACATAGTATGGTAAAAGACCTGCAAAAAATAGTTGTTCATCATCAGAATGGGTTGAGAAAAGCATTAAGTCTACTTTATCGTGTTTTTTCCATATTTGTACATCTTTTGGAACATCACCACTTGAATAAGCATATATTTCAGAAATTTTTACTTCACTGTTATATTTAATTGTTATATCAGTTGCTTCTTTTTTTAAATCAATATATTCATGAAGAAAACCACTTGTACCAATATCAAGTGTTGTTTCATTAAAAGTTATTGTTCCTTCAGTACTTTTCTCTTCATATAATATATATAATTTTTCTATCTTTTCATCACTTTTAATTTTAATTACTTCACCATTTTCAATGCCTAAATAAGTCTTATAATTATTGTCAGATAAAGTATTAAAAACTTTATCATTAACCTTTAAAGTGTATTTAACTTTCTCTGCTTCTTTTGAATTAACATTAATAGCAAAAAGAAATAAAAATATTATAATTATCTTTTTTATTTGCATGTTACTCCTTTGTTACATATACTTATTTGATAATAAGATCTTCCTTTATAATTACCTTTTTCATCAAAATCATCTTCAGTATCAAAAGTAAATACTTTTAAAGTTATTGGCGATGATATGTCATTAATTTTTGATCCAGCTGTTAATTTAATTGATGTAAAATAAGTATCATTATTAAAATCTTTATCTTCAACATGTGAATACCAGTTATCAAAACGATGAACATATGCATCATATAAATACACTTCTAAATAATCATAATATTTTTTCATATCAGACGGCTTTAAAATATTATAATTAACATGAGTTTCATCTTTTAAATAATAATCAATATTAAATCCCATCTTAATATTATGATCTGGATCAATTTGAACCCATAAGTCATGGAAAAATTCCCTTGGTTTTGCTGCATGGGCTAGGCTTTTCTTATTTGAAGGAAAAATTTCAAAAGTATTAATATCCTTTTTAGGAGTAAAAGTTTCTCCATAACTGCCTTCTATGATATAGTGTTCTTTATTATTTGCATCATATATACCTATTGGCATCGGATTATTATCTTTATATGTATCTTTTACTTCTTCTTTTGTTTTACTAATAATATTTTTTTCAAAAGTATTATCTTTTTTCTCACAGCCAAATAAAAACAACACACATATAATAAGTAAGATATATTTTTTCATATTATCACCAATTTAATTATACTAAATTTTTAATAATTTAAAAAGAGTAACAATGTACTCTTTACTTTCTTTTTTGTAGGCTTCTACTATAACTTCCTACAGCTTCTTTACCACTTAGAATAATATCTTCTAGGCCAATTTGTTTTATAATATCAACTTCTTTATGTTCATCAAACATAGTTAAAAACTGATTTAATGAAGTTGCTTTTTTATTTTGACGATACTCATTTACTAAATATAATGCTAATAAATGGTCAAAAACATTTCTAAAACCAATTGTAGATGTAAAATTATTAGGATCTACAAGATTAGAAAATTGATGATTAATAATTATTATTATATCATCAAGTAAGTCTCTTTCTATTTTTAAAGCGTCTTTATAATAACCATTTTCTTTTAGAAAATCAATAAAAGCATATTCAATAAATTTAGGATAAGTTTCTACTAAAAAGGAACTTGAAAAAGTTAGACCTTCTTCTGGAGAGGTTGCATCTTTAAATTGAAAAGCATGGGCCAGTTCATGAGGAAGAGTACTTGTAGTTAACATCTTACCATTAAATCTTGTTAAAATATAAGGCTTATTATCAGTTAAAAGCTTGTAATAAATACCTTTACCTGTTTTATTTGGATATGGTTTTGGATTAAGTTCAATTCTATTTTCAAGCATAGCTAAATTAAATATTTCATGCATAGAAATATTATTTTCTCTTAAAAAAGCTTGCATTAACTCAACATATTCTTGAAGAGAAATTTTACTTATAAAATGAAATTTATCAGGTAATTTTAAATCAAGATACTTACCCATTAAATTTTTAATATTTTCAGTTTTTTCTTTTAAAAAAGATGAAGATACCTCATCATAAAAAGAAGATGTAAATAAGGCAAGTTCTTTATTATCACAAGTATATTTACTTCCAGTTAAATAAGCTAATATATTTTTAATTGAATCTATATCAAGAGCTAAAGACATATTAGTTTTATCTTTAGCTTGCATTTTTTCAAGATGAATTAATTTTGCTTTTAAATAATCAATATCAATTCTCATACAAAACCCCCTTAACGCTTAATAATATAGCATAATGTAAGAGAAAATGCAAATTTGATTATCCTTTTTTTAAATAAAAAAAGCAATTATTATTGCTTTTATGAAAGTTTTTCTTTTACAATGCTTGATACTTTACTCATATCAGCACTATTTCCTATTTTACTAGTTAATGTCTTCATAACTATGCCCATTTCTTTTAATGATGTTGCTCCTGTTTCTTTAATAACAGCTAAAACTTCTTTTTCAATTTCTTCATCACTTAATTGAGCAGGAAGATAAATATTTAAAATATCTATTTCTTTTTTAAGATCTGATACTTTATCCATCTTTTCATATTTAGTATATTCTTCGATTGAACTTTCTCTTTGTTTAATATTTCTTTTTACAATAGTTATTACTTCTTCATCACTTAAAGTTTCATCTTTACCTTTTTTAGTAATTTCCAATTGTAAAGCAGATTTAAGCATTCTTATAACTGATAACTTAAATTTATCACCAGTTTTCATAGCTTCTTTTAAATCATTATTTATTTTTTCAAATAAAGTCATTTTATCACCTTCTTTATATATTTTATATCAAAAAAGCCTTTTTATCAAATTATTATTTTCTTTGTCTTGACCTACCTATTTTATGACCTGAAGCATAATCAGATACTAATCTAAAGTTTTCATCATATGGGTATTTTTGTTGACCAAATTTTAAGCACATCTCTCCAAAAGAATCGCCACTTTCTAATAAATCTTTAACTGTTTTATCTGTTATAGCATTATTATGAGGCTGATTATTTAAATCAACACATCCTTCTTCATCATACAATTTACTTTGCAAATCAAATTCTAACTTATCACATTGATAAGCAAATTTTGCTTCAGGTGTTTTTTGTTCATCAAACTCTAAAAATAAACCTTCTATTTCATTTCCACTTAGTAAACCTCTTAATATTTTATGCACAGCTTGTCTTTCAAGCTTTTCTTTTTCTTCTCTAGAAATATCAAATAAAGTAAAATCACCAATAACTGCTTCACCTATTTCATGAATAGCTAGCATAAAAATAACTTTTTTAATATCAATATCATAGTCAAACTCAGATTTCATGGCTAAAGCTAACATTTGAACCCCAAAAACATGCTCAGCAACACTTTCTATTCTTTCCCTTTGGACATTCCAACTTTTCCATCCTGTCCTAATTACATCTTTAAGCCTGTTACAAAGTACATAGTACTTAATAACATTTACCTCTTTTGACACTATACCCTCCTAATTATTTATTATATATTAATAAATATTTGGAGTCAATTAACTATTCTTTTTTTTACTAACAGCTTTTTTTATTTTATTAATTTGTTCTAATCTTGCTTTAGCATTTTTCTCATTACCAAATACAGTTGGATAATAAAATCTTTCAACTTTTATAGCATCAGGAAGACACTGCATATCAGTCATGGAATTTTCATAATCATGAGAGTATTCATAACCCTTACCAATACCAATTTTTTTATCAAATGATGTTACTGCATTACGAAGATGAAAAGGAACTTTTTCTTTAGCTGTTTTTATTGCTATATCTTTTGCTTTCATATAAGCAAGTTCAAGTGAATTTGACTTAGGTGATAAAGCAAGATAAACAACTGCTTGCGTAAGAATAACATTTGCCTCAGGCATCCCAATATATCTAGTTGCCTGAAAAGCTGATGTTGCTTGAACTAAAGCATTAGAATTAGCCATCCCAATATCTTCGGCGGCAAATCTAACTAATCTTCTTGCAACATATAAAGGATCTTCCCCTGATTCAAGAATTCTAGCTAAATAATAAATTGCTGCATCAACATCGCTATTACGTAAAGATTTATGTAAAGCACTAATTAAATTATAGTGTTCTTCACCATTTTTATCATATAAAAAAGTTCTTTCACTCATAATATTTTCTACTATTTTAGGAGTTATTTTCCTTTTAGATGAAGGCATGAATTTAATAATGTTTTCTAAAGTATTAAGCATACTTCTTGCATCACCACTAGATATATTTATAATCATATCTAAAGCATTATCATCAATGCTATTTTTAGGATATTCTTTTTTTAAAGCATTATTTAAAATAATTTTTAAATCATCCGAAGAAAGAGAATTAAGTAAAAATACTTTAGTTCTTGATAATAATGCTGAGTTTACTTCAAAAGAAGGATTCTCAGTTGTTGCTCCAATTAAAATAATATCGCCCTTTTCTACATAAGGAAGAAGAACATCTTGTTGAGCTTTATTAAAACGATGTATTTCGTCTATAAAAAGAATTGTTTTTTTATTATTAAGTTTATTAAATCTAGCAATATCTCTTATTTCTTTTATATCTTTAACGCCACTTTCAACAGCACTTAATTGATGAAATGAAGATGATGTTGATGAAGCAATAACTTTAGCAAGAGTGGTTTTTCCTACCCCAGGAGGACCATATAAAATAATCGATGATAAATTATCTGTTTCAATCATTTTACGAAGTAAAGAATTTTTACCAACTGTTTTTTCTTGACCGATAAATTCTTCTAAAGTTTTAGGTCTTACTCTATCAGCAAGAGGTCTAAAATCTTGATGCGACTCTTCTTCAAAAAGATTCATTATATCCCTCCTTTACAAACTATTATTATTGTATCATAAAAAAAGCATTTTTTATAAATGCTTATTTGGCTATATTATATTTATATTTTAATTCTAAGATTTTTCTAACTGATGCATTTATTTGTTCTTCAGTTATCTCTTTTCTATCAATCGCTGCTACTACAGATTCAATCGTTAGTTTAGATGCCCCTGGTAAAAGAAGAATATCAACGCCAGCATTAATTGCTTTAGTAACTATTTCTGCTTTAGAATATTCATCTTGAAATAAACCTGTATTAAGTGCGTCAGTTACAACAAGGCCATCATATTTAAGTTCTTTTTTTAGTAAATCTTTTATTACTTTTCTAGATAAGGATGCAGGATTAAATTTATCAATTTCAGGAATCGATACATGACCAACCATGATAACATCAGCACCTTCTTTAATTACTTTTTGAAAAGGAATTAAGTCTTTTTCATATAGTTCTTTTTTAGTCTTACTAAGTACTGGTAATTTTCTTGGACTTTCAGATGTTGCACTACCAAGACCCGGAAAATGTTTATAAACAGGTATTATACCCTTTTCTTTCATTCCTTTAGCAAGACTAATACCAAGATTAGCAACTATTTTCTCATCATTACCAAAAGATCTTGAACTAGTATCATCAATATCAATAACTGGTGCAAAATTCATATTAATACCATATTTTTTTAAATCACCAGCAAGTATTTTACCAGTTTCATAAGTCTTTTTCTCATTATTTTTCTTACCAAGTTCTTCCATCGTAGGAATACTTGATACAGTTATATCACCCTTTGACTGAAGAGTTTGAACTTTACCACCTTCTTGAGTAATTGATATGAACATTGGTACTTTTGCTGCTTTTTGAATATCTTCGGTGAATTTTGTTAATTGCTCTGAATCAACAATATTATTTTTTAAAATAATGATACCACCAAGACCATAAGTTTCTATATTCTTTTTTAAAAAATCATCACACTCAGCAGAATAATAATAAGAAATTATCATTTGACCTATTTTTTGTTCTAAAGTCATTTTCTTAAGAGTTTTATTTATCTTATAATTTGTTGTTCTACTTATAAAGAAAAAAGTTATACCTCCACCAACAAGTAAAAGTATTAATATTAAACGCACTATTTTTTTCATAGTTACCTTCCTTACATCATTATATTAACATAATAAAAGTCCATTGTGTAAAATTATATTTCTTTTTTAATCATTTTTCTAATTGCTAAAATTGCTACTTTAATTGCTTTATTTGTATCAAACTCTGTTTTATTATCTAGTTTTCTTTTTTCTCTTTCTTGGTTCCAAACCGCAAGAAGAACAGCTCCAGCTTTCATTTTTCTAACGCTTGCGACACTAAAAAGTGATGCAGTCTCCATTTCTGATGCTAAAGCACCTGAATCAATATAAGCTTGCCACTTATTTTTTAGTTCATAAGAAATGGGCATACTTGATGGATTATGTTGTCCATAAAAAGAATCTTTACAGTGAACAACCCCTACATGGCCCTTTACTTTTAGTTCATTTACTGCTGCTTTTAGTGCAGTTGTTATTTCAAAATCAGCAACAGCTGGATATTCTATCGGAGTGTATTCCTTGCTTGTTCCTTCAGCTCTTATTGCTGCACTTGCTATAATAACATCGCCTGCTTTTACACCAAGTTGCATACCACCACAAGTGCCTACTCTAATTAAATTTTTTATGCCAAGTAAATGAAGCTCTTCGATACATATCGCCGTTGAAGGACCACCTATACCAGTTGAAATAACTAAAATGTTTTCTCCTTCTAATTTTCCTAAATAACTTGTATATTCTCTATTTACAGTTAATAATACTGGACTTTCAAGCAAATCAGCTATCTTTTTTACTCGACCTGGATCACCAGGTAAAATAGCATATTTAGCATTTTTAATATCTTCTTTGGAAAGATTAATATGATACATTTTTTCTTTATTTTGCATAATTATCCTTTCTACAAACTAAAACTACCAGGTAAAAGCTCATTTATTTTATATTTATATATTTTTTTATTTACATCATCATAACTGTAAATTGTAAAGTTTTTGTCTGTATATTCACTTATAAATTGACGACAATAACCACAAGGAAGAACTTTTTTAAATTCCTTATCTTCTTTATCTTTACCCATAACAACTATTAATCTAAATTCTTTATATCCTTCAGATAAAGCCTTAACAAAAGCAACTCTTTCTGCACAAATAGATTGAATGCCATCATTTTCAACATTAACACCAGTAAAAATATGGTTATCTTTAGTTACAAGAATAGCACCAACCGAAAAATTTGTATGCTTACAGCAGTCATTTTTTAAAGATATTTCTTTGGCTTTTTTAATTAAATTCTCTATTTTAAGATTCATTTTCTTTCCATTTCCAATCTTTTACTTCAGGCATATCTTCGCCATATTCTTTAATATATTCTTTATGTTCAATTAGTTTTTCTTTACACCACTGATTTACCATAACTCTTTTATCTCCTAAAGAAGGTAAATATTTCATTGCATCCATTACTAAGTGATATCTATCCATTTCATTTTGAACTCGCATATCAAATGGTGTTGTAATAGTTCCTTCTTCATTATATCCATGAACATGTAAATCTTGATTTGTTCTTTTATAAGTAAGTTGATGAATTAAAGATGGATAACCATGAAAAGCCATAATAATTGGTTTATCTTTAGTAAATATTAAAT
Source organism: uncultured Mycoplasma sp. (assembly GCA_964345805.1). GTDB lineage: Bacteria > Bacillota_I > Bacilli_A > RF39 > UBA660 > UBA6448. Next base: position 46,639 of record CAYFSK010000002.1, read on the forward strand.
CATAATCTTCATCAGAAAGTCCATGAGGATGTTTAGTATTTGACTCAAGTCTCATTAAATCAACAATATTTACTACTCTAATTTTAAGTTCTGGAAATTTTTCTCTTAATATTGATGTTGCAGCAAGAATTTCTAGCGTTGGTGTATCACCAGCACAGGCCATAACCAAATCAGTTTTTCCATCTTGATCATTTGATGCAAAAGACCATATACCTATTCCATTAGTACAATGTTTAACAGCTTGCTCCATTGAAAGCCACTGTGGTCTTAAATGTTTAGATGCTACAATTACATTAATATAATTTTTAGTTTTAATACAGTGGTCAAAACAAGATAAAAGACAGTTTGCATCAGGAGGAAGATACATTCTTACTGTATCAGCTTTCTTAGTTACTAAATGATTTAAAAAACCTGGGTCTTGGTGAGTATAACCGTTATGATCTTGTTGCCAAGTATGTGAAGATAAAACAAAGTTTAATGATGCTATATCACTTCTCCATGGAAGTTCTTTACATATTTTAAGCCACTTAGCATGTTGTGATGTCATTGAATCAACAATTCTAATAAAAGCTTCATAACTATGCATAAAGCCATGCCTTCCAGATAAAAGATATCCTTCTAAAGCTCCCTCACAAAAATGCTCTGATAAGTAAGAATCTAGCACTCTTCCATCATAGCTTAAGAATTCATCTTCATCATAAATTGTTCCAACCCAACTTCTTTTTTCTTCTTCAAAAACGTGATTCAAACGATTTGATAAAGCCTCATCTGGTCCAAACATACGAAAATTTCTATTATCTTTATTTAATTTAAAAACATCTCTTACATATTTACCAAGTTCCATCATATCACTTGCTTCTATAGATCCCGGAGATTTTACTTCAAGTCCATATTCTCTAAAATCAGGAGTTCTAAGTTCTTTTAATAAAAGGCCTCCATTTGTAACCGGATTTAAACCCATTCTCTTATCCCCTTTAGGAGCAAGTTCTTTAAGTTCTGGCAAAAGTCTACCATTTTCATCAAATAATTTTTCAGGATGATAACTTAAAAGCCATTTCTCTAAAATTTCTAAGTCTTTTTCACCGGTCATAGTTACTGGAACTTGATGAGCTCTAAAAGAGCCTTCTATCTTTTTACCATCATGCTCTTTTGGACAACTCCATCCTTTTGGACTCTTTAAAACAATCATTGGCCAGTATATATTTGTTTGTTTGTTTTGAGCAGCATATTTTTTTATAACTCCAATTTCCATAATAACTTTATCTAAAGTACTTGCCATATCCTCATGCATAGTATAAGGATCTTCTCCTTCAACTATATAAGGATGAAAACCAAGTCCTTTAAAATAATTTAATAACTCTTCATTACTTATTCTTGCAAGAACAGTTGGATTTGCTATCTTATAACCATTAAGATGTAATATCGGAAGAACAACTCCATCATTTTTAGGATTTAAAAATTTATTAAAACGCCATGATGAAGCAAGAGGACCGGTTTCTGCCTCTCCATCTCCAACAATACAAGCTGCTATTAAATTAGGATTATCTAAAACCGCTCCATAGGCATGTGATAAACTATAACCAAGTTCACCACCTTCATTAATAGAACCAGGAGTTTCTGGTGCTACGTGACTTGAAACACCTCCTGGAAAACTAAACTGTTTAAATAGTTTTTTTAATCCTTCTTCATCTTCAGTAATATTTGGATATACTTCACTATAACTACCTTCTAGATAAGTATTAGCAACAAGAGCATTACCACCATGCCCCGGACCTGATACATATATCATATTTAAATTATATTTATTTATTATTCTATTTAAATGAACATAAATAAAATTTTGACCTGGAACAGTACCCCAGTGTCCAACAAGTTTTCTTTTAACATCCTTTCTTTCTAATTTTCTTTTTAATAAAGGATTGTCAAGAAGATATAATTGCCCTAGTGAAACATAATTTGTCGCATCAAAATAAGCATCCATCTTTCTTAACATTTCATCATCTAATACTCTAGCCATCACTTGTCACCATACCTTAAATATCATTATATAACAAATATCATTTTTTTAATAGTCTTAAAACAATAAAAAAGAATGAGTTTTTTCATTCTTTAATCTCTTCTTGATGAATAGAAGATTAGCCTTAATATTTGCAGTGCACTTGCAAGTACACCAGCAACATAAGTAAAAGCAGCAGATGTAAGAACCTTTCTTACGCCTTCACTTTCATCTTCAGTTGGTATATTTAATTTATTAAGTTCACCTTTAGCCCTTTTACTTGCATTAAATTCAACTGGTAAAGTAATAATTTGAAATAAAAGTCCAAAAGAAGTAAAACCAATACCAATATAAACAAGTTTAAACATTTCTAAAATAAAACCTATTAAAATAATATAGTAAGAAATTGACGTTGCAATATTAACGATTGGCACTATTAAACTTCTTATTTTCATTGGTAAATATTTTTCTTTATCTTGAATAGCATGACCACATTCATGAGCCGCTATTGCCATTGATGATACAGATGACTGTCTAAATACTGCTGTTGAAAGCCTTACAGTTTTTCTTCTTGGATCGTAATGGTCTGTTAAATAACCAGGTGCTTCAACTACATAAACATTATTAAGCCCATTTTTATCCAGTATCATTCTAGCAACTTCTTGCCCAGTTAAATTTTTAGTGTTTGTTGCTTTAAGATATTTTTTATATATTCCCTTAACACCTAAATCAGCAATTAAAGGAATAGCAATTATTAAAATTATAAACAAAAAATCCATTATTTTACCTCGTAAATAGTTCCTTCTCTTGTATCTTTTAGAATAATTCCTTTTTCTAAAAGATCATCTCTAATTTTATCAGCTAAAGCAAAATCTTTATTTTTCTTAGCTTCATTTCTTTTTTCAATCATTTCTTTTATATATTCTTCGTTTTCTATTTTTATATTATCTTCTTTTAATAAATCAAGTGAAAATACTTCATCAAAACTTTTAACTAAATTATACTTAGTTTCTTCATCTACATCACTTTTTAATAAATCATAAAGAAGAGTTAATGCATTTGCTGTATCAGTGTCACTTGAAATAATACTTTTAAATTTATCATTCCATTTATTAAAATCTTCCTTATTATAATTATCACTTTTAGGTAAACTTTTAGTTTTTGAAAGTAATTTTTGATAAGCATTTTGAGCAACATCAAGTGATTCATAACTAAACATTAATTGCTTACGATAATGACTTTGAAGACACATATATCTAAAACTTAAAGGATTATAACCTTTTTCTTCTAAAACTGATAAAGTTAAAACCTCTCCTTTAGATTTACTCATTTTACCTGATTTATCGCATAAATATTCATTATGAATCCAATAATTACACCATTTATGTCCTAAATAACTTTCTGATTGAGCTATTTCATTAGTATGGTGTGGAAAGATTAAATCTACTCCCCCACTATGAATATCAAGATGCTCTCCTAAAGTTAAAAGTGATATTACAGAACACTCTATATGCCAACCTGGATATCCATATCCCCATGGAGAATGCCATTTTAATTCTTGATCATCAAATTTAGATTTAGTAAACCATAAAACAAAATCACTTTTATTTTTCTTATTTAAATCTTCCTCTACATCAGCTCTTACAGCAACTTCATTTTCTTCATGACTATGATTAGATAAAACATAATAATCTTTTAATTTAGAGGTATCAAAATAAACATTTCCACCAGCAAAATAAGCATAGCCATCATTAACTAGTTTTTCGGTAAATTTAATATAATCATCTATCATGCTTGTTGCTGGAACAATAATTTCAGGTTTTTTATTATTAACTTTAGCAAAATCTTCAAAAAAACGCTCGGTATAATAAGAAGCTATATCAAGAACTGTTTTGTTTTCTTTCTTAGCACTTCTTACCATCTTATCATCACCAGTATCAGCATCACTACTTAAATGACCTACATCAGTAATATTCATACATCTTTTGACATTATATCCTAAATATTCAAGTGTCTTTTGAACTAAATCAGCTTGAATATAATTCCTTAAATTTCCTATATGAGCATAACTATATACTGTTGGTCCACATGTATAAAAAGTTACTTTATCATCATAATAAGGTTTAAATTCTTCTACCTTTCTTGATAATGTGTTATATAATTTCATTTTTCCCTACTTTCTTAAATTTTCGATTGTTTTATCTTTCCCAAGAAGGTAAATACAAGCATCAAGTTCAGGTCCATGCATATATCCACTTGCCTTTATTCTAAGAGGCATGTATAAAAGTTTTCCTTTCACATTTAAATTGTTTTTAACATTTTCAATTGCAATGTTGATGTTATCGGTATTCCAATCATTTATCTTTTCTATTTCACTAGCAAACATACTTATTACTTTATCAATAACCTCATCACTTTTTAAAAATTCTTTACATTCATCTGATAAATTATATTCATCACTAAAGAAATTTTTAACAACTTCATTAATTTGTTCACCATAACTAATATGTCCTTTATAAGTAAGAAGCAATTTATTAAGCCATTCTTTAGTTTTACCAGTAGTATCCAAAGTTAAGAAATCTTTAATCCATTTTAAATACTTCTCATCATCCATTTCCTTTATATAATGAGAATTAAACCATTCTAACTTTTTAATATCATAACAACCAGGTGATGATGATATTCTTGTTATATCAAAATCTTTTTCAAGTTCTTTTAAAGTAAAAAACTCTTTATTTTCTTTTGGAGACCATCCAATTAAAGCTAAATAATTAACTATTGCTTCAGGTAAAAAACCTCTTGAAATAAGATCCATTAAATTATCATCTTTATTTCTCTTACTAATCTTAGTACCATCAGCTTTAATAACAAGTGGCAAGTGAATATATATTGGACTTTCCCAGCCAAATGATTTATATAAAAGTAAATACTTTGGAGTACTTGATAAATATTCATTTCCTCTATTAACATGAGTTATCTTCATTAAATGATCATCTATAACATTGGCAAAATTATAAGTTGGAAAACCATCAGACTTAATTAAGATTTGATCTTCTAAAGTAGAGTTCTTAAGAGTTATTGCTCCATATACAGTATCAACATATGATGTCATTCCTTCTTTAGGCATCTTTTGTCTAATAACATATTTTTCACCATTTGCAATCCTTTTTCTAGCTTCTTCTAAAGGAATAGATGCACAGTGTCCATCATACATAAAAGGAACTTTTCTTGCAGTTGAGATTTCTCTTAATTTTTCTAATCTTTCCTCATCACAAAAACAATAATATGCATCTTTTTTTTCAATCAATTTTTCAGCATATTTCTTATATATATCAAGTCTTTGACTTTGATAATATGGTCCATACTCACCACCGTATCCAACTCCTTCATCTGGAATTAAGCCTACAGTTTTTAAGCAATTTTGAATAAATTCAACAGCACCCTCGACTTTACGCTCCTGGTCAGTATCCTCGATTCTTAAAATAAAATCGCCATCCATACTTTTAGCAGTTAAATATGTAAATAAAGCACTTCTTAAATTACCTATATGCATATAACCAGTAGGTGATGGAGCAAACCTTGTTCTTGCTTTCATAATATTCCGCCTTTCATAAAAGTATTTTATCACAAAATACAAAACAAATAAATACTAGAACTTTCATTCTAGTATTTACTAATTACTTTATTTAAATCTTCTTCAAAATTAGATGGTAAAATATAATTATCAAAACCTTCTTTTAGATAATGATTGGCAAGATTTTCTTTATTCTTATCAAGGATAATTATAACTGGTGTTTTAAAACCTTCTATTTGATTTAATTTTCTTAAGATATTAATACCATTTATACCTTTTAATTCATCACCAACTATTATATAGTCATATTCTCTTCCTGATTTTATTTTATCTATTAAGGCATCACCACTTAATAAATATGATGTTGTAATATTGTTTTCTTTTAATTTTAATTTAAGTATTTCTTCAATGCTCTTATCTTGATTTACTACAATAACATTTTTTGTAGTTTTGTTTAAATTTTCATAGATACTTATTTTTTCATCTACTTTTTCTAATGCTATTTTTTGGTCAATTATTAATGATACTTCTGTTCCCTTATTTTCATCAGATCTTATCATCATATTTCCACCCATTAATTTTACTACTTTACCACATAGTTTTAAATTTATTTCATTTTGTTCTAAATCTTTGACATCTTGAACATCAAGATTTCCTGTTATTGTTAATATTTCATTTATCTTATCAATTGGTATTCCATCCGATGAATCTCTTATTGTTATTATTAATCTTATTGCATCGTATCTTTCAATTGTATCAATATTAAACTCAATAAAGCCACTTTTAGTATTTTTAACACTATTTTGAAGTATTGATGTTATTACTTGTTTTAATTTTATACTATCTCCATAAAGAAGTGGTATTTCATAAGGTTTTTTACTTGTAAATTTAACAGTTCTTGGAAGGATAGCATTTACTCTTGATACTACTTCTTCATATAATCTTGATAAGTCATATTTATTATCAATAAATTTTATTGTTTGACTTGATAAACTACTTATATCAAGAACATCATTTAAAACAAAATCTAATTGTTTAGTATATGTTCTAATTCTTCCTAAACCTTCTTTTAATTTATTCATATTCTCTTCATCTTTTAATTCATTACATAAGTTAGTAATATTTAAAAGTGGTTGTTTTACTTCTTGAGTTGCGGCAAATAAGAAGTTTGATTTATCATCATATGTTTGTTCCATTATATTCTTATTTTTATATAGTTCTCCAAGTAGCTTCATATCAGGATTTTCAATTGTAAAATACATTAAGAACGTTGTAAACGCCGTTGAAAAAGAGTTTAATAATATCCCTGGATTAATAACTCTAAAAATCATAACAATTCCCATACATAGCATTAAGGCAATTACAGGAATTATTTTCTTTTTAGGAATGTGTTTTAAATAGATTATTATAGCTATAAATAATACAATAAAAACGGTAAAGTCTACTGCAAACATAACATTTATTGCAAGACCAGATGCATATGCATATTTTCCATCATCAACAAGATGAACGGGTAATAATAAGATAAGCAAACAAACAGCTGCAACAAAGATAGTAAATGCTCTGCTTAATTTCTTTTTTAATGTATTGTTTAGTTTAGCATAAAAGAATATTACTGAAAGTAAATAATATGCAAACATCATATACCAAAGAAAAAGAGCTACCAAGAATGGTTTAGTTAGAAATGTGTTAAAGAACAAATATAAGTCTGGTTTTAAAAGAACGTTTAAACAAAGCAAAAACTCGAATAATAAATTAACTAAACTTAATATTGTTAGATACTTATATATTACGTTTTCAGAGCTGACTACTTTTTCTTTTGGTAAATAAACAAAAGTAATAACCGAAGTAAAAAGAGCTGCTATTACTATTATTGCAATACTAATTAACATATACCATCACCTAGTATAATTTTATACCATAATTAAAAAAAAGTCTATATTAAGACTTTTTAATAAATAAATTTAATTATTTTTTAACCCTTTGAACTGTTGGTTCATTGGCTAACTTTTCAAGTAAAGGATAATCTATTTTTGATACTTTATTAACCGGTAATTCTTCAACAAAGATTATGTCGCTAGGAACTTGGTATAATTTAAGTTCTTTTTCAATTGAATTACCATTCCTTTGAACAGTGATCTTTTGCTTACATTTTGCTAAAATTTGTTCTTTTAATTCATCAGATGCATCATATCCTTTTTCTAACACTACATATAGAATACCAACATTACCTCTATCTATATCTTTACGAGGAACTAAAGCACATTGAAATACTTCAGCAAGTGAAGCAACAAAACTTTCTGTAACAACCGTATCACATTTTTGATATATTCCATCTTCATCAAGTGTTACAAAAGCTCTTTCAGCTTTTCCATACATTTCAACATATCCATCTTCACGAATTAATCCGTTAGTATTACTATTAAACATACGTCTACCATGTTTATCTATAAAGAAGTGTTTCTCTGTATTTACTGGATCTTTATAATATCCTTTAGAAAGATTCTTTCCAGATATAGCAAGAACGCCACCTTTCTCACCATATTTTAATTCTTCGTGAGTTACTGGATCAATTGTTGTAAGAATTATACCTGGTAAAGTTATTCCAACTGTATCTGGTTCATATCTTTGATTAGCAGATACTGTTGCTATTATCGATTCTCCGAAACCAGAACCATCACTTGGGTCTATATTAGCTCCGTGGGAACGGAAGAAATCTCCTGTTTCAAATTTATCAGCAACAGGAAATGGTGCTCCACCAGAAACTGCCATTTTTAAAAAACTCAAATCCATTTTATCTACTTCTTTATTTCTACGAAGCGCATAATAAAATGCTGGAGTAGCAAATATATTTGTTGGTTTTCTTTTCATATATTCACTTAAATTTCTAGAATTGATATCAGTGGCAATTAAAATTGATTTTCTAGCCATCATTGACATTATTGTTGATGTAATAAGCCCATATGAATGGTCAAATGATACTGTTACCATACTTTTTCCATTATTTTTTACTGGTATACGAGTTCCAGCACTCATAGATAAACTTGCAGCAATAATTTCTGCATTTGTATGAATAGGAATTTTAGGTTCTCCAGTTGTACCACTTGTATTTAAATATAAAGCTTCATTTTCACCTTTAGAGCTTCTAACTACTTTGCCCCTATAATAATCAGCTAAACAAACAAAATCATTATAAGTCATCGCAGCATTATAACCAATATGTTCACTAATAAATTCTTTATTATAAAGAATTGTTCTATTATCAACAGGAAGATTTATTATTGCCTCTAGGCTAGGACATTCTTTCTTTAAATATTCGATAGCTTCTTTGCTAAGATTATATCCTATAAAAACTTTTGCTTCAAAAAGATTAATTCTTTTTGATATTTCAATTTGATTACATTTTGGATTGATGAAAGTAACTCCTGTACCCATGCTATTAGCTGCAAAAAATGCTGCCAACGGTTGAATTAGATTAGGAGTACAAATAACTACTTTATCTTCCTTTTTAACTCCAAGCTCACTAAGTGATCTAGAAAGTACATCAGCATGCTTAAAAAACTCATTTATTTTAACAGTTAATTCAAGAGTTTCAATTGTTCCTTTCGTATTAAATAAGTTCATCATTTTAACTGTATTATATAAACTATTGTTAGTTATTTTATCATGTATTCTAGGATAGTTTCCTATATAAAACTTACCTTTTTCATGATTTTTATCTATTGACGGATATCCCGTTTTCATATTAATCCCCCTTTAAGAATTGCTTTGTATATTATCATAATGTCCCTTTAATGTCAAATGTTTTTATCAATATCAGAAACAGCTATTGCACCATCTGCTGCAGCGGTTATAAGTTGATAAACTCCTTTTTGAATACAATCACCAATTGCATAAACATTATCATATTTTGTTTTAAGTACTTCATCAGCAATGATATTACCTTCTATATTTGTTATATCAATGTCTTTAAATATTTCTGTATCTGGCCTATAACCAACATATATAAAGATACCTTTAATATTAATTTCTTCATCATTTGATAAAAGAACACTTGATATTTTACCATCTGTTTCATTAATTTTTTTAACATTTACACCAGAAATAACTTTAATATTTGGTGTATCTTTTACTTTAGCAACAAGTTCATCCTCACCCTTAAATTCAACCCCACGCTGAAGAAGATAAACAGTTTTAGCTATTTTAGATAAATATAGGCTTTCTGATAAAGCTGAATTACCACTACCAACAACAGCTACATCTTCATTATTATATAGAGCCCCATCACAAGTTGCACATGTACTAACTCCTCTTCCTAAATAATCTTTTTCATTATCAAGTCCTAAGTATTTAGGAACTCTTCCAGTTGCTATAATAATATTTTTACAAGTATATTCACCATTAGATGTATATACTTTTTTAATTTCTTCTTCTACTTCAATTTTAGTAACAGCTTCCATTTTAAATTCTACTTTAAGTTCATTTATTTGATTAAAAAGTTTCATTGCTAAATCTGGCCCCGATATTTCTTCATAACCAGGATAATTTTTTATTTTATCTGTTTTTTGTAGTTGTCCTCCAGGAATATTTTTCTCAAATATTAAAACATTATGCCCTGCTCTTTTAGCATAAATACCTGCAGTTATACCCGCAATCCCCATTCCTATAATAATTACATCATACATATTTTTTCCTCCTTAAAATCTAATATCTTTTTTCTCAACACCCAAATATAAATCTTCAAACCTACTTTTTCTTGATACAATCATTACTATGACAATACCTATTAAGAAAAAGACAATTGATACAATTTGAGCTACTTTAAATCCACCTATTTTTAAAGCATCAGTTCGCATATTTTCTATAAAAAATCTTGCTACACCATAAATAATTAAATAAATAGCAGCTGGAATACCAATCTTAGTATATTTAAACCTTCTTACAATAAGAATTATAATAAAAGCTATTAAACATATTATTGATTCATAATAAAATGTTGGTTCATAATAAATACCAGAAATATTCATTCCTTCAATAACAAATTTTGGTATATAAAGACTTTGCAAATGAGCAAGAGATGTTGGCGCTCCATGGGCTTCTCCATTAAAGAAATTACCCCATCTTCCTATTGCTTGAGCAAAAAGAAGTGCTGGAACATATATATCTAAAATTCTAAGAACTTTAACATCATATTTTTTGCAATAAACAAGTGTAGTTATAAAGCCAGCAATTATACCTCCATGAATAGCAAGACCACCTTCCCAAATTTTAAATATTGAAAAGAAATCTCCTTTATATAAATTATAGTTAAATAAGACATAATATACTCTAGCGCCAATAAAACCTGTTATAATAGTCCAAAAAAATGCGTTAAAAATAAAGTCTTGTCTAATATTAAGTTTTTTTGCTTCACGAGATATCATAATATATCCAACAATAACTCCAATTAAAATAAATAAAGAGTACCATCTTAAGCCAAAATTACCAATTTGAAAAACATATGGATTCATTTTATCATCCTTTCTTTTCTATTATATCATTTAATAAAAAATATTTGTATCTTTATTTAAGCACTTTACTTAAATAAACACCTGTATATGATTTTTTTATTTTAGCTACCTCTTCAGGAGAGCCTGTTGCAATAACTTCTCCTCCTAAATTTCCACCTTCAGGGCCAAGATCGATAATATAATCAGCAGTTTTAATAACATCAAGATTATGTTCAATAACAATTACAGTATCACCATTATCAACTATTCTATTTAATATTAAAAGAAGCTTTTTTATATCGTGAGTATGAAGACCTGTTGTTGGTTCATCTAAAATAAATATGCTTTTCCCTGTAGGCTTTTTCTGAAGTTCTTTAGCAAGTTTAACTCTTCCTGCTTCTCCTCCAGATAAAGTAACAGCGTTTTGACCAAGCTTTACATATGACAAACCTACATCATCCATTGTTTTTAATTTATGATTGATTTTAGGAATATTTTTAAAAAATTCTAGGGCTTCTGATACCCTCATATCAAGAACATCAGATATATTTTTTCCCTTATATTTAATTTCTAAAGTCTGTTTGTTATATCTTTTACCATTACAAACATCACAAGGAACGTAAACATCTGGTAAAAAGTGCATTTCTATTTTTCTTACTCCATCCCCAAGACAAGCCTCACATCTTCCACCTTTAACATTAAAAGAAAATTTACCCTTATCATAGCCTCTTATTTTTGCTTCTTTAGTATTAGTAAAAAGATCTCTTATATCATCAAATACACCAACATATGTTGAAGGATTACTTCTTGGTGTTCTTCCAATAGCATCTTGAGTAATCATAACAACTTTATCAATATTTTTATCTCCTTTTATATCTTTATATTTACCAGGAGTTACTTTTGATCTATATATTTTACTTTGGAGAGTCTTATATAAAATCTCATTAATTAAACTTGACTTACCAGAACCAGATACCCCAGTTACAGCAATAAATTTACCTAGTGGAAACTTAACATCTATTTTCTTTAAATTATTTTCTTCTGCCCCAATTATTTCTAAAAATTTACCATTTCCCTTTCTTCTTTTTTTAGGAATAGGGATTTCTATAGCACCAGATAAATACTGACCAGTAATACTATCTTTACATTTCATTACTTCATCAGGTGATCCAGCACAAACAATATATCCCCCATCATCACCTGCTCCAGGGCCAATATCAACTAAATAATCACTTTGAATCATTGTATCACTATCATGTTCAACAACAATTAAGGTATTACCCAAATCACGCATTTCTTTTAAAGAATCAATTAGTTTTTGATTATCTCTTTGATGAAGACCAATAGAAGGTTCATCAAGAACATAAAGAACACCAGATAGTTTACTTCCTATTTGAGTAGCAAGTCTTATTCTTTGAGCTTCTCCTCCGGATAAAGTTGATGCTTCCCTATTTAAACTTAGATAAGATAAACCAACATTAATAAGAAAGTTTAATCTAGAGATAATTTCTTTTAAAACAAGACCGCTAATTTCCTTTTCTTTATTAGTAAGTTTAAGTTTTTCTAAAAAATCTTTTAAATCATTTATATTCATACATGTTGCATCATAAATGTTTTTCCTATTTATATAAACAGATAACACTCCTTCTTGAAGTCTTGTTCCTCCACATGCCTCACATGTGCTTTCTACCATATAAGAAGATAACCACTCTCTTATCCATGATGCAGTTGTTTCAATATATCTTCTTTCTAAAGTATTAATAAATCCTTCATAATAATCACTTTTATATCTAACACTACCACTTTTAGATACATACTTAAAATCTATTTTTTCTTTAGTGCCATAAAAAATAATATCAAGTTTTTTTCTAGGAATATCTTTAATTGGTTTATCCATATCAATATCATATTTATTACAAACTTCTTTAAGTTCTGTCCAATAGATATTATTTGTACTACCAAGAGCAATAATTGCTCCCTTATTAATTGATCTTTCTTTATCAGGAACTAGTAAATCTTCACTTATTTTAAGTTTAGTACCAATTCCTTTACATTCCTTGCAAGCTCCATATGGTGAGTTAAAAGAAAAAAGTCTTGGTTCAAGTTCAGGTAAAGAAAAATTACAAAAAGGACAAGCATATTTTTCACTCATTAATAATTCTTTTTCACCAATTATAATTAATACTTTTCCTTTAGCTAAATGACATGATGCTTCAATATCTTCGAAAATTCTTGATCTTTCATCTTCACTTACGGTTAATTTATCTATTACAATTTCAATATTATGTTTAGTATTTTTATCAAGGTCTACCTCATCATTTATATTTATATATTCATTATCTATTCTTAATTTTGAATATCCCTCTTTTTTATAGTCATCTATTTCATCTTTATGAGTTCCTTTTTCACCATGAATAACAGGTGATAAAATAGTTATTTTTTCTCCATTATAACTCATAACTTTATTAGTCATTTCTTCAATAGATTGAGAAGAAATCGGATTATTATGAACTGGACAATAAGGAATACCAATTCTTGCATATAAAAGACGCAGATAATCATATATTTCTGTTATTGTTCCCACCGTAGAACGAGGGTTTTTATTTGTTGACTTTTGATCTATTGATATTGATGGAGAAAGTCCATCAATTGAATCAACATCTGGCTTTTGAGTATTACCAATAAACTGTCTTGCATAAGCAGATAAACTTTCTACATATCTTCTTTGACCTTCAGCATAAATAGTATCAAATGCTAAACTTGATTTACCAGAACCAGATACTCCAGTCATAACAATAAATTTATTTTTAGGAAGCGTTATATCAATATTCTTTAAATTATTTTCTCTTGCTCCTTTTACTATTATTTTATCCATATTATTTTCCTTCGCCTCATTACTATAACATAAAATATTGCATAAAAAAAGATGCGATATAAGCACCTTTTAAATAACTATTTCGCTGTAAGAAGCTTCTTCAACTTTATCTTTACAGTAGCTTCCTCTGGGACGAATAATACACATTTCACATACTAGATAATCATCTTTTACATCAGAGAAGTCTTTTAATAGCTTAAAAGCTGCTGAAATGATTGATGGTATAAAAAAGATAACGATTGCTAGTAAAAACTTTTTAATCATACTATTAAAACAAGTTTTAGCTACTTTATCATCATCAGTTATAACAGCCTTTCCCAAAGTTAAAATACCAATAACAATTAGTATGATTGGTAAAACAATCTTAAATATTAGTATAAAATAACCTACTAGTTGCCATATGCCAGCAGTTTGCGCGCAAAAGCCTCCTTCAGTTCCTATTGTATCCATAATATCCCCTCACATGAGCTGATTATAACACATATACCAAAAAAAAACTAGTAAAATACTAGTTATTTTTGTTTTGGACAACCTGCATTATCTTTTGGATTAGTAATGCATTTTATACATACTGAAGAATCATTTTTCATGTCTGAATCAACAAGCCCAATAATAGCACTTACAAGTGTTGGGATAAAAAAGATTACAACACCAATTATTACTTTTTTAAGTAAACTATTAAATGCGGTCTTAATTTCTTTATCATCATTTGATACAAGAGCTTTTCCAAGAGCTATTACTCCAATAACAATTAATATTACTGGAACAACTATTTTAAAAATAGCAATAATTTTCCCTATAAATCTCCATATATCTGTAGTACTTGTACAAAAAGTAGAAACATCACCTAAAAACATAATATTCACTCCTTCTTTATAATCTAATTTTAAATTAAATATCACATAAAGTCAACAATAATAATTTTTATTTACACCTAGCCAAATATTCCAAAACCTCTTTTTGAATTAGAATCTTCTATTCTAGTAAACCCTAAAGCAGAAAGTAATTCTTTAATAGCTTTGATATCATCTGTTTTATCATCAATTGGAGGAACATTAAAAAACACTTTACTTCCTGATTCTCTTTCAAAATCACTAACATCAGCATTACTTAAAATACTTTTATTTAATATTATTTTCTTGGTTTTTAACTTTTCAAATATTCTATTATCTTCAGCAACCATTCGATTTAATTGAATTCTACCTGGTTCTATCAAATATAGAACATCTGTACAAAATGATTCTCCTTCTCCTGATGAAGGTAAATCAATTAATATTATTTCTGCTTCTTTATTTTTATTTAAGATATCTTTTAATTCAAATGATGTTGCCGATATTACCTCATCATCATTAAAATATTTAAAATCACTATTATCAATTTCAATAGCTTTTACTTTATAAGCTTTTTCTAAATGTCTTTTTAGTATATAAGTTAAAGTAGTAGATCCTGCATGAGGAGTTAAGTTTTTAATACCATATATTCTTTGACCCATAAATGTTTCACTTGGATTATTTTCAAGTGTATACTGTTTTGTCTTTGATGCATTTGACATATTAAGCTGATGAAAACTAGCAACATCTTTATATGTATTTGGATTATCAATTAAAAATGTTAGTGCATCAACATTTTTAGTAAAGTTATATATTCCTAAAGAAACAAGCTGAGATAAAAATAAGGGTGAATTTACTTTAGGAGAATCATCAAGAAGTAAGATAACTTTATTCATATCAAGAGAAACTGATACTTTTTGAATCGTATTAATATTATCATAATCAGCAAGGGCAGTTATATCTAAAATCATTTTATTATAAAAGAAATTTTTAAACTGACCAACAAGTTCATCCACAGTAAAAACACCATTAAGATTCTTAATGACATCAATGTTTAAACTTGATAATAACGCTTGATATTTATTTGCTACTATTACATTCATAATTATGCACCCCTTTTTATTATTTGTTTAATATTTTTGTTTCTCCAATGTCTCTAAATGTTAAAAGTGCTCTTAAAACAGGAATATCTAGTGAATAGAAAATAACCACGCGATAATAATACCTGGTAACGTCTCCGCTTGTTACCTTACTTTTAACTATACAAAAAGCTGGATCATTATATGCTCTTGTTCCATCACGATTATACATGGCAACATTTTTGTTTCCAAATCTTTCAATCTCTTTTTCACAAGTTCCTTTTTGATCATAATGTTTTTCGCTAATAGCCTTAATAATTCCATCAAGAACTTTTATATCATCATGAGTTGACGGCTTATAAACACTAATTTCGTAGCCATCATTTGCCTCGATAATAGATACAATTTGATCTTTAACAGCAAAAGCATTTGCTCTATTCATTGCAAACGCTACTAAACCCGTGAATAAAACTACCATAACTATTACAATTATGTATAATTGTGTTGATCCAATACTTTCTTTCATCGACTATCCTTTATATGGGCACTCAAACACTTGTCCATCTGCTGAACACCAAACTTTTCCATTTTTATTTGGCTTTGATGAGCAAACAGCTTTATCACATGATGTTTGAGCCTTATAATTTGCTCTAATAATTGGCCATATTGTAAAAAAGAAAAATATTATTAATATGCCAATAGTTATTGCTATAACAACTGTTGCTGATAATTCACCTGTTGCCTGTTTCATTATTTATTTTGTTCACAAGGACATTGAATTGGTTTTAAAGTAGTTTTAAGTGATCCATCAGCATTTTCTTCATAATAATAGCAAGTTGTTTTGCCTGTTTTACTTTTACAAGGTTGGCAATCAACAGCTTGTTGACAATATGTTCTTGCTTTTAAACCAGTCCTTATTATGGGTAATAATACAACTGCAAATAGTGTTGCTATTGCAGCAAGTGCAACAATTGTTATAACTGTAACACTTAATTCACCTGTAGCTTCTTTCATATTTTAATTTCCTCCTATCATAATTTGATTATACATTTATTTTTTATTATAGTCAATTACATTGATATCATTTGCATAACACCTAGTAAAAGAATAATCATAACGCCAACACCAGTTGATACCAGCATTTTCATTGTCATTCCTTCCATTTTATCTAAACGTGCTTTATATTTAGTTTCTCTTGCTTTTTGTTGTAAATTTGAGATTGATTTAGAAAAAGCAATTAATTGTTCTTGTTTACGTTCTTGTCTTCCAATACTTAAACGATATAATAGTCTCATCATTCTCATACTATCTCTTACTGGGTATACTTTTGCAAAGTCCATATAAGGTTCTATCGTATCATTACCAGAATTAATAGCATTAATCAAATCCTGAAGACCATCTCTAAAAATCTCTGGTGCATCATGAATTGATTTTCCTAGGGCAACGGGAACTGTATAGTGTTGAATTAATATTTCAATACTTTTTAAATAGTGTGGTAACATTGCATCTATTTGATGAATATGTTTTTTATAATAATTTTTCAAATCCATATAAGGAATTTTATACGTTCCATATCCTAAAAATATTGCCCCAACAACTTTAAGAGCATTTAAATCAGATATAAACACAAGTAGCATTAAAAATGTAATAATAACCCAGTTTCTTATTCTTTTATTAAATAAAATATCAGGATTAACTTTATTTCCATAACGAGATTTAACCAGAAAATCCCAATCATCTTCTTTAAGCTTTCTAAATAATGCCTCATTATCAAGCATTAATTTATTAAAACTAATTTGTCCTGTATAAAACATTATAAACATTATTATTAAAGCTATAAGAGCTATTTCCCATGAAAACATTTCCATATTACTCTACCCCCACATCTGCATTATAGTATTTTTCACCTTTAAGTAAAAACAATGTGTTAATAATAATTACTCCATGAAGTAGTATCTGAACATACCATAATTCAATTAAATTCAAATAATTTTCTACTTGTAACATATATTGCAGAGCTAAAATTAAGAAGAATAAGGCAAGCCCAAATTTAATAAATCTACTATGAAAGTGTTTTCTATCCATTTGATCTCGATAAACTCCTTCAACTAGGGCATCAATATCCATAGACATGTTTTCTAAACTTTCTCCTGAATCTCTTGCACCTTCTTTAGTTATTTGAAAGAATAATTGATGCATATTTTTTACCATATAATAAGGATATTTTTGATCAAAATATTCAATTGAACCATCAATAACACCATTTTCATATGACATATCAATCATTTTCTTAACATCTGATAAAACCGGTTCATTAAGTACTCCTGAATCTCTAACTCCTTCAAGTGATTTAACAAAACTTTGAGTTGTATTAAATTCCATAATAACGTTTGTACAATATGTTTGTATTTGCTCAAATATATATTCTGAATATATTCTTTGGCAACGCATATAAGCAAGATAAGGTATAAAAGCAATTGCTATTAAAGCATATATTACACCCCATATAATGCTATAAAAATATAGGTAAGCAACACCACCTGCAAAACCTGCAAATATTATTACTTGCGACAAATATTGTCTTGCAGTATATTCTTGTCCTAATTCTTTAGCTTTTTCCCTTACCATTTTAAAAGAATAAGGAGCATATTTTTCATATGTATTAGAAACCGTTGACGCAAAAAACTTATAGGCATTTTCTCCAGGGTTTTTCCTATATACGTATATAAATATTACTAAAAGTAAGACCGCTAAATATTCCATAATTTCCTTTCTATAAAGTTTCTACTTCTTCAAATTTAATATTATCATTATTTTCAGAAGCTCCATCTTTATCAAACAAATTGGCATCAAGTTTCTTACCTTGAGCACCAAAATAGTTTATTAAATTTTTTGTTGGATTGTTAAAATTAATTGTTCCATCTAAATGTCTTTGAAATATTATATTTGTTTTTGCATCGTTGTTTTCATCAACATAAAATTCGCATACTTCAACTATTTCTCTTTGAAATCTTTGAAGTTCAGCACTCATATATCCTTTTACATGTACTCCTATTTGCACGTAACGATGAATTGATTTTAAAAATTGTTCAATATCTTGGTTACCTTCAAGAAGAGAATACATACGCATAGGAATGTTACTTGCTCTATCTGAGTGAATAGTTGAGATAATATTATGCCCTGATGAAATTGAATTTCTTACAGCTGTTACCGCTTCTGCAGAACGAACTTCGGAAAGTAAAATCCATTTAGGGTTTTGTCTCATACAGGTAACAAGAACATCTGAATATGATGCGATATTATTAGTTTTCATCGCAACAATATCTCGATGGGGAAAAATACGATCTAAATGAAGTTCTAATGTATCTTCTATAGTAATCATTTTTTCATTTTCTCTTGTATGAGAAGCAAGATATTTTACAAGCTCTGTTTTACCAGAACCAGTTTCTCCACTTACCATAATATTACAGTGAGCAAGAACACAATCAATTAAGAAGTCATGAACACTTTCTGATACATATTTTTCGTCTAATAATTTTTCTTTGTTTAACCTAATTTTAGCAGGAGTCTTTCTGATAACACATGCTATACCATTAGTAGATATTGATTCATGAACAAAGTTAAGACGAAGTTCAGAACCTTCAGCATCAAGAAAAGGATGAGCCATATTAAATGTTGTTCCCATGACATTTGAACATTGAAAAGCAAGCTTTTCCATTAAAGCATTGTTTATTTCTGGCCTTTCAATTCTATAAATACCTTTATCAAGTGATTTAAGATGAATTTGACCTCCATTTGAATAAGAAATGTCAGTTATATTATCGTCATTAAGAAATTCCGATAACGGACCAAAATCTAATTGTGAAAATATAGCATCCTTCACGTTATCACTCCCTTTTTGTTGTTAGTTAATTTGTGCTGATTTTGAATTTATTAAATCTACAAAGTATTCTTGAGTTGCAACTTCACCAGATGTTACAGTATAATTTTTATTTCTTGGTACTGGTATTACATTAATTCCACCAATAAGACTTGATTTCATTAAAAGTTCATACAGTTTATCTTCTACTGCAAATAATAACATATCCGGAGTTCTGTTTTCACTATCATCAAATACATTTTGACCATTAGAATCTCGAACTGCAAGAACAGTAATACTTTCAATAAATTTACCAAAGATAACTTTTCCCGCTTCATCAGTAGTATTAATATATAAGTCTATTTTATCATCAGGATAAATTGAATTACCATAAGTTGATTGATTATCAACTGGCAGACCATATATTGTGTATCCATCAGGAATATTATCAAATACTGTATTTGGTAATTCCTTTTTTTCAACTACTTGGCTTTTATAAAATAAGCCACCTGCTGGTATTGAAGTACCTGTATTTACATAATACCCAATTAAACCACTTGCACTTGTAATAACATCTGCTGTTTTTAAAAACTTACTGTTTACCTCAACATAACCTATATTTTCTTCGGTTATTTCTTGAGTTGCATTTATTGCTGCAATCGCATATGGTACTCTAATAGGCGTTACCGCTTTACTTACACGATAATTATATCCAAATAATAATATCGCAACGCAAACAATTACACCTAAGAAAGTCACCGTATTTTTGTTACCTATTGTTCTTTTTAAACCACTAATTAAATTACCCATTTTATTCCTCCTTTACTTAGTTTCCTTTTTAAGAACTTTTTTCTGTTTGAAGTATTCCATCTATTTTATCTACTATATCAAGTGTTTCTTTTCCACCTGTTATATTAAATGATTCTGTTTTACTTGATATTTTGACTCCCACCTTTGGGGGTGCTTCAAATACTTCATAAAACTCTATTTCATATGTTGTATTAGTTGAGGCTGCTTCTGCAAATCTTCTTGCAAATACTTCGTAGAATTTTTCTTTATTTATTTTTACCTCACCATATTGTCTATAATACGCTAAATCTACAGAATCTACAAGAGCTGCTTCAGTTATTTCTTTCATTAAATAATAATTTTGAGTATTTGATTTAGTAAAACTTTGAATTAACAAAAGGATTACTATTACAAAAACACCTAGAACTATTAACCAATATGCCCAATATGAACTTTTCATTTTTTATCACCTTACTTCCATGCCGGACCTGCATCAGGCAAGCCATCGCCAGTTATATCAAATGTACTTGCTGTATATACTGAAAAATATTCATTACCCATTATTGCATCATTGTAGGTACCTTTTACTACGCTCATATTATACCTAGCTGTTGTTTTTGATTCATTTCTTTTATTCATTATTTCTATATCAAAACTATCTTTAAAACCTCTATCTTCGTATAATTCATCAATTACTTTACTATAGCAGAATATATTATCCATTATACATTTACTGTCTATCCAAACATATCCTGCTGCTTTACATGCTTTTTTACTTGTTGTTAATTTTCTTATTTTATCGGCAAATTGTTTACCCATTTCCGCCTCTATTTGAGGTATGTTTTTACTTAGATCATAATCATAACACTCTAATGTTTTATCTCCATAATTTCCTTTTGCTCTAGAATGATTGTATGATTTTAACCATTGAATTAAACTTGGTGTTAAAATTATCTTAAATTTATAATCTTTTATATCGGCTAACATATCTTTATCTTTTTCTAAAGCTGCTTTGTCATTATATTTATTAGCTCTACCTTCTATTTCACTTATTGTTCTACTTGCTTTTTCACTTATTATCGGATTTTCACTTTCTATATCCCAATTTGCTCCAATACTATCTTTATTTGGCATTACTGATGATGCAGTTATAGTTCGATAATCCAGCGTTAAATTAAGAGGACCTTTTGGATATGTTGCCCTTGGATCTGTACATACTCCACTACAACATGCCCCAACACAAGTTATTTCACAATTTGGACAAGGACAAAGTGCACTTAAGCAAGTATCTTTATCTATTGTTCCATCAGGCTTATAATAACCACCTGTTTTACACTCTTGCAAAGTATGAGTTACATTATTTGAATCTACACAAAATGGACATAATTCTTCTTTACACATTGCTATTTCTTCAGGACTATATCCATCTAGTGGATTTACTCCTGGTAAATTTAAGCTATCACAATCACTAATAGGAATATCTCTTCCTTCATATTTACATATTATTTCATCTTGATTTACTGAGTACGAACAACCATATGAATTATTATTAAATGTTTGACCAGGATTACATAAATCTACTGGTGCAGTTGTTGTTCTTCCATCACTTAAACTTTTTCTTAATGTTCCATAAATTCTTCCAGTTCTATTTTCTCCATAAAATGTCCCTATTCCATTTAATGTTATTTTATAATAATATATTCCCTTTGGTGTATCATATGCAATAGGAAGACCATCTACATACATTGCATCGTTTGGAGATGATGCGTGTATTTCTACTTGACCTGTTGAATTATTTGTATAATATACTCTCCTGGTATCTAGTTTTCCTAATTTTGTTTGTACTGCTTTTATATATTTTATAGCAGTAATTTGATAACCTCTATAATTTGTCATGTAATTATTAGCTCTTGCACCACTTTGGCAACTATAATCATCATTTATACTTCCTGCACAATAAGTTGTTGTAGCTGCTCCTACTTGAAGACCATCTGGAAAAACATATGTGTTATATGGACCACCTAAAGTGTTTGGTAAATTAATAAACTTTTTACTTCCTGAATTACATGATTCACCATAATTATATGATAAGTTTGGTGAAAAATTATAACTTGCTGTCCAAGAAGCACACTGATTATATAAATCAACATGAGTTTTTTCGCATGCTCTATTACCACCACATGCGGCAAAATTCTCTTCAAACTTGGCATAATTTAACTCATCAGTATAACAAGATTGGGTTCCTTCAAGATATATTGGTATATCAAAATATCTTCCATTATATGTTTGTCTTTTATATGGTAATTTAACATTTAAATCTTCTTTACAAAAAACACTACAATATGGATTATTATTTAATCCTATCGATCTATTTTCATAGGTATTTCCTTTTTTATCAGTATTATTTATAATACATCTTTTAATATTAAGTTTTCCTTGTTTATCATATCCTTCTTTAAAGGAACCATTTATATTACCATCAGTATCATAAGTCATACCATCTTTACATATAAGAGGAATATCAAATATTGGATCACAGGTTGGATCACACACAACAATTGATGGGGTTTCATGTGTTCCATCAGCTGGAGTTTCTCCACCTGTTCCTGTTCCCATTTCTGCACCAAGGAAAGCTTGATTATTATTTCCAGGTGGGCAGTAATATATAGTTGCCTGACTACTAGGATATGAATAATTATAATTAATAATTGCTTTGCTATTACATACTGGAGTTGCGTTTAAATCAACAATGGTATTTATTTTATATGCAATATAAAATGTTAATGATTTAGCTCCCCCATTATTTACAACTGATGATGAAAATAATTGAAAAGCATTTGTTGCCATGGCGTTTTCTCTATAATCTTCAATGTCTTTAGAAAACTTATTAGATGCTCCAACAAAAGAAATAGTAGAATTTCTATTTGTTACGCTAGCACCACCTATTGTAAAGCTTCCAGCATCACTAAAATCACTAAGATCAACCCTGATAAACATATGTCTTGATTGCAAAGTATCACTAGATTCTGCTTCATTTACAAATAAACTTGGACTATGAAACTTTACCACCGGTTTGTTATTTCCACCACCACTAGATATAGTACAATTAGCACCAGTAAAACCACTGTTACTACAATCTTTTGCATGTTGAACTAGTGATTTAACACACGTTTCTACATGTGATGGTTTATCAATAACTACTATTTCAGGCCTATTATATAAAGCATCAAAAATACTATTTGAAGATTTAGATATTCCACCTTCAACACAAAGACCATTGCCACAGTTTATAGCCCTTATCGCAAATGTTTTAGCTTGATAAACTTCAAGATCACCAAAAGCAGTACCACAATATGCATTTATATCCATTACAGCAATAAGAGACATCATTTTTAAAGCTGCAGAAGTACTGTCATCAATGGTAAGTTCTGTTTTGCAACCTTGTTTTGAATTTCCTTTTGCAGATGGATCTAAACACCAATAATCATTTCCGTTTACAATATATCTATTTTCATATTTATATTTACTACCTTTTTTAGCAGATCTTGTATAATGATATTTATATCTATCAGTAGTACGAATTACTGAACTATCAACTTTTTGCTTGTATGCAAAAACATCAATTTTATATATAAAAAGGGTTAAGAAAATCAAAAAAAGAACGAATATTTTATTTAACTTCTTCATCGTCTTTTCCTCCTTATAATAAAGATTGCCACAACAATCGATATTACGCCAACACTTACCAGTGCTATCGGAAGGATTATATTTGTTTTTTTCTTTTCCTCAGGTTCTTTTACTTGCACTTTTTCTTTATCTATAGCTTTTTCTACATCTTCAAGAGTTATCTCACTTAAAAAAGTATATTCTTCACATTCAGGCAAATATGCATACTTAGAACAAATAGCAGTATATGAATAAGGATTTTCTCTTGGTGTATTTTTATAAAGAACTCTTAATAACTCTCCAGGACAATTAGTCTGATTTGAAGATCTAATTTCAATTTTATATTGTTTAATACTCTCCACATCTTCATCATTAAA
Source organism: uncultured Mycoplasma sp. (assembly GCA_964345805.1). Taxonomy (GTDB): domain Bacteria; phylum Bacillota_I; class Bacilli_A; order RF39; family UBA660; genus UBA6448. The sequence continues at coordinate 71,173 of CAYFSK010000002.1, forward strand.
AGTAATTGTTCCATTAATTGCAGAAGTACCATAATATTCTCTTTCTTTATCTAAAAGCTTTTCAGTTGCAATAGCATCTACTCCGCCTTTTTTAAGAACTGATTTTTCGATTTTAAAATCAAATTTATTATTAACATTTAATAAAGATATTTCAAATTTAGGTATGTCAAAAGACCATATTGGGCCTCCTTCACTTTCTTCAGGATATCCACACCAATTATCTTCATTAGTACAAGTTTTTGTAACTATTTGATAATTAAATTTAATATAAGATACCTCTTCATTGAGTGTTGCTTTTTCTTTGTAGTCACACAAAGAAAAGACTGGCTTTACTCCAACAAAAAATACTATAATAATGATTAAAAGTTTATTAATAGCCTTCAATTATAAACACTCTCCTATCATTTAAATTTTATCATAGCAAGCGTTCTTTTTCAATTGTAAAATAATAAATTGAAAGAAAAAAATATCTGTGTTATTATTTGTTTGAGGTTAACATGAAAAATATTAAAAAATATATCTATCCTTTTTTTATTGTTATTGGGTTTTATGTATTTAATTTTATTCTTAATTCTATTTTTAATGCTGAAGGAAAAAGTCTTATTATAGATACTACTATTACTCTTTTATTAATAATAATTCTTGTAATAATATATAGGAATAAGATAAGCAATGATTTTAAAAATTTTATTAAAGGTGATTATAAACAATTTTTTAAATACTTTAAATTTTATTTAATTAGTTATGCTATTATGATATTTTCTAACATATTAATTGCTTTTTTCGTCGAAGGAATTGCTGAAAATGAACAAATCGCAAGAGAACTTGTTACTCAAAAACCAATATATTCATTTATTTTAATGTGTCTTTTTGCACCATTTTATGAAGAAGTATTATTGAGACTTAATTTTAAAGATATGTTTAAAAATAAATGGGCTTTTGCTATATCTACTGGTGTAATATTTGGATTATTACACGTTATTTCCGTAACTTCTTTTTCACAAATGTTATTTATTATTCCCTATTCAATTATGGGCATTTCCTTTGGATTAATATATTTTGAAAGTAATAACATTTTCTTTTCTGTTTTGATTCACTTTTTAAATAATTTATTTTCATTTATATTAATATTGTTGGTGTTTACAGCATGAAAAAATATTTATTATTATTATTTATAGTATTTATTACTACTATTTTATATTCCATTTATATAGAACCTCTTAATTATAAAATTAATGAGTATACAATTAATGTTAGTAATGCTTCATGTCATTATGATGATATAAAAATAGTTCATTTTACTGATACAATGTTTAATGATAAAACAAATTTTTCTATGGCAAATAAAATTACTAAAGATATTAATAAGATTAATCCTACGATTATTATTTTTACGGGCAATTTAATCTCTAAAGATATTAATGATAAGACTAAAGAAGAAATTAATAAGCTTTTAAGTTCAATTACTATAGATGCATATAAATATGCAATTTTAGATAAATATGATAATGATACTTCAAAAGATTTACTTGCAAACAATAATTATACAATTATTGATAACAGCTCACTATATTTTTTTCATAAGGATATTAATCCTATTTTAATTGCAAGCACCAATGATTTAGAAAACATACCTTTACCCGAAGAAAATCTAAACCATAATTTAATTTTTTTACTTTTAAAAGATGCAGATGATTTTAATAAAATAAACAGCACGGCTATCCCTTTGGTTGCATTTGCTGGTAATTTAGGTGGAGAGATAAGAATACCTTTTTATGAAGGATTAATAAAAAATGATGGCAATAAAAATTATAATAACACTTATTATTATGAAGATAATAAACAATTGTATGTATCATATGGCATAGGTACAAGCAAACTAAAAATGAGATTTTTAAACAAACCATCATTTAATATTTATCGAATTAAAACAAAATAAAACATAGTTTATAAATATTCAACTATGTTTATATTTTTATTTATTTTATCGATTAAGTCTTGTCTATCATATTTATCAAAGATTTCTTTAAAATTACTATTATCTAGTAAAAAGATATCATAATATTTTATAAATATCTCTTGATAATTAGTTATACCAAGTTCTTTTAGATATATAATATTTTCTGTTACAAGATCTCTTTGAGCTTTAATAACTTCTAGTATGGCTTCTGGAGCATTTTCATTTACTTGAGTAATGCTATCTTTACTAAACCCTAATTTTTCTAAAAACTTCATGAGGTCCTACCTCCTGAGATTTCATTGGATACTTGTAAAACCTGTAGTTCATAATCTATGCTCTCTTTTATTTTATTTAAAACATCATCCGTAAGATTTAAACCGTGAATAATTGAATAATATAAAACTAGTTTATCTTGAGGTGTATCTGATACAATTAAACTTTTTAGATATGTTCTTGCTTTTTCTTTAGGAGTTTGACTGCCTAATACGTCTTCTATTATTTTATCTAAAATTGGTTCTAATCTTAAATATCTTTCGCTTTGTACTTGTGTTAACTTTTCTTCAGTATCACTATCACTAAAATACTTTTGTCTTAATCTTTTACCAAGTGATAAAGGATTTTCAATAACTTCTTCCTCGGAATTTACAGGATTTATTTTAATTTCATCATCTTTTTTTATTGCATCTGGATACTTTTTTTGAAAATCTATTATATTTAATAGTTCTATTTTATATTTACCTTTCTCTTCTTTTAAAGGAATATTATTATCTTTAAAATATCTAACTCTATCTATTAATGTGTTTTTACATAAATTATCAGGATTTTTATATATCTCTTCTTCACCAAGAGCAGCCATTTCTTCATACCTTTTTTGAATAATTTCAAAAGGTACCGAAAACACTTTCCAGTTACTTGGTTTTATTTCGATTCCTTTTGCCTTCAGATAAGTAGTGATTTTTTCAATGTTTTCTGTTGAAGATATTTCACTTAATAAAGATCCCATAAACTTTGCGCCTACAGAATCATTATCTTTATTATAACCAATTGTATTTATTTTACTTGAAATACTTCCCATTACTTATACCTCTAATACGCCATTAATGGCACTACTTTTGGATCAAGACCACTTTCTTCTAATATTTTTATTGCATTATTTAAATCATTTAAATTATATTTAATTAAGATACTACAATTTAAGAAAATATCATTTGGTTTTTTACCAATTTTTGATAACACATTTAATTTTTCTTCTAGTTCTTTATCATAAAATAATTCAACATTTTCATTAAATAATTTTTTATCTATTTCATGCTTTTCAATTTCTGCAACATTTTTAATTATTATATCTTTGTCATAATTATCCATTAATTTATTAAAATCATCATTTGTTATTTCTAAATGATCAAATCCAAGCTCTTCTAATAAATTTATTAACTCATCTTTTTCGCTAACTTTAAGTTCTGCTTTTACTTCGGGTGTATTATTTTTTGTTGAATCAATTATTTCTTTTTTTATTTCTTTAAAATCGATTGTAGTATCAATAACAACTTCTTTTTCACTTGGAGCTTCTTCAACTATTGGAGCCGGATTTTTGTCATATTCAAAAAGTCCGTCTTCTGGGAACATTAATATTTTAGCTGCTTCTCTTTGCTCTTCTTCGTTGAAATCAAATTTAGCAAGAAGTGAAGTTATTTCATCTCTTGTAATATTAATGTTTTTACTTAATGCTAATTCAAATATTCTATTTAATCTAGATTGATTATATACAGCTTCATCTTTTCTAATTCCAAGTTCTTCAATCCTCATAATTGCGTTATTCATTTCTTCTTCAACTTTAATAAGTTTCTCACTAGCTTCTACTTTTTCATTTGATACTTTTTCAAGTGTTTCTGGAAGTTTTAAAGAAACTTCTTTTTTTATACTATCCGGATCAAATTCAATATTTAAATTATTTAAAATATTTTTAAAAGAATCAGCATTAATAGCATCAAGAACTCTTTCTAAATTTTGTCCTTCATTTTTCAAAACATTTTCTTCTTCTAATAAAGAATTAATTATAGATTCAAGTTCATTTTTCTCAAGACTAGCTTTCTCTTTTATAGATAAAGCTTTTTGTCTTTCTTCTTCCATCTTAAGAAGAATTACGCTGTCTTCCGAACGTAAATTATATAATTTTCCTAGTAACGATCTGGTCTTTTCATCAAGTTCCATATTTTAATTCACACCCTTTATTATAAATCAATTATAACATGTTTTAAAATAAATTGTAAACAATAACAGACATTTATAATATATTTATTTAAAATTTTAAATCTTTCCTTGACTTAACTCAAAATTATACTAAAATAAAGATAGATATATTAAAGAGGGAAAGATTATGGGTAGGAACTTTGATCCAATTGATATTGTTTTCATTTCGTTAATAAGTATTTATTTATTTACTCTTTTATTAATAGTGTTTTTATTATTAAGGGAAGTTTTTAAAGACGATAAAAAAGATGTTATTATTCCAAAACCAGTTATTGAAAATGAAAAGTCTATTGCTGTTGTAACTGATAAAGATATTATTCCAAAACCAATATTCGAAGAGAAAAAAGAACCAGCTATTGCAAAAGTTGATACTACTTTTGAACCAAAACCTATTATTATAGAAGAAAAACCTACTGTTGATAAATTAGATAAACCAGTTATTAAGACATCTGATGATAAGACTACTGTTGATGTTAAAGAAAAAGTTAAAAAATCAGAAGTTAAAAAACCTAAAATTAAAAAGCAAACAACTAAGAAAAAAACTCAAGTTAAAAAAGAAGTTGAAAAGAAAACAAGTAATAAAGAAAATAATACTCAAAGATACTATAATATTAGTGCAACTAAGAAAAAGCCTACACCTAGAAAGAAAAAGAAAAAAACTCATGGTATTAATAAAAAGAAAAAGAAAAAGTAGTACTTATGTACCACTTTTTTTGTCATCTTTTTTACCTATAACATAGAAGTTTACTTTCTTAATATCATCAAGAAGTGTATAAGCAAGTGGTGATTGATAAGAAATAATATCTTCCTCATAATCTTCTTTATAATACTGACTATTTTCATCAATATAAGTAAACTCACAAGATAAATTATTATTATCGCAATAATCTTCTGCACTATTTTTACTTTTACCAACAAAGTTATTCAAACTTTGATATGAAGGAATTTTTCTTTTACCTTTACCTATTACTCTTGGTTCATAAACCTCATTAATATCAAAAGAGAACGTTTTAATAAGATTTTTATTTTCTAAATTTAAATTAATTTTCATTTCTTTAGTTATTTCTTCTATACTATCTTTATAATAGCCTAAAGCAGATCTTTTTTTAGAATCTGTTGTTCCAATAATTGCAAGTGGATATGTTTCTAAATAGGCTCTTTCAATATCAATAAAATCATTTTCTTTAACAATATTTAATATTATATCTTTAGCAGCATCATAACCAGATAATATTTGATTAGTACTCATATTTGTTGAAATATTATTACTAATTGCATTGATAATCTTTTTTAAATCATTAATTTTTCTAGCTTTTATAGCTTTTTGAGCAATTGCAACAATAACATCTTGTTGATGTTTATTTCTAGCTAAGTCAGAAGATGCATATAAATGCCTACATCTTGCATAAGCAAGTGCTTGCTCACCATTTAAATTCTGAAGTCCCGTATCCATATATATAGTATGTTCACCCCATCTTCTTAAACTATCTTGTTCACATATCTTATTACCACAATAAAAGTTTGCTGTTGGTGGTTCTACATCTACTTCAATACCACCCAAAGCTTCAACTAAATCAACAACTCCTTTAAAATTTATTTTTACATAATAATCTATTTTTATACCGATTAGGCTTTCAACAGTATCAATCACACACTGATTTCCATAGGCAGCTGATGAATTTATCTTAAATGTTTTATTTCTACAAGCAATTTTAATAACTGTATCACGAGGAATACTTAATAATGTGACATTATATGTTTTAGGATTAAATGTTGCTACAATTAAAGTATCTCCATTAAAAGCAGAATTAGTATCTAATCCATCAAACTCACTATCAACACCCATAGCAAGAATTGTAAATGGATCTGTTAACTTTTTAGTAGAAGTATTTTTAACCGACTTATTTAATCTTCTTTCCTTTTTAGCATATATTACTTTAGTATCATCATCTATACTTGCAAAATCTTCCTCCGATCCATAAATAGTTTTATAATTACCTGAAACAAAAATGCCATCAACCTTTTTATCATAAAGAGCATATAACATATTAAAATAATCATCATATTTTTTAATAGTTTGTTTTAATTTATTTTCTTTAATAATCTTGTTTGCAAGAATATATCCTTCAATATCTTCTTTATCATCAATCATTCCTATAACACTATTTTTTGTTAATTTATGATCTTTTAAAACAATTAAATTTGATGAATAAGTTATATACTTTTGTTCTTTAATATTACCAATCACTGATAAAAAGAAATTCATTGCTGTTGAAGTCACTAAATAAACACTTATAATTATAATGGTTATAAAAGATAATAGATAATAACTAGGATATTTCTTTTTTACCAGTTTTCTTAAACCAACTTTTATATAATAAAATAGATATAAAACACCTAAAATTAGTATTATGTACCTAATAATTGTTTCAATACCTGCTAAAGAAATTATATGAGCTGCAAAAAATAGAAAACTAACAATATATAAAACAATTAAAAATAAATATAAAAATTTTGAAAAACCACTTGCTTTTCTAAGCCTTCTTTTTATTCTCTTCATAATTAGGCCTCCGCTTGATACTTAACAACATAAAGCTTCTTATCTTCTTTTATAATATTAAGCACACCTTTTTTATCATAACCTAAATCTTTTTTATACTCCCACATTAATGAAACGGTATATGAATCATATTCTTTTTTATCATAAGTAAATTTATCTTCTTTAAATTCTAATATTTTAATACTTTTAACTTCCGGATATTTAGTTTTTCTACTACTTTTTTCCTCAAGATATTTATATAAAGTATCTCCTACATTTAATTTAAAATTACTTCTTATATCAGGATGAACATATTGTGATGAGGTAACGTCATACTTATTATCTTTGTTATCAATGGTATATAAATCTATAATAAATAATTTACTAATAGATTTAGCATAACTTTCATAATCTATATCTTTAGAATAATAATTTTGTTTTAAAATATTAAATTCTTCTTTAAGTAAAGCTGAATCTCTTGCTTTAATAGCATAATCTTCATTACTATTTTTATTAAATAAGTTTTTATCAAACACAAAGAAATAGCAAATAATGCCAAGTAATGAAATAATTATTATTAATATAGTATATTTTTTTCTTGCTTTTCTTTTTCTTCTATTCATTTTTATCTTCCTTTTTATTTAACAAATCATAAACTATAATTGAGTTAGAAATATCTAAAAGCTTTTCTACTTTTTCTTTTCTTGTGCTAATATAATCATCATCAATTATTGCTTTATTATTGTTAACTTTAAACTTTCCTGTTGAATTATTATAATATAGTACTTTTGTTAAAAAGTTACCATTAGGAAAAGGTATAATATTATTATCTTTAATACTAAAAATATCATGGCCAAGAGCATATTCATTTTTTAAGCCTAGCATATTAAGTAAAGTTGGCTGAAGATCAATCATTCCCATAAAATATTTTACTTCACCTTTAAAATATCTTTGTAAATCTTTATTTTTTGTCCAAAATATTAACGGTGTTTTTTTATTAAGCTCATGACTAAATTGATCATATCCAGAGTGTCTTGCATCATTTTCTTCATAAATGCCTCCTGTTTCATAATTATAATTATATAAATAGTTCATTTCTCTTCTTGATAATTTAGCATCATGATCGCCATAAAAAACAAACAAAGTATCATTAAAATATTCTGATTCCTTTAAATATTTTATAAAATCACCTAACGCTGAATCTGCATAATGAGCACTTCTGATAAAATTTCCAACAGCTGTATTATCTAGATAATTACTAGTAACTATTTCTTTTTGACCATCATTTTTTACTATTTCATGAGTAGTTGTTAAATCAAAATAACCATATTTATCTTTAAACGTAAATGGGGAGTGATTTGAAAGTGTTATAATTGTTCCCATATAATTAGAATTTTCTTCTTCTATTCTTTCTAACTTTTCAACTGATTGCTTAAAAAATAATTTATCATTTATTCCTAAATTAATTACATCCTCTTCAGTAAAAGTATATTCTTCTTTAAAAATTAGCTCTTTATATCCAAGTGAGGGATGAGCTTTATTTCGATTCCACATTGATGAATAATTACCATGCATGCTAAAAGTATGATATCCATTTTCAGATAATAGTTTAGGTAACGTTATATAATTACGATTATAATAACCAACAAATACAGTCCCTGTTGCAGATGGCATTAAACTTGATAAAGAAGTAAATTCTGTATCAGCAGATGTACCTGTTGATACTTCAGGATAAAAGTTTGAAAAAAACATTCCTTCTTTAGCTATCTTATTTAAATTAGGAGTTACTTCCTGATTATTAAACTTTAATTCCATTAAAAAGTTTTGCATACTTTCCATGTGAACATAAACGACATTTTTCCCTTCAAGTATTTTTGTATATTTATTTTTATTAGTATATTCTTTACTCTCTTCACTATTAAAATGTTCATCAAATATTTTTTTAGCATCTTCATAACCAATTAAACTACTAAATCTAGGTCTTAAAGATTGGATTAAATCATTACCTTGATATAAAAGAACACCAAATCTTTTAACTACATATTCCCTATTCCATAATTTAGTAAGACGAGAATAATCTTTTTTAGTTGCAAATGAAAAGGTAAGAATAATTAATAGAAAACCTATTTCAAAAGTATGAAGAGCCATCTTTTTATTTTTTTCAATTTTTTCCATAATATTATAATATGATGATGAAAGAAGTTTTTTATGAATAAAATAAAATATAACTGGACCAAAGGCATAAATTAAATAAGCTATTTTTAACTTTTCAAATACGGATCCTCCTACTGTTTCAACTTGAGATAAAGTAGCAAGATCACCAAAAGATGCAAAAGATGTAAAAAATACATAATAAATGGCATTTACTATTTCTGTTAAAGAAAAAATACATAATAAAAGAAATAGATGTTTAAATTGATTTTTACTTTTAATAAAATAACCTAGAGAACCAAATATTAAAATAACACCTAAGTCAGCAAAAAATGGCAATGGACTAGCAAAAGAATTTAGTATGTTTATACGAAAAAAAATAGTTCCAGTAATGGAAATAATTACATAAGATAAAAATAATCTATTAGTTAATACATATTCAATTATTTTTTTATATATACTACGTAACCTTTTTTTCATTTAATTCCTTCTTATCTAAATAATTATATCAATACCATCAATTTTTATCAATTAATGTTGCCAAAATTGTCAGTCTTATGGTAAAATACACATATGCAGGTGTAGTACAGCGGTTAGTATGCGGCCTTGCCAAGGCTGAGACGGCAGTTCGATTCTGCTCACTTGCTCCAATTGAATACAACTTACGAACCTATTATGGTGTCGTAAGTTTTTTAATGTCTAAAATCTAACCCACTGTTAGCTTGGAAGACATATATAGATGTTCTCTTTCTAGGAAGGAGGACATTTTTTTAATGCTTAATTTTAAAACAATAGAAAGATTAAAACCTAACTCAACTATTATTGATATTATTAAATGCTATGACTATAAAACGAGAAATGGCAAGGTTAAAATTCTTGAAAACACAAACTTAAAGTTTATTGAGCCTACCGAATACTTAATATTATCTCCTATAAAACTCACTATTTATGAGTACAAAGTTAATGAAATATCTAATAAACAATTTTATGTGAAAGAACATAATGAAAAATATACATTGCAAGAAATATGTAAAATTTTAAAAAAATTATAATTTTAGACTTTACTTTTTGCTTATAAAGTGCCAAACAAGTGAGAGGATAACTTCTCTCAAATAAAAAAGAAAGGAGATGATTTTGTGAGATGTGGAGTTTATGTTAGAGTTTCAACTGACGACCAAAAAGATAACGGTTATTCTATTGATTCACAACTTAGAATGATTAAAGAATATTGTGAAAAGAAAAACTATGACATTATTGATGTTTATAATGATGCCGGTCATTCAGGAAAAGATTTAATGAGACCAGAAATGCAAAGATTATTAAAAGACATTAAAGCAAAGAAAATTGATAAATTAGTTGCTATTAAAGTAGATAGACTTACAAGAAGTAATTATGATGGTTTTTGGCTACTTAATTATTTAGAAGAACACGATGTTAAATTAGAACTAATACTTGAACCATTTGATGTAAGTACTGCTAATGGTGAAATGATTTATGGAATGAATTTAGTGTTTGGTCAAAGAGAAAGAAAAGAAATTGGAGCAAGAACAAAAAGAGCTATGGAAGAAATGGCTATGGAACATATCCACCCTAGTAAAGCACCTTATGGATATACAAGAAACAAAGAAACAGGTCATTTAGAAATTGAACCTATTGAAGCCGAAGTTGTTAAAGAAATATTTGAGTTATGTAAAGAAAGACATTCAACAAGAAATATTGCTATTATTATGAAAGATAATAATGCTTATTTAAAACAAGGCAAATGGAAAGCCGATAGAGTTTATAAAATATTAACTAATTCTATTTATATTGGAATATTTGAATACGGTAAATATAAAAGAAAACCTGAAGATATATTAAAAGTTGAAAACTACTGTGAACCAATTATTGATTTAAAGACTTGGAACATTACTAGAAAGAATTTAGAGAAGAATAAGCACCCTAATTATGGAGAACATATACATTTATTTACTTCACTAATTAAATGCCCTGAATGTGGTAATATTTTATCTTCTACTATTTCTTATAAATATAGTGGAACACCAAACAAAAAAGAATATTACCATTTAACTTGTAAAAATGTTAATTGTAAAGTAAAAGGACTTCATTATAGTTCTGATAAGATTGAAAAGAAATTAGGTAGAGTTTTAAATGAACTAACTAGATACATGTATGATATGAATAATGAAATAATTGTATCAAATTCAACTAAATCAAAGGACATAAGTGATATTGATAAAGCAATAGAAAAACTAAAAATTCAAGAAAAGAAGTTAGTAGATTTATACCTATCATCAAACTTAAATGTAGATGCTATCAATCATAAAAACGAAGTTATCAAAAAAGAGATTGAAAAATTAAATAAGAAAAAGCAATTACTAGATCCTGATGATGACTTTAAAGAATATACCGTAGAACTACTTAAAAAAATTGATTATAAAAAAGAAGATGATTATTTGTTATTTAATAAACTTGGCTTTTCCTTTATGTGGGATAGTTTAAATCGTAAAGCAAAAAGAGATATATTAAATAAACTTGTATCGCAAATAGAAATTACAAGAGATAAAAATTACAACATTGAAATCAAAAATATTAAGTTTACTGATGAATTTATATCTAGAAGTTGTAAAGAGTATTTAGAATACTTAAATGATATTTTAAAGAACAATAATATTGGTATTAAATATCAAGAGTTAATAACTACTGATGAACTTAGTGATTACTCTAAAAACTACTATGTTTTATCACTTCAAAAGCTAGAAAAGAATGAGTATTCAAATGATGAAAGAAAAATATTACTTACACTTGCTTCAGAACATTTCTATTATGATGGTATTATACATTGCCCTTTGTATAGTAATGAAACTATTATAGACCAAGTAATGCTAATACCTAAAACAGAAATATGTTAAAGAAAGGACTTACTAATTATGAAATTATTAAATAAAAATAATATTATTAAAAATCAGGTTAATACAGTTGAACAATATAAAGTTTTAAACTACTTAAAAAATACTATTAATACTGATGCTATTGTTATTTATTTAATTGAAAGATATACAATTAAAGCCATAGATACAAATAATGATATTGGTTATTTTAAATACAATAATAAAACAAAAAATATAGATTTTATAGATAACTATAATAAAAGTAAAGAAATGGATAAATGAAAAATGAAAAAAAATATTACAAAGGATGAAACTAAAAATCTTAACAAATACGGATTATTAAAACTTGACTATCTGAAAAAGAATAATAAAGTTTTATATCAAAGACTAATTATTGAGGACAAACTAAATACTTTTCTTTTTTCAGTCGGTAAAGAAGCAGAAGAAAAAGTAAAATTCTTAATAAATGAACTTGCTGAAAAAGATAAAGATTTAAATGAGAACTTAAAGGAAGAAAATCAATTATTGTGGGTACAAAAAATGAATAATTACAAAAATATTGCAGAAGAAATTGTATTAAAGGAACTTATATTTAATGAAAAAGTGTGAGGACAAATTGAATAAAATTGTCTTAGCC
>CAYFSK010000003.1:0-6821 GCA_964345805.1 uncultured Mycoplasma sp.
TTTTAACTTGGAATATTGGTAATATGAACTTCTGGAATACTTGGAGAGGAGTAGGTAATACTACCTTTATAGCAGGAGTTCCAGGACCATAAAAGTAACAATTGGCTTTTTAACAATATTATAGTATGATAATAATGTATACTAATAGGAGAATAAATGAAAATAGGAATTGACGTAGATGATACAATATCAGCATCGTGTGATTATTTTAATGAAATTATTTTAAATGATAAGCTTGGAATTGATAGATCTGATTTATTAAAAAAAGATATTTATTATATGCAATTAGATAAGTACGTATCTTCTGAAGAAATAGAAGAGTTTTTAGATTTGTTTGAAAAAAATTTTGAAAATATTCCTCCTAAAGAAAATGCTGTTAAAGTAATTAACAACTTTAAAAAAAGAGGGCATAAAGTTTATATAATTACTGCAAGAAGTAATAGATATTATAAAGACCCTTATCATAGTACTGAAAGGCAACTAAAAAAATATGGTCTTAAGTATGATAGATTAATATGTAATAGAGAAAAAGGAAAAATATGTAAAGATCTTGGGATTGACCTATTTATTGATGATTCTCACTTTAATATTGAAGATGTAACAAATAAAGGTATAAAATGTCTTTTATTTAATGATTATTATAATAAAAGTATTCTTTTTCCATATGATAGAGTATCTACATGGGATGAAGTAGATAAAATTGTTAGAAAAATGGAAAGAAAGAAAAATAAAAACTATTTTAAAGAACTTATATGGGAATTAAATATTGTTTTTATTCAGTTACTTCTTTTTTATATATTTCCTCTTCTTCCACATGGGCTTGATCATTTAGGTGTTAATTTAACAAGCATCTTTTTATCGTTTTTGTTATCGATAATATTTGGATATAAATCTGATTTGAAAGTAAAGCATATTTATCCAGTTGGTGTATCACTTCTTTTTATTCCTTCGGTTCTTATCTTCTATGACGCAAGCGCTCTTATTCATAGTTCATGGTATTTATTTATAACACTAATAGGAGTAGCAATTGGATCACTTATAAAATCACTTGTAGAGTAAATGACAATATAAAGTTTATGAAAATATATAATAAAACAATAAAAAAACTGTAAATAATTAATATCTACAGTTTTTTAAAGTAATTATATATAATTTATCTATTACGACTTCTATTAATATCTTCGTAATAAACGATATTTTTATCTTGACCGAAGCAAGCTTTGGCAAAATCTTCAACAGAAGTTTGTGAACCATCATCATAAAACAGTTTTGTTTCAATAGTGTTAGTAAGAATTACTAAACCATCTTTGGTGATTACTTCTAGTTGTACACCATCATCGTAATCATTCCATTTTTTAATATCCATAATCATTACATTACCACCGATATTATTCATTACTGCTTTATTAAACTTATAGTTAACATCAATAATTTTTTTGTTCCAACCACAACCACCTAAAACAAGCATGCTAGTAACTAATGCTGCAAGAGTAACTTTTTTTAAAGTGCTTGATGGTTTTCCTTTTGTAATTTTAGTAACTAATCCTTTTTTTCGTTTTTTTCCATAATTAATATTCCCCCCTTAAAAGAATTGTCAACTATATTAACACATTTTTCTCAAAAAATAAACTAAACTAAGTATGTTGTTTTAGTGTTGTTCGTGCTATAATATAGCTAGTTCTGAAAGGGGATTATAATGAATAAAATACAAGTTAAAGATATTCTTTTAAAATTAGATGTAAAGTTAATTTGTGGTGATGAAAACTTAAGCCTAGAAAATTTTTGTATTGACACAAGAAAACTTAAAAAAGGCGATACTTTTGTTGCTATTAAAACTGATGTAATAGATGGTAATAATTATTATCAAGAGGCTTTTGATAAAGGTGCTAAAATATGTGTTTTAGATAATAAAGATGCTATTAAAGAAAAAAGAGGCACCATTATTTTGGTTTCAAACACCATTTTATTTTTACAAAAACTTGCTGAATATAAATTAAGTTTAAGAAATGTTCCCTTAATTGCTATTACAGGTAGTGTAGGTAAAACGACTACTAAAGATATGATAGCAAGTGTTCTTTCAAAAAAATATAAAGTGCTTAAAAATGAAGGTAATTTAAATAATGCTATTGGTTTTCCTCTTACTGTGCTTCGTTTTAATGATGAAGATATAATTGTAACGGAAATGGGGATGAACTCTTTAGGAGAAATATCTGTTTTATCAAAAATAGGTAAACCATCTTTAGCTATTATTACTAACGTTGGAACTGCTCATATAGGCAAACTTGGATCAAGGGAAAACATTTTAAAAGCAAAACTTGAAATACTTGATGGACTTAGAAAAGATGGTAAATTACTTATTAATAATGATAATGACTTACTTCATAAAGTATATCCTTCTTTAAAAGAAAGATATAATGTTATAACTGTTGGTATTAATAATGATAGTGATTATAAAACAAGTAATATAAAAGAAGAGAATAATTGTAATACTTTTTTAATTAATGGAAATAAAATAAATATTAATATTCTAGGAGATGCTTTTGTATATAATAGTTTAATTGCTTATGCAGTTGGTGATTTATATAATGTAGATATATCTTTAATTAAAGAAGCTTTAAATAGCTATTTGCCAAGTTATGGAAGAGGAGAAGTAATCAGTGGTAAAAAAGGTATAAAAATAGTTAATGATGCATATAATGCTAATATAGATTCAATGAAACTGGCCTTAAAACAATTTAATAGTATTAAAGCTAAAAGAAAAATTATTTGTCTTGCTGATATGCTTGAACTAGGAGATTATACCAAAAGTATTCATGAAGATTTAGGAAGAGAAATTTTAAAATATAAATTTGATAAAGTTATTTTAATTGGAGAATACTCTAAAGAAACATTAAATGTTTTATATAATAATAATTATAATAAAGAAAATGTAAGATGGTTTAAATCATCTTTAGAAGTAATTCCTTATTTAGATGAAATACTTCAAAGTGGTGATTATATTTTATTTAAAGGATCACTTGGAATGAATCTTCTTCCTATTGTTGATATATTAAAAGGAGAGTAATATGAAAAAAGAAAAATCATGTGGATGTATTGTTATAAATGATGAAAAACAGTTTTTGTTAATTAAACAAAGCCCTGGTAATTATTGGGGTTTTCCTAAAGGACATATGGAAAAAGGTGAAGATGAAAAAACAACTGCGTTAAGAGAACTTAAAGAAGAAACAAATATTGATGCCAAAATATTATATGCCAAAAGATTTGTTATAGAGTATTTTGTTAAAGAAAGAAAAACTGAAAAAATAGTTGTTTATTTTATTGCTAAAGCTTTAAATGATGATATAGTAATCGATCCAAATGAAGTAAATGGTTATGGTTGGTTTTCTAAGGAAGATGCTTTAGAAAAAATAACCTATGATGATATAGAAGCTTTATTTATTAGAGTTTTAAAATATTTAGAAATGAAGGAAAATGATGAAATATAATGTAATTAAAAATGCTAGTCAAATAATTTCTAAAAGTAATTATTTAGTTAAAAGTCCTATGGATTATAAAGGAAGATGGAAAGATCTATTTGGTAATAATAATCCTATTAAATTAGAACTTGGTATGGGAAGAGGAGACTTTATTATTGATATGGCTAAAAAATATCCTAATATTAATTTTATAGGTCTTGAACAAGTTGATTCACAAATGGTTATGGCAGTTAATAACTTAGAGAAACTTAAGTTAAATAATTTAAAATTAATAAATGCTAGTGCCATAGATGTAGATAAAATATTTGGTAAAGAAATAGATACCATTTATTTAACATTTTGTGATCCGTGGCCTAAAAAACATGATGAAAAAAGACGTTTTACTCATCCATCATTTTTAAAACTATATGATAAAATATTTAGAAAAAATAAACGTATTATTTTAAAGACAGATAATAAAGGATTTTTTGCATACTCTTTAGAAACTCTTAGTCAATACTGGTATATCTTTAATAGGATATCTTTAGATCTTCATAATGATGAGAATCCAATATCTAATGTTATGACTAATTATGAAAAACAATATTTAAAAGAAAAAAGAGCTATCTATTATGTAGATGCTTCATTTGAAGGATAAAATGAATAAAAAACTTAATTATCATGAAAAAGTAACCAGAAGTATTATTACTAAGTTTCGTAAAGATATATGGAGGGAGTTTACTAAAGGGATAAATGATTATAAACTTATTAGTGAAAATGATCATATAATGGTTTGTATCTCTGGTGGCAAAGATTCATTTTTACTTGCTAAGTGCATAGAAGAGCTTGCCTTACATGGACCATATAAAATAAAGGTAAGTTATGTTATAATGAATCCTGGTTATAACGATGAAAACTTGTCTTTAATTGAAGATAATGCTAAAAAATTAAATATTCCAATTGAAATATTTTCTACTAACATATTTGCAAGTGCAAGTAAGTTAAATGAAAAATCACCATGTTATTTATGCGCTAGAATGAGAAGAGGAGCATTATATAGTAAAGCAAAAGAAATAGGGGCAAATAAAATAGCTTTAGGTCATCATTTTAATGATGTTATCGAAACTACTTTATTATCAATTCTTTATGCAGGTGAAGCTCAAACTATGCTTCCTAAACTTCGTAGTGATAATTATGAGGATGTTGAGCTGATAAGACCTCTTTATTTAGTAAAAGAAAAGGCAATAGTTGCATGGGTTAAAGATAATAATTTAACTTTCTTAAACTGTGCATGTAAGTTTTTAGAAAAAAGCAATATGGATAAACTTGATAGTAAAAGAGAAGAAATTAAAGATTTAATCGATGAGTTAAAAAAGAAAAATATTGATGTTGATAAAAACATTTTTGCATCAATGGGTAATGTTAATTTAAACTGTGTTCTTGGTTTTAAAAAAGATAACATAAAATATAGCTTTCTAGATGATTATGATAAAAAGGGGTAATATGAAAAAATATTTAAAAAAAGTAAAAGGCCCAATAATTTTAATGTTTTTTATCTTTGCTATAATATCTATTTTTAATATTATAAGACCAATAATTGGGGCTAAAATGGTAACGAGTTTAACAAGTTTTGATATTGAGGCAACTTATATATTTGTATTATTATTTTCATTATTTGCTTTACTTTCAATTATTATTGAACTTGTTGCAACTAGGGTTTTAAGGAAAATACAAGAAACACTTTTATATGATATAAGATATGATATAGTAAAAAGAGTTTTTAAATTAAAAACTTATAATTTTGATGTGAAAACATCTGGTGAGTTTCAAGAAAGGATTAAAAATGATCCTGAAGATATTTTTTCTGTTTTTAGTGTTGTTCAATACAACTTTTTTAATATTTTAACAGCAATATTCATTATATTTTATGTTCTTTATTTAAATATATATTTAGGTTTAATATATTGTATAGGCCTGTTCTTTATTTATCTTCTTGAGACTTATAAGTTTAAAAAATATAAAAAAATTTCAAATGAAATAAAAGGTGAAAGAGAAAAAAGTGGTACTCTTTTAAATGAGATAATAAAGGGTATTAGAGATATAAAACAACTAGGTATATCTGATAAAGTTAATGAAAATGTTGCCAAAGCACTTGATAATAATACAAAGCTTGAAACTAAATTAACTTTTTCTAGAATGGAAATTCATCATTCAGCTGAAATTCTTAAAATAATTATAACTTTTGTACTTCTTACTGTAGGAATATATCTTGTTAAAAATAATATGTTGCTTTTAACCAATCTTCTTGTAATTGTTTTTTACCGAGGAGAGATATACACTCTTATTTTTAGTTATACATCTTTAAAAGAGCATTTAGTAAAATATAAAGTTGCTAAAGAAAGAATCGAAGAAATATTTGATAACAAAAAATTTCCTATTGAAGAATTTGGTAATACAAAAATAGATAATGTTAAAGGTGATATTGAATTTAAAAGTGTTAGTTTTGCTTATGAAGATAATAAAGTAATTGATAATATGTCATTTAAAATATCCAGTAAAGAAGATGTTGCTATCGTAGGAAAAAGTGGTGCAGGAAAAACAACTGTTTTTAATTTATTAACTAAAAGTTATGATAATTATGAAGGATTAATTACCATTGATGGAGTTGATATAAAAACTCTTGATAAAAAAACGCTTCATCAAAACATTTCAATTATTAGCCAAAACCCATATATCTTTAATTTATCTATTAAAGATAATTTAAAGCTAGTTAATGAAAAAGCAAGTGATGAAGATATTTATAGAGCATGTAAAATTGCTAAAATAGATGAATATATCAGGGCTTATCCTAAAGGTTATGATGAAGTAATTGGTGAAGGAGGAGTAAAACTTTCTGGTGGTCAAAAACAAAGGCTTGCTATTGCAAGAGCTTTATTAAAAAATAGTAAAATAATTCTTTTTGATGAAGCAACTTCTGCTCTAGATAATAAAACGCAAGAAGAAGTACAAGAAGCAATTAAAGAATTTTCTAAAGATCGAGTAGTTATTACAATAGCTCATAGGCTATCTACTATTATTGATGCTAAGAAGATATTCTTAATAGATAATGGTAAGATAATAGCAACCGGTAATCATAAAAGTTTAATGGCCTGTTCAAAAGAGTATCAAGAGCTTTATAGGAAACAATAAAACACTTTATTATGTAAATATGTTATTTTGTGATCTCCTATATATTAGGAGAGTACATGAAGTGTTTAAATGAGAAATGTAAATCAAATAACATTGAAGAAGATGATAATTTTTGTCATGAATGTGGGCACTGGACATCAAAAGGGTATATATTTTTAAAAAATCCAGAAAATATTT
>CAYFSK010000003.1:6921-49935 GCA_964345805.1 uncultured Mycoplasma sp.
TGAAAATCAATATTTTAATATTGAAATAAATAGTGAAGAAGAAGTTTTAGATGCTATTAGCAAAGATTTAAAACACCAAAATTTAAAATGCTTATATTCTGAAAAAACTTTTGATATTGAAAATGAATTAGAAAAAAATTATGATATTTCTAATGTTAGTTTTTGTGATATTCCTTTAGTAAAGGAAGTTTAGATTCAGTTATTAATAATTGTTCAGCATTTTTACTTGATGGTAAAATAATGCCAATGACTGATGAATTTAAAAACAAAATTTTTGATATAGAACTAGCAAAATCAAAAGAATCTCTTAGACTTCTTGCTTTTGCTTATAAAGATAATAAACTTGAAAAACCAGAAGAAGATATGGTTTTTCTAGGGTTAATTGGGATTATGGATCCACCAAGAGAAAACGTTCCAAATGCTATTAGTATATGCTATAAAGCAGGGTTAAAGCCAATAATGATTACTGGTGATAGCATTAATACAGCTATTGCAATTGCTAAATCAGTTAATATTATATCTTCTTACAGGTAATTTAATTGAAATAATATTAGTTTTTGTATCAATGCTAATGAATATGGAAATGTTTACTACTTTACAGCTACTTTGGATTAATTTAGTAACTGATTCAATTCCAGCGATTATGATTTCTTTTGAAAAATCTAGTGATGATTTGATGAGTGATTCTCCATCTAATCGTTCTAATCAGAGTTTTTTCACCCCTTTATTAGTAGCAAAACTAATTATTAGTGCTATTTTTAAATCAATTATAATGATAATATTATTCCTATACTTTATTAAAACACAAGATGTTTCAACGACAGGTTCATTAATATTTATTTTCTTAATTATTCATGAATTGTTATTTGCCTTCTCGTGTAGAGATATTAAAAAGTCGGTTCTTAATAAAAATATTTTTTCCAATTATCGACTAACCACTGGAGTTGGTATATTAGCTATAATACAGATTATTGTTCTAACAACTGGAATATCAAAATATTTCATAGTAAGTAATATAAGTTTTAAAAACATCTTAATTGTTTTAATAGTTTGTTTTATACTATTTGTATTAGGTGAATTAATTAAACCAATTTATGTTAAATTATTTAAAGATTATACGGAGGAGAAAAAATGAAAAAAAACAATATAACATCACTGGTAATTTTCTTGGGAATAGTTATTGTTACTCTTTTTTCAGTAGTATCAATTACTAATGTATTAAAAGAAAAACAAGAACACAAATCATACTATATTAAATTAGGTGATGATATTGATGCAAAGATAGAATCACTTATTATTGATGATGGCACATTAAAAATAAAGACTTTAGGAAATGCGTATGAATATTGTGTAAAAACAACAAAGTCAACGCCAAATAAAACCAATCTTTGTTGGAAAGAAATAAAAAATAATCAAGCAGAAATAGCAATATATAATTATAAAAAATATTATATTTGGATTAAAGATAAAGATAATAATATAAGTATTCCAGTTAGTATAAATACAATAAAGGATGATAAAAATGATAGAGTTAACTGATGAACAAAGAATATATGAATCAAGAAACAGAGTTTTTATTTCTAACTTTGCTATTGGTAAAAATAGTGATTATGCAATGTCTACTAAAGAAGGTTTTGTATATAGAAATACAGGTGTGAGCCAAATAAAAGATATCTTAGAATGTGGCTATGTAAGACCGAAAAATGGAAAAATAAAAGGAAATGGTAATATAAACGAGACTTGCTGGTCGGCTGGTGGTCCAAATCTTTATTATATGGATCAGTCTAGTTTTATTATTGAAGTACCCGCTGAAATTGTACCAAACAACTCGATTGGAGCAGTCCCTTTAAGTGCTTTAACAGGAATTTGGGTATTTAATCAAGACCAAAAAAGATATATTAATATGGTTGAATACTATAAAAAAGCTTATAATGATATTCATGCTGATAAAGAAGAATCATCAAGAGGAAGATGAGTTAATTATTTAAATATAATTAGTCAGACTGTCTATAAAAAATAATATAAAAAATAATTAGCACTTTAACTTGACAAGTGCTAATTATTTTTATATAATTAAATTATCAGAAAGGAAGTGAAAAGTATGCTACCAAGCAGAATGTTATTTGATAGTTTTTTAGAAGACTCTGATTTTAGTCCTAGTGGTTTTAGAAACATGATGAAAATGGATATTTACGAGGAAGATAATAAATATATTATCGAAGTAGATGTTCCAGGTTCTAAAAAAGAAGATATCAAAATGGACATTACAAATGGTTATTTGACAATTCTTGCTGAAAGACGTTTTAACGATAAAAGGGAAGACGGACGAAAATATCTACATAGAGAAAGAAAGTATCATGAAAAATGTGAAAGACAAGTCTATGTTGGAAATGTTAAAGAAGAGGATGTTAAAGCAGAATTCAAAGATGGTACTTTATTTGTAACTGTTCCAAAAGAAGATTCTACTAAAAAATATATCGATATAAAATAATAACAAACTAGTGAATAATTCACTAGTTTTTAATATAAAAAGAAAGGAGAAAATATGAATTTAGAAGATAATAATATAAATCCACTTGAAAAATATGGAAGAGATATAACAAAGCTTGCTGCTAATAATAAAATAGATCCTGTTATTGGACGAGATGAAGAAATTCATAATTTAATTAGAATATTATCTCGTAAAACGAAAAACAATCCTTGTTTAATAGGAGAGGCTGGAGTTGGTAAAACAGCTATTGTTGAAGGGCTTGCTCAAAGAATTAATAAAGGTGATGTACCAAGTAATTTAAAAGGTAAAACAGTTTGGGAACTTGATTTATCTGCCTTAGTAGCTGGAGCTAAATATCAAGGTGAATTTGAAGAACGATTTAAAGCAGTTTTAAAAGAAATAGAAAAATCAGATGGAAATATTATTTTATTTATTGATGAAATTCACATGATTACTGGTGCTGGATCATCATCGGCTTTAAATGTAGGAAATATGTTAAAACCAATGCTTGCAAGAGGAGAAATGCGTCTTATTGGAGCAACTACTTTAAATGAATATCGTGAGTATATTGAAAAAGATGGAGCCCTTGAAAGAAGGCTACAAAAAATACTAATAAAAGAACCAAGTGATGTTGATACTTTAACTATTTTAAGAGGATTAAAAGAAAGATTTGAAGTCTTTCATGGTGTTACTATTAAAGACAATGCCCTAGTAGCAGCTGTTAATTTATCAAATAGATATATTACTGATCGATTTTTACCTGATAAAGCAATTGATTTAATAGATGAGGCTTGTGCTACTATTAAAATGCAAGCAAACTCTGTTCCAACATCTTTAGATAAAATAAATAGACAAATCATGACAATGGAAATAGAGTATGAAGCTTTAAGAAAAGAAAAAGATGAAATATCTAAAAATAAAGTAAAAGAAATAGAAAAAGATATGGAGTCTTTAAAAGAAAAACAAAAAGAGATGCAAAAAGTTTGGGAAGAAGAAAAGTCTTTAAAAGAAGAAATAAATGATAAAAAAGCTAAACTTGAAGAATTAAGATTTGCTTTGGATAAAGCCGAGAATGAATATGATTTAACTAAAGCTGCTGAAATTAAGCACGGAAAAATTCCTCAACTTGAAATGGAACTTTCTCAAGCAAAACTTGCGATGCAAAATCAAATATTATCTGATACTGTAGATGATAATTTAGTTGCCGAAATTGTTTCGCGTTGGACAAACGTTCCAGTTACTAAACTTGTTGGAGGAGAGAAAGACAAACTCTTAACTTTAGAGGAGAACTTAAAGAAACGTGTTAAAGGACAAGATGAAGCTATTAGTTTGGTTACAGATGCTATTATTAGAGCAAGAAGCGGTATTAAAGATCCTAAAAGACCAATTGGTTCATTTATCTTTATGGGTCCAACCGGAGTAGGTAAAACTGAAGTTGCCAAGTCTCTTGCATATGAACTTTTTGATGATGAAAAACATATGATAAGAATAGATTGTTCTGAATATATGGAGGCATTTAATGTTTCAAGATTAGTTGGTGCTCCTCCGGGATATGTAGGATATGATGAAGGTGGGGAATTAACTGAAGCAGTCCGTAGAAATCCTTATTCAATTGTTTTATTTGATGAAATAGAAAAAGCTCATCCTGATGTTTTTAATGTTTTATTACAAATCCTTGATGATGGAAGAATAACAGATTCTAAAGGAAGATTAATTGATTTTAAAAACACGATTATTATTATGACATCTAATCTAGGATCAGATATAATTTTAAATAGTAAAGAAGAAAACAAAAATGAATTAGTTCTTAATATTTTAAAAACTAAATTTAGGCCAGAGTTAATTAATAGAATAGATGAAATAGTAGTATTTAATAGTTTATCTAAAAAGGTAATAGTAGAGGTTCTTGACCGAATAATTGAAGTAGTAAATGAAAACTTAAAAAATGTTGATTTAAGTATTAGTTTAACTTTTAAAGCTAAAGATAAAATAATTGAAGATGCTTATGAAAAAGAATTTGGAGCAAGACCTATTAAAAGATATGTTACTAAAAATATTGAAACATTAATTGCTAAATCTTTAGTTGAAGGAAAAATAAATGAACATGATAAACTAATTATTGATTATGATAAAGAGTTTATTATAAAAACATCTAATTAATTTAGATGTTTTTTCATTTTTAAATATAACTTGCTTTTTTTAATTAATTAATATATTATGGAGGTATGTATTTTTAAAAAAAGATATGTGGGGATTTTGATAACTAACATATATAAGCAATCACATATTTGATTGTTTTTTATATTTTAAGGGGAGGAAGGTATGAAAACATTATATGAAAAATTAATTGAAAATGTTGCATCATATAATATGGGCGCTGTTGCAATTGTAAGAAAAGCTTATGATTTTGCCTATAAGTTTCATGCCGGTCAAAAACGTGCTGATGGAACAGAATATATAAATCATCCATTAATGGTTGCCTGTATTTTATCAGAGATGAAAGCTGATGCAGCAACCCTTTGTGCAAGCCTTTTACATGATACTTTAGAAGATACATCTTGTACCAAAGAAGATATCTTAACTAGTTTTGGTGAAGAAATATATACTTTGGTAGAGGGCGTATCTAAATTCCCACGCTTTGATTTTCAATCAATCGAAGATGTTGATAATGCTAACTTAAGAAAACTGATGAAATATATTAATGAGGATGCTAGAGTTATGGTTGTAAAACTTGCTGATAGACTTCATAATATGCGTACATTAAAATTTAAAAACAAAGATAAACAAATTGCAAAAGCAGAGGAAACTAGAAACATATTTGTTCCATTTGCTAAATATTTAGGCGCTTATCATCTTCACGATGAACTATCCGAACTTTCTTTTGAATATTTAAATCCTACTACTTGTTTAACTATAAAAGATACATTAAATAATAAAAAGGATGAACATCTTCGTATTTTAAGTGAGATGATAGAACAAATAAAAGAATTACTTTTAGTAAAAGGAATTGATAACAATATTATTATGCGTTTTAAAAATGCAAGTGGTGTATATGAAAAATTAAATCAAGGATATCATTTAGAAGAAATAAATGATTTAATAGCATTAAAAATACTTGTTGATAAAATAGATGAATGTTTTCTTGCACTTGAAGCAGTTCATAGTTTATATAAACCAGTTAACTCTTTAATTAAAGATCATATTAATAATCCTAAAACAAATATGTATCAATCTTTGCATACAACTGTCTTTGGTCCTAAAAACAGGCTTGTTCAAGCAAGAATTAAAACAAATGAAATGGACGAAAATAATATCAGAGGAATTTTAAGATATTATGATGGTAATAAAGATAGAGGAGCAATTCAACAATCATTACAAGAAAATTATAGTTTTTTTAAAACTCTGCAAGATATAGATGATTATTATGAAGATGATGCAAGTTATGTAGAACAATTACATAAAGAAATATTTGCAAGTAAAATATATGTGTATAACATGAATGGTGATATTATAGAACTGCCTTCAGGCTCTACAGTTATTGATTTTGTTGCCTCTTTAGGAGAAGAAGTCTTCAAACATATTATGCAAACTTTAATTAATGGTAAAGTATCATCTTTTGATGTTCCTCTTAAAAATGGTGATAGAATTCAAATAGTTTTAGGAGAAGCTATTAATAATTTAGCTCCATACCAAGTTAGAAATTCTAAAACAGTAAGGGTAAGAAAATATTTAAAAAAATAAAAACTGCATTTTGCAGTTTTATTTTGCTTTATTAAAGGTTCTAGCTTCTCTTGCCGAAACAATTACTTTTTCACCATTGATAGTTTTCTTTTGTAAATTTAGCTTTTGTTTTCTTTTAGTTGCATTAAGTGCATGAGAACGACTATTTCCTGTTAAAGGTTTTCTTGTTGTTATTTTAGTAGCCATGAATATCCCTCCTAATCGGTATAAGTTTATCAAAATAATGAGTAGTTGTCAATTTAAATTAACTGATGTAAATTATTGTTTTCTTTGTTAAAATAGTAATTGAAAGAAACTTATAAATTTAGGGAGGTTAAATATGAATATAGATAGATTAAGTAGTTGTAATATAAATGATGATTTTATTATTAAATATTTAAAAGGAGCCGAAGAAGAGAAAAGACATTTACAAAACTTAGGCTTTATACCTTGATCAATAATAAAAGTAATAAGCATTACCGATGATAATATGATAGTTCAAGTTTTTGAATCAAGAATAGCAATTAATAAAGAAACTAGTGGAAATATTTATGGAACAGTACTAACAAGAAAAGAAAATAAATCTAGAATATTATCTAGATTTAAAAAGAAAAGGTAAAATCATATTATATATGTTAAAATATTTATAGAAAGGTAATTATAATATGTTAATTCCAATTAGAGTCATAACAGAATACTCATTACTTAAAAGTTTAATTAAAATTGATGATTTAATTAAAGCTTTAAAAGAAAAACATATTGATATATGTGGTATTTGTGATGATGAACTTTATGGAAGCATTGAATTTTATCTTAAATGTCAAAGTAATAATATTAAACCATTAATAGGTCTTGAAGTAAAAATAGATAATCATCTTTTTTATTTATATGCTAAAAATTATGAAGGTTATCAAAAGTTAATTACTATTAATTATGATAAAGAAAATCTTGCTTTAGAAGATATAATAGATGATAATATTTTAATAGTACTTCCAAATAAAGAAATTGCTATCTATAAAGAATTTGTAAATAAAGATAATATCTATATATCTTATAGTACTAATGATGAGAAAAAACATGCTTTATTATTAACTAATAATATTGTTTATTCTAATAATATAAGATGTCTTATTAAAGAAGATATTAAATATATTGATTATTTAAAATTATTAGGTAAATCATTTGAACATACCGATAGTGATTATCTTCTTGATAATATGCCTAAAGATGATTATGAGTATTTATTATCTTTTAGTAATAAGATTGATATTAAAATACCTTTTGATAAAAGATATATACCTATATATAGAAAAGAAACTAATTCTTATCTTTATTTAAGTAAACTTGCTCATGTTGGTCTTGAAAAAAGATTCAATAATACTGTTTTAAAAGAATATCAAGAAAGATTAGAAGAAGAATTAAATATAATTAAAGATATGGGTTTTGTTGATTATTTTTTAATTGTTTATGATTATGTTTTATATGCTAAGAAAAATAATATTTTAGTAGGACCAGGAAGAGGTAGCGCAGCCGGATCACTTGTTAGTTATTCAACTGGTATTACCGATATTGATCCGATAAAATATGATTTATCATTTGCAAGATTTTTAAATCCATATCGAAAAAAAATGCCTGATATTGATATTGATTTTGAAGATTCTAAAAGAGAAGTAGTAACAAATTATGTTAAAGATAAATATGGTAAAGATAATGTTGCTTTAGGTCTTACTTTTAACACTTATAAAGCAAGATTAATATTAAGAGATCTTGCTAAAGTATTTAAAATAGATTCTTATGTTTTTAATCGATTTATTAAATATATTGATAATAGAAAAAATTTAAAAAATAATAAAGAAAATGAAATAGTTAGTAAATATTTAAGTATGTATAGTGAACTTAATGATTTATATGATGTTGCTATTCATCTTGAAGGTTTAAAGAAAAATATATCTACTCATGCAGCTGGTGTTGTTATATCATCAAATCCTTTAAAAGAAATAATACCAGTTATCAAAGATGATAATATTAATCGAACTGGTATAACAATGGATTACTTAGAAAAGCTAGGTCTTCTTAAAATGGATTTTTTAGCTTTAAGAAATTTAACAACCATTAAAAATATTCTTGAAAAAACAGATAATATAACTTTTGATAGTATTCCATTAGATGATAAAAAAACTTATGAGTTATTTGCAAATGGTGATACTGATGATATCTTTCAGTTTGAATCTAGTTATGCCAAAAACACTTTAATTAAATTAAAACCTTCTTCTTTTGAAGAATTATCTATTGCTATGGCTTTAGTAAGGCCTGGACCAAGTAATCAAATTGATTTATATATAGAAAACAAAGAAAAAAAAGAAGTTAATGTTCATGAAAGTTTAAAAGATGTTTTAAAAAGTACTTGGGGAATAATAATATATCAAGAACAAGTTATGAAAATACTTGTTAAAATAGCAGGATATAGTGAGTATGAGGCAGATAATATTAGAAATGCTATCTCTAAGAAAAAGGAAGATATTATCATTAAAGAAGAAGAAAATTTTCTTAATAAAGGACTTAAAAACGGATATGATAAATCTTTTTTAACAGATTTATTTAATCAAATTAAAAGATTTGCTGAATACGGATTTAATAAAGCTCACTCAGTATCATATTCACTTATTTCTTATCGTCTTGCATACTTAAAAGTAAATTATCCTGTTTATTTTTATATAACTCTTCTTAGTGAAGTAAAAGATGATATGAAAAGAAAATATTATTTAAATAAACTTAAAGAAAATGGTATTAAAATACTTAAACCAAACATTAATAAAGCAAATAATCAATTTCAATTAAAAAATGATTGTTTACTTCTTCCTTTTAATATGATAAAAGGTTTAAATGAAAATGTTATTAATGAAATAATTAATAATCGTAAGGAAGAATATCATGATATATATGATTTTTTAATTAAAAATAAAAATATAGTTAATGAAAGTATTTATGAAATATTAGTAAGAGCATCAGTTTTTTCTAATTTTAAAATGACAAGTAAAGCTTTGATAGAAAAAAAGTATGAGATATTTAATTATGCTTCTCTAGAAGATCTTTCTTTTGCAAAACCCATATTAGATATAAAGGAAGAATATGATAATAAAACTCTTCTTCTTGATGAGATAAAAAGTTATGGAACATATTTAGGTAATCATCCAGCAAGTATATATACAAGGGTAATAAAAGTAAAGGATGTAAATAAATATTTATTTAAAAATATTAAGATGGCTTTAATGGTGGAAAAAGTAACTAAAATTAACACTACAAAAGGAGATGCTATGGCTTTTGTAATGGCATCAGATGAAACAGGTAATGTTGAACTCACCATTTTTCCAGATGTCTTTAAAACAGTAAGTGATTTAAAAGAAAATGAAATAATATTACTAGATGCAAAACCATCAAAAAGGTTTGACAAAAATCAAGTAATTGTTAATAATATTAAAAGGAAATAGGCAGGATAAAGAACATGAATGAAGATTTAAAAAGATTTTTTGATAGTATCAAGTATGATAAAGAAAACTTTAATGATGCAACAATTAAAAAAGTTATTTTTTATAAAAGTAAAGATTGTTATGATGTAATTTTATCATGCGAAAATTATAAGTCTAAAGAAGAAGTTGATGAAGTTTTTTTAGCTGCTAAAAATAAAATTAAGGGTGAAAAAAAATGTCAAATATACCTTGAATATGAAAATGATGTTGATGATGAGGATTATGCCCAAGAAGTTTTTAATGATTTAATTAAAAATAAACCCTCTTTAAAGGGTAATAAGATTTCATTTGCAGATAAAACTTTAACAGTATGTTTACCTACTAAATTAGCATCTAAATATTTTGATACTAATAAAGAAAAAATATTAAATTTATATAAATCTTATGGGTTTGGTGATATTAAATTAAATATTGTTATTGATAAAGATTCCCTTATTTTAACTAAAAAAGAAATAGAAGATGAAAATAAAAAGAAGATTAATTTAAGTAAAAAAGAAACTCCTTTTATAATGGGAAAACATGTAGAAGGAGAAGTAACAAAGTTTATTGATGTCTATGGAGAGGTAAGAAAAGGAATTTTTGAATGTTACATTTTTGGAATTGAAACACTTGAAAGAACAAGTAAAATAGGACCAATCTTTATTAATAATATTAAAGTTAGTGATAAAACAGATAGTTATTTAATGAAGATAGTTAAATATAATAAAGAAGAAAACGATGTTATCATATCAAGGCTTAAAAATAATCTTTGGATAAGAGTTTGTGGTGATATTAAAAAAGATGATTATTCTAAGACAGATATCTTAAATCCTAAATCAATTGAAATCATACCTTCTAAAGAAGAAGAAGTATTTGATGATGAAAAAATTAAAAGAGTTGAACTTCATGCCCATACAATGATGAGTCAAATGGATGGAATTACTAAAGTTAATTTAGATGCTCATACATGTGAGCTTGTAACAAGATGTATTAACATGGGGTATAGGGGAGTTGCAATAACTGATCATAATGGTTGTCAAGCTTTTCCTATTTCTTATGAAATAATTAAAAATCATAATAAAAATATTGAAGATGAATCTAAAAAATTTAAAGGTCTTTATGGAGCTGAAATGGTTTTAGTAGAAGATATGATAAGTATTGTTACAAACCCAAAAGACCTTCCCTTAGAAGATACTACTTTTGTTGTATTTGATACTGAGACAACTGGTTTTAATGCTGCAGGTGGTGATCAAATGATTGAAATTGGTGCCGTTAAGATAAAAAATGGTGAGATAATTGATACTTTTGATGAACTTATTAATCCTGGTTATCATATTCCTGATAATATTACAGCTATTACAGAAATAACTGATGAAATGGTTAAAAACGCTGATAATGAAAAAGAAGTTACGAAAAGATTTTTAGCTTGGACTTCTGATAATCCAATGGTAGCTCATAATGCTAGGTTTGATATATCTTTTATTAAAAGTGCTATGCAAAAATATAAACTGGGTGAGTTTAATAATACAGTTATAGATACTTTAGAATTATCTAGGGCTCTTGATTCTGGTTTTGCAAGACACTCGCTATCAGCAATTGTTAAAAGATATAATGTTGATTTTGATGAAGAGCATCATCATAGAGCAGATTATGATGCAAAAGGAACTGCTTTAGTCTTTGATAAGATGGTTAAAAAATTAACTAATCAAAATATTGAAAATATAAATGATATTGAAAAATTAATTTCTAAAGATGAAATGTATAAATTTGGTAAAACCTATCATGTTAATTTATTGTGTCAAAATAGAACAGGCCTTAAAAATCTATTTAAAATTATCTCACTTGCATCAACTAAATATCTTTATAAAACACCACGTATTCCTCGAAGTGAGGTTACTAAATATAAAGAAGGTCTTCTTATAGGAAGTGGTTGTTATAAGTCAGAAGTATTTATTGAAGCAAGAAGTAAAGACAAAGATGATCTTGCTAATATTATAAATTTTTATGATTATGTAGAAGTACAGCCTCCTGAATGTTATGATCATTTAATTCAAACATCTGATTTTAAAAATAAAGAAGAAGTTGAAAATCACATTAAAAAGATTATTAATGCTGTTAAAGATACAGGTAAAATTATGGTAGCAACTGGGGACGTTCATCACTTTTTAAAGGAAGATAAAATTTTTAGAAAAATTATTGTTAATCAAAAAGTTCCTGGTGGTGGTCTTCATCCATTAAATAAAAAAGATATAAAAGAAATTCCTTCGATGCATTTTCGAACCACTAAAGAAATGCTTGATGATTTTAACTTTTTAGGGGATAAGCTTGCTTATGAAATAGTAGTTACTAATACTAATAAAATATTTGATATGATTGATAATTTTGAAGTAATTCTTGATACTAAGGGAGTTCCTTTCTCACCAAGAGTAAAAGATGAAGTATTAGGGGGTTATATTGATTGTCAAAAAGTTGTAACTGATATTGTTTATGAAAAAGCTAAAGAATTTTATGGGGATGTTTTACCCCATAATATTGAAGAAAGAATATCAAAAGAATTATACGGAGATGTTCTTTATAATTATTTTTATGACAAGTTCTTAAAAGA
Organism: uncultured Mycoplasma sp.; assembly: GCA_964345805.1. Taxonomy (GTDB): domain Bacteria; phylum Bacillota_I; class Bacilli_A; order RF39; family UBA660; genus UBA6448. Next base: position 19,244 of record CAYFSK010000003.1, read on the forward strand.
AAATCCAGATATTAAAGAAACTGATTTAGAAGAGTTAATATTTAGTAATCTTCATGAGGCAATTTTATCTGGATATGATAAAGTATATAATTTAATTAAAGAGAATGTTGAAGAAAATTGGACTGAGGAAGATGGAAAAATTAATGATGCAGTCCTGGATAAAAAAACTAAAAAGTCTTTAGGTGGTATTATTGGTGGTGGTTTTGATGCAATTTATTTAATTGCTCAAAGGCTTGTTAAGCATTCTAATGATGCTGGCTTTATTGTTGGTTCAAGAGGAAGTGTTGGCTCAAGTTTTGTTGCAACATTAATGGGAATAACTGAGGTAAATCCACTGCCACCTCATTATCGCTGTTTAAAATGTAAATATTCTGCTTTTGAAGATGAAGAAAATAATTCATATGGTCAAAAATATGCATCAGGCTTTGATCTTCCTGATAAAAATTGTCCTGTTTGCTCATCACTTCTTAAAAAAGATGGTCAAGATATGCCTTTTGCAACATTCCTGGGATTTAATGCTGATAAAGTTCCTGATATTGATCTTAATTTTTCTGATTTAAATCAAGCTGATGCCCATGATTATACTAAAGTGTTATTTGGTCTTGATAATGTTTATCGAGCAGGAACTATTTCAACAGTTGCTGATAAAACTGCTTATGGATTTGTTAAAGGCTTTTTTGAAGATAATGGTATTATAGGAAAACAAAGTATTGAAATTGAGCGTCTTGCTTTAGGATGTACCGGCGTTAAAAGAACAACTGGTCAGCATCCTGGAGGTATTGTTGTTATTCCTGATTATAAAGAAGTCTTTGATTTTACTCCTTTTCAGTATCCAGCTGATGATAATAAATCTTTATGGCGAACAACTCACTTTGATTATCATTCTTTAGAAGAAAATCTTTTAAAACTTGATATTTTAGGACACTCAGATCCAACTCAGCTTCGTCTTATTCAGGAACTTTCTAATACTAATGTTTTAGATGTTCCAATGGATGATAAAGATACAATGTCTATTTTTTCATCTACTAAGTCTTTAGGCGTTACTACCGAAGAAATTATGTGTCCAACGGGTACTTTAGGAATACCTGAATTTGGAACTAATTTTACTATTGGGATGGTTGATGAAATAAAACCAACATCTTTTGCTGAACTTGTTAAAATAGCAGGTCTTTCTCATGGTACTGATGTTTGGAGGGGTAATGCTCAAGAATTAATTAAAAATAAAATTGTTCCTTTTAAAGAAGTAATTGGTTGTCGTGATGATATAATGGTATATCTTATTTATAAAGGATTAGAACCTATTAAAGCTTTTAAGATTATGGAATTTGTTAGAAAAGGAAAAGCTAGTAAAGATAAATCTACTTGGCAAGAACATAAAAAAACAATGCAAGATATTGGTATTGAAGAATGGTTTATTGATTCTTGTGAAAAAATAAAATATATGTTTCCTAAAGCTCATGCTGCAGCTTATGTTATGAGTGCTTTTAGAATAGCTTGGTATAAAGTTCATATGCCTGCTTGTTTTTATGCATCATGGTTTTCTACTAAAGCAACAGATTTTGATATCGTAGCAATGCTTGGTGGGTATGATGAAATAAAAAGAAAAATGATTGAAATTAAAAATAAAGGTTTTGAAGCTACTAATAAAGAGCTTGGTATTTTAGAATGTCTTTCTGTTGCTCTTGAAGCAGCAGCAAGAAAAATTAAGATAGCACCAATTGACTTATATAAAAGTAAAGCTAAAACATTTGATATTAAAGATGATCATACTTTAATACCACCATTTATAACTATTGATGGACTTGGTGAGACTGTAGCAAATAATATTGAAAAAGAAGCTAAAAAGCATCCCTTCATTTCTATTGAAGATTTTCAAAATAGATGTAGGGTATCACAAACAATAGTTGATAAAATGAAAGATATGGGTGTTTTTGAAGGAATGCCTGAATCATCACAACTAAGTTTATTTTAATTTGTTATAACATTAGGTTACAATGATATAAGAAAGATGCTATTGACATTATAACAAAACCCTACTATAATACAGCCAAGAAAGAGGATTAGGGTATGGATAACATAAATTTAAATTGGCTAAAAATATTTATGGTTGTTGCAACGTCAAATAGTTTTTTAGATGCTTCTAAAAAGTTATATATATCTCAGCCCGCAGTTAGTAAAAGTATTTCTTCTCTTGAAAAAGCATTAAATATCAATTTGTTTTATAGGGGTAATAAAGGAATTTCTTTAACTCCTAAAGGGAAACAATTATTTGATTATGTATCAAAAGCAAGTAATTTGCTTGATGCAGCTGGAAGAATGATAGTTAAAGATAATAATTTAAATTCGGGAGAACTTGTTATTGGTGCTCAATCACATATAGCAAGATATTTTCTCTTAGAAAAAATAGAAGTGTTTAGAAAAAAATATAATAAAGTAAATATAAAGATAATTGATCTTTCAACAAGGGATTTGCTTGAAGCTTTAGAAAACCATGTAGTAGATTTTGTTATTGATTCATCACCTATAGATACAATATATAATAATACAATAATTAAACAAATTGCCTATCTTGATACAAGTTTTATTAAGTCGCCTAAAAACAAGGCAATTATTAAAAATCCTGAAGATCTTATGAAACAAGATGTTATTCTACCTCTTTCAAGATCTTCGCTTAGAAAGACGCTTGAAAAACATTTAAAAGAAGATAATATTATTATTAATCCAACTCTAGAATTTGAAACAGAAGAGTTAATAATTGAATCAGTAAAAAGAAACTTAGGGGTTGGTTTTGTTGTTAAAAATGCTGTTAAAAATGATATAAAGGATGGTAATATTGAAATAATTGAATTAAACTATTATCTTCCTAAAGTGGAAATAAATATCGTATATGTCGAGAATTATTTATCACCACTTGCTAAATTGTTTATTGATAGTCAAATAGAAATAAAAAGGGGTAATAATGAGAATAGCAATTGAGGGAATGGATGGAGCTGGTAAGACAACGATAAGTAGACACATCGAAAAAGCATTCGGTTTTATTTGCATTGAAAAACCTACTAAATATATGTTCTTAACCAGTACTGGTAAAATTGATTATGTAGCTTTTTATAGTAAATTAAAAGAAGTATATGGGTCATCTGATGATGTAAGAAGTAGATTCTTTGGTCAGGGAAATTATATAGCTTCTAATATGTTTTTAGATAACAACGTTGTATATGATAGACACCTTGCTTCTAATTATTATTGGAATGGGACAAAAAAACAAAAAAGATATTTTGATGAACTTGTAAGAGTATGTGGCAAGCCAGATATAACTCTCTTTTTATATGCATCTCCTACTGAAAGATATAAAAGATTACAAAAAAGAAATGCAAAAGATATTGATTTAAAAGATCCAAAAGTATTTGATGATGGTACATATAAACATATTGATTTTTTAAATAGATATAATTTTAATTATGAATTAATTGATACAAATGATAAAACAATTGCTCAGGTATGTAGAGAAGTAGACAACATAATAAAAAGAATGTTATATGGAAGAGAAGATATATATGAAAAACATGGTAGATTATAATAAAATAATTGAAAATGATTTTGAAAAAACTTTATATGAAAAAAAATATCAAGAAATAAAAAAATATTTATTAACATTTGGTAGTTCTAGTTTTTTTGATATTGTTAGTAGTGTAGGTGGAAGTGAACGAAGAATGATGAGATTACTTGATCAAATGATTATAAATGGTGATTTAGTAGTTAAAAATAATAAATTTAATTTAAAAAATAATAAAAATAAATATCAAAATATTAACTTTAAATATATAACTAAGATGATAAAAAAAATATATAGTATAAAACCAACACCATCTTTATTATTTGATCAAAGACCAGTAACTTATAAAACAACTGTTAATCGAGTTAAATATATGCTTGATAGAAATGATGTTTATAATAAAAATATCGTTTTTTTAGGAGATGATGATTTAACTAGTATTGCTCTTGCTTTAACAAAAGTGAAATGTCAAATTACAGTACTTGATATTGATAAAAGATTAATTGATTTTATTAATAAGATTTCTAAAGAATATAATTTAAATATTAATGCTAAAGTATTTAATGCTCTTGATGAAACACCATCAAGTTTACTTCATAAATTTGATGTTTTTTTAACTGATCCAACTCCAGAGAAAATTCCTTTTACAGTATTTATGAATAAAGGAGTAAGCCTACTAAAAGAAAATGAAGATAGTATAATTTATACATCAATATATTCATCGGCAATGGAAGAAACTTTAGATTTACAAAAAGTTATTTGTAATATGAATTTATATATTACTGATATGATTCCTAATTTTACAAAATATCAAGCAATATATAAACTTTATCGTCAAGATAATTTAGATTTTATTAAAAAATATAATATAAAAATTAATGAAGATAGTATTTGTTTTACCGAAACATTATTTAGAATGAAAATAACAAAAGATACTAAGACACTTAAAATTACTTATAAGGGTGAGGATATTTTTGGTAAGGCAACTAAAAGGGTAATTAATAATCAAGATAGTGATGTAACAGATTATGATAATTATATGCAAAAGATGATAAATAATATTAAATCCTCTTCATTAAAAAAGTATAATAGTAAGTAAGGAGATAAAAATGATATTAGGAAAACATACATTAGCTGATATATATGACTGTAAGAATAACTCATTAAATAATATTGAAGATATGAAAAAAATCTTAATCGATGCATGTAAAGAAGCAAATTTACATATTGTTGATTTTACTTTTCATCAATTTAAACCTTATGGAGTAAGTGGTATATGTACTTTAAAAGAATCACATCTTGCTATTCATACTTGGCCAGAACATCATTTTGCAAGTGTTGATGCTTTTACATGTGGAAATATGATGGATCCTGGAGTTGTATGTAATATAATTGCTAAGAAATTAAATTCAAATAATGTTGTTATTAAAAATTTTGATAGAGGGATAGTTTAAGAAAGAATAGTTATGAAAGACTGGTATGATTTATATCAAGAAGAAATAAGATTAAAAAAGAATTTAAAAAGTTATGTTAATTATAAAATTAAAAATAAACATAAACTTATTAATTTGATTATAAAATATAGTAATAACAAAAAAATAATGGAAGCTGGTTGTGGAACAGGTATAATTTCTACATATTTATCTTCTTTAGGCTATGATGTAACTGAAGTTGATAATGATGATAAAATACTTGGACTTGCTAAAATGATATCAAAAGATTATATCAAAGGAAATCTTCCAAAGTTTGTAAAAAAAGATATTCTAAAGCTTGACTTTGATGCTAATAGCTTTGAAGTTATTTTTAGTAATGGAGTTTTAGAACATTTTAGTGATGAACATATTTTAAAAATATTAAAATTGCAATTAAAGCAAGGTAAATATGTAATAGTAGGTATTCCCACTAATTTTTTTGATCAAGAGGAAGCTATGTATGGAGATGAAAGATTTTTGCCACTTAAATATTGGCGTAATCTATTTTATAAAGTAGGAGCTATAATACTCGAAGAAACTTCTTATGATTATCGTGTTTTTAAGGAATACTTTTTTTCTTTTAAAAAAATATTTAGACCAAAGCCATTTAGAGTATTTGTCTTAACTAAAAAATAATATGAATATTTAAAATAACAATAACACTTTGTTATAACATTAAGTTATATCGTAATAAAAAATTAGTATTTTACATTTTTTAAACGATACCTTATTCTATATGTATATCTAAGGAGGTAGCCATGAAAAAAGAAAGATTTCCAATCGTTAAAGCAGGTCATGTATTTAATAAATTTAACAATTATAATAAAGTTATAGCAAAACTTAAATATAATAAAATTAATATCAGTTATCCCTGTAGGTTAGATGCTATGGCTATTAATCCTGCTGCTGTTTGTTATAACGATAGTATGATATTTACTCCAGGTGAAGTAGTAGTATCTATTCAAAAATATATTAATGTTAAAATTAATGTTATAGCACCAGATGGCGGTAAATTATTAATGCTTGGAACAAGTAAAAGAAAAGTTTTGATTAAGCATGCTTATCTACTTATGTGTAAGGCTTTAAATATTAATCCTTCTTTAGAAATAACAGTTGATGATGATGATATTCCTAAACATTGTGGTTTTGGTTCTAGTAGTTCAACAATAGCAGCTGTTGCATCAGCAATTAATGAGTTATATAATTGTCCTATTTTAAATTGTGATTTAATTCAGTATCTAGCATCTAATCATGGTGAAGAAGTATCTGATGAAGATGAAGATAATTTAAAAGTTGTTCAATGTATTGGTGGGGGAGCAACTAATGGTCTTACTGAAGAAGGAATTATCATTATAGCAGGTAAAGCAACTACAATAGCAAAAATGAAATACAAATCAGATGTATTAATATGTCTTCCCAATGATTTTGTTCAAAAAGATGCTAAAACATTAATGGAGCTTGAAGAACAAAATTTATGGAAATTTAAAAAGACAGGAGAAAAGTATTCTGAGAAGATTGCTTATGATTTGTTACACAAGGCACTTCCAGATATGCAAAAAGGGAGTATAAAAAAGCTTGCAGAAGTAGTTTTTAATTATCGTTTTAATATGGGTAGTAATGAGAATTGTTCTTTTGTATATGATAAATTAATCGATTTAAGTAATAAATTAAGAAAATTGTATGAAGAAGGAAAATGTACTTTCTTAGCATTATCATCAGTTGGACCAGCTTTTTTTGCATTAGTAAAAAACGATAATCAAAAAAAAGAGTGTAAAAATTATATGGAAAGTCTTGATTTAAAAGTAATTGAAACAAGCATATGTAATACAAAATATATAGTTAATAATAATTCTTTATCAGCAAATTTTTGGCAAGTAGAAAAAACAGGTGAATCTTTTAGAAAAAGATTACCATCAAAATATATTACAGATCAAATAGATTTGTTAGATTTGAATTTGAAAAAATGTATAGATATTGGTTGTGGGGGAGGAAGATATTCAAAATATCTACTTTCTAAAAATGCCGTAGTATTATCAATTGATAAACATCCAGAGATGTTTAATCATAGTTTAAATATTAACTTTATCAGTGCTCTTATGAATCAAATACCAGTTGTTGATAATTCTTATTATTTAGCTTTATCAATTGGTGTTATTCATAATGCTACAACTATAGATGAATATATTTCTTCATTAAAAGAAATTAATAGAATTTTAATAAAAGGTGGCTATGCTATTATTTCTACATTCACAAATGATGTTATAAGCAAAGATTTAATAAAAATAAAAGAAAATATATATAACGTAATAGAAAGAGAACCTATGGTTTTATTTAGTAAAAGCAAAATTAATGATTTAATTAAAAAAACTGGTTTTCAAATAATAAAAGTTCTTGATGAACATGTTACAGATGTAGGAAGTGGTGAGAGAAATGTATATTCCATTTTTATCCAGAAAAAATAGTTATCGTATATCTAAAAGAACTTATCTAGAAGATTATTCCAATAGTCCAGGTAGAAAAATTGATATGAGATTATCGGGAAAATTTTTACCTAAAAGAAAAATTGTTAATTTTAAGTCTGATTATTACTCTTCTTATCCATCATTAAGTGATACAAAAAAATTAATTTCTTATATTAAGGAAAAAGAAGAAACAAATTTAGAAATCATAATTGGAGCAGGAGCAAATGGCGTTTTACAAAATATTGTTAAAATATTATTTTCTAAAAAAGGAAATTTAGTTACGCCGTTTTATTCATTTGATCAAGTAGAATTTGCAGTAACATCAATGAGTGGATATACCAAAAGAGTTTATACAAATAATTACGAAATAGACTTTAAGAAAATGAAAAGGCTAGTAGACCATAAAACAAGAATGGTATATATATGTAATCCAAATAATCCAACAGGTATTTATGTTAATAATGAAACTCTAATTAATTTTGCTAAAAGTGTTAATACTTTTGTTGTAATTGATGAATCTTGTATTGAGTTTACACAAAAAGAAAGTTTATTAAAAAGGAAAGATTTACCTGAAAATATAATTGTTGTTAGAACTTTTTCAAAAGCTTATGGTCTTGCCAATTTAAGAATTGGCTATCTAGCTTGCAGTACATCATTTTTAAAAAAGTATTATCAAAATACAACAACAAATGAATATTCAGGCGTTTCTGTTTTATTAGCATTAAAAATGATGAAAAAAAATAAAAGTGTTATTAAAAATGTAAATCTTGTAATAAAAGAAAGAGAAAGAATAATAAAATCATTAAATGATATTGGTGTAAGATGTATAAACGGTAATTCTAATATTATTATGACCAAAACAACGTTTAGTGATAAAGCATTACAGTATTTAGTTAATCATAATATAGCTGTTGTTCCAGTATATGATGAAAATAATAAGATACATATTAGAATAGCAGTTCAGGAAAAAAAAGTTAATGATAAATTTATTAAATTAATAAATAAAATGCCTATATAAAGTAAGGATGGTGATGATATATGAATGATAATTATCATTTATTTACAGGAAGTATAGTTAAAATATTATCTTGTTCTACTTGTAATATACGTTGTAAACATTGTTATATTTCTTATGAAGGAGATTTTAGCAGAGAAAAACTTTTAGAAGTAGTTAGTGCATTAAAAGATAAACATGAAGTAAGAATAAATGGAACAGAGGTGTTACTTCATAAAGAATATCTGGATGCTATTAAAATGGCTGGTCAAAGAATGGTATTAACTAATGGCCTAGTTTTTGCTAATAATTATGAATATATTGATGAGATAAAAACCTATGGTATTAAGACAATCGGAATTTCTTATCATTTTGATTTTCACGATGAGGTATCAATTGTCAAAAAAGCATATTTAGATAAATTATTTAAAGAGATTATTTCTCGAGGGCTTGATGTTCAAATTATGACAACATTATCCTCGACTAATTATGATAAGATATTAGAATATTGTAAGCATTGTGTTGATAATCATATAAGAAAAATAAGATTTACGAATTTCATGTTACAAGGAAATGCAACATCACTTGAAGAAAATCTTATTTTAGATGATGATCAAAGAAACAAAGTTTTCAAGCTTGTTGATGAAGCAAGAAGTTTATATCCAAAAGAAGTTTTAAGAATTCAAAGGTGTGGTTCATTTGGAAACGACAAATTATCAAATAAAGTCTTTGATTGTGGAGGTGGCTATGATTCAGTTGTAATTACTCCGAATTTAAAAGCTTATCCGTGTTTGTTTTATGCTAAACCACAATATGAAATAGGATATTATGATAATGGAAATATTTATATAGCAAATGATTTTGTACCAAATAAAAGTGAGTGTAGTGCATTACTTAATTTAAATTATGTAAGGAGGATGAAAAAATGAAAATATCTTTAGCAGCAAATTTTGATGATAATCTAATTGAACAAATAAAAGATTATCCCGTATACGAAATATATGGCAAATTAAAATATGACTTTATTGGTGGTGGAAGACCAGATAATACACTGGCAGATATAGACAAAATAAAGTTTGAAAAACATGTAAAGAAAGTTAGAGATGCAGGAATTAGATTTAATTATTTATTAAATGGTAGTTGCTTAACAAACATAGAGCAGGATAAAAATTGGCAAAAAGAATTTAAAGTATTTTTATCATATTTAAAATCTGTAGGTGTTAATGCCTTAACAGTAACAAACCCATTTTTATTAATGTTTATTAAAAAACATTTTAAAGATGATTTTAAAATTAGAATCTCAACCTTTGCCTGTGTTGATAGTTATGCTAAAGCTAAATATTGGGAAGATATTGGCGCTGATTATATATGTGCTGATTTTACTAAAATAAATAGAGATTTTAAGACATTAAAGTATATAGTAAAAAATTTAAAGAAAGCTAAACTGGAAATATTAGTTACTAATAGTTGTCTTAAAAATTGTCCAATATTATTTGCTCATACTAATGCTTTATCTCATGCATCAACAAAGAATAATAATGCTGAAAAATATGAGGATTGGAGCTTGTTTTATTGTCAGAAAAGACAACTTGAAAATGTTGATGAATATATTAAATCGCCTTGGGTAAGGCCAGAGGATATAAAATATTATGAACAAATTGGTATTGAACATTTTAAAATAACTGAAAGAGGTTTTCCAACTGAAGAATTACTAAAAAGATTAAAAGCCTATACTACTAGAAGTTATGATGGTAACTTACTTGATTTAATTCAAGGACATGGAGTTGAAACAGAAAACAAATTTGAAGTAAAAGAAAAAACTTTAAATGATAGAAGAAAAATATATGATGAAATTAAAAAAGTAAGAGGGCTTGGTACAAAAAGAACTTGGGAAAGACATATTTATATTGATAATAAAAAACTTGATAAGTTTATAGATTTTTTCTTAAATGGTAATTGTTCTGGTAATTGCTCTTCATGTAATTATTGTACACAAATAGCTCAAAAAGTTATTAGAAAAAATGAAGATACATGTAATTATTTAAAAAAACTATATGATAAATATGATGAACTTAAATTAGATGCAGAAGATTAAAAAGGGAGGCTAAATTATGAAAACAATGTTTTTAGTAGGACCACATGCGAGCGGTAAAACCTATCTAGCAAATAAATTTGTTTCAGATAATAAAGAAAACACAATAATTGATACAGGCCCAATAATGAGAAGAATTCACCAAGAACAAAGACCAGATTTAACTATTGATAAATGGGTTGAACAAATGGAAAATCTATATGGAAAAGATTTTACTTCAAGTACAATAAGTAATGAAATTAGTAATGTAATATCATCTGGTAGTGTTGAAAATTATATTATTATTGGTTTTAGATCTTTAGAAGGTATATTTTATACAATAAATAAATTAAACATAGAGGATTATCAAATTGTATATATCGATGCACCATATAATCTTTTATATCAAAATTTTCTTTCAAGAGAAAAGAAAGATATAAGTTTTGAAAGTTTTAAAGAATATATTGATTTAGAACAAAGAAAAAGTTTAGGTAAAGTAAAAAGTTTTGTTAAAAATGCAAGTAATATTGGTGTAAAATATATTTATAGGAGTAGTAATAATGAAGATATTAGTACAAAGATATTTTCTTATTTAAAAAAAGTAAAAACCAGAAAAAAAGAAATTAAAAAAGAAGGAGAAAGAAAATGAAAAAACCAATTTATTTAACTGGAAACAAAGGAAAATTTGAGGAGGCACAACATATCTTTAAAGATAAATATGGATTTGATATTGAAATTAAAAACCCAGATTTTGAAATTTTAGAAATTCAAGCTAAAAGTTGTGAAGAAGTAGTTACCTTTAGTGTTAAGTATGCATGTGAAAAATTAAAAAGGCCATGTATTAAATCAGATTCAGGTTTATACATTGATGCCTTAGGTGGACTTCCTGGTCCATATAATGCATATTTTGATAAGCAAATAGGGGTTGATAAATTTTTAGAATTATTTAAAAATGAAAAAAATCGAAAAGCAAGATTAGAAGATTGTTTTGCATATTGTGAGCCTGGTGAAGAACCAATCGTGTTTACAGGAGGAAGTAGTGGAACGATTGCTAAAGAAGCAAAAGGTAATTTAGGAAGATGGCACGATAAGTTTTATATTCCCGATGGAGAAAAAGAAACTTTAAGTGAGCTTAGAGAAAAAGATCGTGATTATGAAGCAAAATTTTGGGGAACTGCTAAATATGATTTTGCTGAATGGTATCTAAAAAACAAATTTAAAAAATAAAAAGGGGGCTTATATTATGCCGAAATATAACAAATATTTAACATCATTAAATGATAAAAACGAATTTAGTCAAATAGCTATAAAAGTTAGTAAATATAAAAAAGAAAATCCAACTGCAGATATTATTTCTCTTGGTATTGGTGATGTTTCAAGACCGATTGTTAAACCAGTAATTGATGCAATGCATCATGCAGTTGATGATTTGGCTGATATGAGCACTTTTAAAGGCTATGGAGCTTATTATGGATATGATTTTTTAAAACAAGCAATTTTAGATAATGAATATAAAAAGCATAAATTTTCTTTAGATGAAATATATATATCAAATGGAACAAAAACAGATGTAACAAGTATTTTAGAAATATTTGATAGAAAATGTAAAATATTTATTACTGATCCATCATATCCAATATATTTAAAAGGTTGTGCTGCCGTTGGTATGAAAATAAATAAAAATCGCTATACATATAGTAAAAATGTTAATTTAGAAATACCAAAAGAAAAATATGATTTCATATATATATGCAATCCAAGCAATCCGTTAGGAGTTTCTTATGATAAGCCTACATTAGAAAAATGGATAGATTATGCTCAAAAAAACAAAGCAATCATTTTATATGATAATGTATATCATAGTTTTATTTCAGATAAAAATATACCAAAATCAATTTATGATATAAAAGATGCTAAAAAAGTAGCAATTGAATTTAGAAGCTTTTCTAAAAATGCTAGTTTTACTGGTGTTAGATGTTCTTATTTTATTATTCCAAATGATATTGATAAAGAAATTAATAAATTATGGAAAAAAAGAACAATTAATCGTTTTAATGGTGCAGATTATATAGCTCAAAAAGGAGCTGAAGCAACCTTTTTACCCGAAGCTAAAAAATTAATTTCTGAAAACATTAAATATTATAAAGATAATGCCAAAATATTAAAAAATGTTTTTAAAAAATATAAATATGAAATAAGTGGTGGCACTTCATCACCATTCTTATGGGTTAAGAATCCTAATAATTTAAAATCTTGGGAAGTATTTGATTTCTTTTTAAAAGAATTAAACATTATAATAATACCAGGTATTATATTTGGAAATAAAGGCGATAACTATTTTAGAATATCAGCTTTAGGAAAAAAAGAAGATATTTTAAAAGCAAAAGAAAGGATAGAAAAATATTATGAAAAAGAAAAGTAGTATCTTAATAATAATTGGACTTGTTTTAGGAATAATAATAGGGTTATTATTTCCTAACTTTATGAATAAAATATCATTTATAGGAACAATCTATGTTAACCTACTTAAATTTATAATAATACCAGTATTATTTACAGCCATTGCTTTGACTATATATAAATCAGTTGGTAAAGGGAGTAAATTATTAGTTAAATCTGTAATACTTTTTACAATAATGTTTATTATTAGTTTTTTAATAACATCATTAATTGTAACTTTAATAAATCCTGCTAAAGGTTTTAATTATCAACTTACAAATTGGGAAGGAACACTTACATCTTTTAAATTATCTGATATTATTATTAATTTATTTCCAAGTAATATAATTGATATATTTCAAAAAAATTTAATTCTTTCAGCTATTGTTTTAGCAATGTTTTTTGGAATTGCTGCAAGTAAAGTTGAAGGTGGCAGTAAAGTAATGAATCTACTTGAAGGATTAAAAAATATTTTTGATAAACTACTAGAATATATTATATTATTAACCCCAATAGGAGTTTTTTCTTTAATAGGATCATCAGTTGCAACTTATGGAACAAGTATTATTAAATATGGACTAAAGTATATAGGTGTTGCTTATTTATCAAGTTTTGCAGTTATATTTTTCGTAATGATATTACCAACGTGGATTTTTGCTAATATAAATCCTATTACTTACATAAAAAAAGTTAGTAAAATTTGGCTTATTACAGTAACAACTTGTTCATCGCTTGCAACTTTACCTTATACAATTAAAACTTGTAAAGAAGACTTTAATATTCCATCAAAGACAACCGATATTGTTGTTCCTCTTGGTTGTACTATTCATATGTGCGGTGGTGCAGTATCATTTGCTTTACTAGGATTATTTTGTGCATCACTTTTTGGTATAGAAATAACATTTACTACCTATTTATTAATGCTTATTTTATCAACGCTTATAAACATGGGAGCACCTGGTATACCAGGTGGGGGAATAGTTATTGGTGCAACCTATTTATCTTTTTTTAATATACCTTTATCTTTTATAGGATTTTATTCTGGTATATATAAATTATTAGATATGGCTTATACAACATTGAATGTAACTGGTGATGTTACAGCAAATATTTTATTAAATAAGTGGACAAAAAAATAAATATAAAGGAGTTTTAGATGAACAAATATTTACCCGAAAAAGATTTGCTTTTACCCATAACTGATCCAACATCAATATTTTATCCGTGTAATTTTAATGTCCATTTTGATAAACTTTCTTTTAAAAAAGAGCTGGAAATAGCAAATGATATTGTAAGACAAACAATTTATACTGATAGTAGGCCAAATGTATGTAATCATACTAAAACTTTAATTGGTAATTGTCATACATCATCTGAAGTAGCAATTGATTATTTAAAATTTCTTGGTCTTGGAAAAAATCATCGTTATGCACTTGCTAGAGTTAAAAATCATGAACCCGAAGAAACCCTTAATAAACACGGATTAGTTCTTGTTGATGATAATAATGGTAATACCTATCAATTTGATGCTACTCCATATGTTGGATATAACTATGGTAAAGTATCATCTTTAAAAGAAGAAACATTTTATAAAGAGTATGTAGTAGTAACAAGTGATATAAAATTTCTTTTAGATCAAATAAAAATTCTCATGCTTGATGCAAGAAATGATCTTATAAACAGTAGTAATATTAGATATTATAATAATATTGTTTATGAAGCATCTTTAGTAAAGTCTCTTATGGGTTATGCTGTTCATTGTGCTAAGATTTTACTTAATTATGATCAATCATATGAAGATGAAAAAAAATTAAGAATGCTTATTGCATTAAATGATGTTCATTCAAAATTAAATAGTAATTATGAAAGAAATATTAAATATAAAAGCAAGTTATTAATGATGCAAATAGCTAAATGGAAAGAAGAGTTAAATGATTTAATTAGAAGTAAAACAGATTTTAAAAGAATTTTAGAATTACAACAATTGATTACTCAAGAACTATGTTTAGTTGATGAATTTTATCAAAAGAAAATTTTCTTGAAAGATAAGGAATATCATTTATCTCATTTAACGCCAAGATTTTTTTTAGAAAATGATATTTATAATATTGATTCAGAAGAAATAGATTTTTGTAAAGAAAATTATGAATTTTATCAAGATTATCCGGAACATAAAATATTAACAAGATTTATGTATCCTAATCCTAAACTAAAAATAAA
Organism: uncultured Mycoplasma sp.; assembly: GCA_964345805.1. Lineage (GTDB taxonomy): Bacteria > Bacillota_I > Bacilli_A > RF39 > UBA660 > UBA6448. The sequence goes on from CAYFSK010000003.1 coordinate 34,455, forward strand.
AAAGGAGAATTAAAATGAAAAAAATATGTATAATAAATGGTAATAGTTGGAATAATGCCTATAATTCAATAGAAAAAGATCTTTCTTTAGAAGAAAAAGGAAAAATAATTCTTTTAGATTATGATAATATTTTAAAAAGAATATATTATAAATCAAAAATAGAAATATCATATAATGATTGGATTTTATCACTAACAGATAAAGAGAAAAGTGATATGTTTATTAGTGAAGTTTTAAGAAGATTAGAAAATAGTGAGCAAGAAAACATTTTAATTAATCTTCCAACTTCTCAAGTTTTATTAATGAAAACAATTTTAACTTTTAAAGACTATCAATTTAAAATAATATCTTTATCTAGCACGCCAGAGCTTGCCTATAGAAATTATGCTTTTGAAAACAGACTTTTTATATCATTTGAACAATTTAAAGTTTTATATAATGAAGAATTAGAAAAAAGAAAGAATTTAGATGATAGTTTAAGAAACGTAAATATACCTTTTACATCTATTATAAGAAATAATAATAATGATGACTTTATTTGTGCAATAAGAGATTTTTATAATTTTGAAAACAAAGATATCAAACAAGAAGAATATTTATGGCCAATTGAGCCTAAATATAAGGTAATTGAACATGATTATTATGGGACACGTAAATTACATATGATTACTAAAAAAGAAAGATTTCATTCTGGCTTTGATATAACAGCTAAAAATATGACACCAGTAAAATCATCGATTGGAGGAGTTGTTATATATTCAGGTTTAGATGAAAGAATTCTATCAGGAATTTCTAAATGGAATGAAAGATATGGAAATATGGTTTGTGTACTTGATAACTATGGAAGAGTAGAAGTATATGCTCATTTAAGAGAAATAACCGTTAATAAAAATGATATTATAGGACCTAATAGTCTAATTGGATATAGTGGTTGTTCTGGAGGAGCAAGAGTTCCTCATTTACATTTTGAAATAAGAAATAAATATACAGAACATTCTGGTAAAGAAAACACGATAGATCCTTTGTTAATACTTCCAGAAAGAGATTTTCCAAGCAAGCATTTTGCTGAAGAACCATATACAAAAACATGGTTACATATGATGAATGGATCTTGGGATATTACTGATGATCAAGTATCTTATTATGAAGATAAAAGATATATTAGATAATAGGATAAGTTATGGATAAAATTATTTTTTTAGAAGGATTACCAGGTGTTGGTAAAACAACAATATTAAATATTTTAAAACAAAGAAAAATTAAAAACTATAATTTAATTGATGAAATTGTCAATGAAAAAATAATAACAAATAAAAGCTATACTGAAAAAGATTTTATTCAAAATGATATTGATAAATTAAATAAAGTAACTAAAGGTATAAATATAATTGACAGAGGACCAATAAGTACTTTGTCATATGGTCAAATGAAGAAAAAGTTATTAAAAAGTAAAACGGATAATGACTCAATTATTTATTCTCTTAAGTTAATTAAAAAACTAAAAAATTATAAGATAATATATCTTACAAATAATCAAACACATTTTTATAAAACGAATCAAGATTCTTTAAATCCTTATGGAACAATAGAAAATCAAAAAGAATTAGAAAAAATTACTCTTAATAATATAAAAAAACATTGTCAAGATTTTAAAATAATTTTTTATAATTACGATAATATAAAGGAGATTATAGATGAAATTATTAATTAATATACTTTCTCAAGATGGAATTGTAAGTCATAATTGTGGAGTAGGTACAATGGTTAAAAGATATATTAAATTAATCATTAATTATCTAGAAAAAAACAATCATGACTATGAAATTAATTTATTTACTCCAGAGTATAATGAAGATAGTTTTGGTTATGATAAAAAAACTCATAAAGATAATAGTTTATTAAAAAATGTAAGAATTTATCAAATTGCAAATGGCTCTAATGGTTCAAAGTTTTTTGGTACTAAAGAAAACTGGGAAATATTATCCAAAAATACTCAAGAAATATTTAAAAAAATTAAATTTCAAAATTATGATCAAGTAATTACTATAATAAATGATGCTCCATTTTGTGGTTTATTTTTTAAAGATAATAATACTATAAATCACTTTAAAATATGGATTCCCCATTCAACAGCAATAATTCATTTAGAAGAAAAACTTCTTTTAAATGATGAAAAGGCTAAAGAAAGACTAAAATGGGAGCAAAAAGTTATTCAACATATTAATAAACATGAAAATAATTATGTTGCTGTTATAGGAAAGTTTATTGAAAGTCATTTAATAAAACATTTTCAATTAAAAGAAAATAAAATAATAAAGTTATTAAATGGAGAGATACTTTCCGAAGAAAAAAACATATCTGAAGATAATATAGATAGTTATTTTACAAAAATTAGTCAGTATGAAAATATAATACTTACTTTTGGAAGACCAGAGAGTTATAAAAGATTAGATGTTCCTATGAATTTATCAGAGCTTTTAGGTATAAAAGCAGTTGTTATTACTCAAGAGTATTATCCTAATATGGAGTATGTTAAATACTTAAAAAAATTAGCTCAAAAAACTGGTAGCATATTATTTGTTAATGCTCCTTTTATGTTACCACATTATATTTTATCTAAATATCAAGGTAAAATAATAGCTTTAATCCCATCAGAAAAAGAAGTTGCTGGACTAATAGTTAATGAACTAAGAAAACTTAATAAAGATAATATATTAATTGTAGCTAATGATGTAGATGGAATTAATGAATTTATTGATGATGAAATAGATGGTATTTTAATTGATGTTGATAATTTAGATGATAATATAGAAAAAATAAAGCGGAATTTTAATACAACTAAAATGAAAAAGATGAATCAAAAAAGTATTTTAAAACTACAAGAAAAATATGATTTGGAAAAAAACGTTGATAACTTTTTAAATATATTAATTAATAAAGGAAATATAAATGAATGATCTATTACCAAAATTAAGCGAATTAAAACCAATTACTAAAAATGAAGAAACTTTTTTTGATTGCGGTTTTAATGCCCCTTTTGATAATTTAGACTTAATTCAAAAACTAAAAGTAATCAATGATATTATAAGACAAACTATTTTATATCATAAAAATTATGATGAAAATATGGATTTATTAATGGGTAATAATTTTACAGCAGCTAAGGCTTTTAATGAGTATGTAAAGCAAAATTTAAAGGGTGTTTCGTGCGTTCTTGCTATTGCATGGAATAAAAGTTATGAAACATCTTTAAATGCTACAATAGACTTTGTTAATATTGTAAGTGATGGTTTTAAAAAAATAGTTATTAATTCAAACCCAATTATTAGTTATAACAGTGGAGTAGTTGAAGAGTTAAATTATAATTCTTATAAAGAATATATTCCTATTTCTAAAGAAATTTTTTTAATAATAAGTAGAATAAGAGAAATAAATTATCTAGCTATTAATAATTTACTTAATGAAAATAGTATAGAAGAAATAAAAAAATTTTTATTATCGCTTGACAAACATTATTTTTTAAGAAGTTTAATAAGAGAGACATTAATGAATTTAGAACAAAAAAATATTTCTAGTAAAGAAGATTGTGATATAATATTGATATCAAAACAGATAGAAAAATGGAAGGAAGAATTAAATAGTTTAATCAAAGAAGGCCAAAACTTTAAAAAAACATTAGAGTTGTATCAAAGCATTAATGTTTTAGAAGATATAATATATCAAAGAAAAAAACTCAAACCAGTATATTATAATAATGAAGAAAATGATATAAAAAATCTTAACCCAAGGTTTTTTTATGAAAGTGGTTTAAGTCTTATTACTATCAAGCCTTCAGCTTATCTATTTGGCTGGGAAGAAAAAATAGCAAACTTTTTTCTTGAGGATAAATATGAAAAGATTGGTGAATATGATTTTCATGTTAGTTTACCAAGTAAAGAAGAAATAAGCTTAATGAAGTTTTTTCATCCTCATGGGTATAAATACGAAAGAGAAATGTCGGGACCAATCAAAGTGTTTTTAATTAATCGTAAAGCAGAAGAAAATTTAAGTATAAAAAGAACTCTTCGTAAAAGTTTAAAGGAAGGTCTTGCATGGAAAGATATCATGTGGTTTGATGGTACAACAATAAAATGGAATCCAATGTGTCTAAATTTTGTTCATAGTTCTGATAACTGCTGTGAAACATCTTTAGGATACTTCTTTGCTTATCCAGAATATCAAGTTATGAATAGGTTTATGTATCCAAATCCAACATTAATAAAGAAGGAGAAAGAAAATGAAAGAATACGAGCGTAGTTTTGAGGTTAAATCTATAAAACCTTATCTTAAATATTGTAACGATAATAATTATGAAAAAAAAGGAGAAAATTGGCAAAACAGAATAGTATATGAAAACAAATATTCTGAAGATATCATTGCTAGAATAACAACAAAAAAGGTAAATGGTAAAAAACAAACAATTTTTGATTGTAAGAATGTTGGTAAAAGAGATAAGAATTTAAAAGTATCAAACGAATCAATTCCTATTTTAATTAATAATAAGAATAAAGAAAGTATAGCATCAGTTTTAAATGTGTTAGGTTTTTTTAAGGCGGCTGATAATACTAGAACAAGATATGAATATGTTAAAGATAATGTTAAATTTGAAATTGATGATTATTCATCACCAAAAATGCAAGTGGTTGCTATTGAAGGAGAAGAAAAAGAAGTAGAAAAGATATATAAAGACATTCTTGAAAAAATAAAAGAATGAGGGTTGTTATGCAAACATTAGAAGAATTAACTCTTGCTAAGAAAGTTAATATTGATGATTATTTAAATTTATATAAAATAGTTTTGGATGATTTAGAAGATAAAACTCTTTTAGGAGTTTTTTCTAAAGAAGATGTACAAATTATGCTTGATTTAGGTGGAAAAATATGGCTTTATTATGATAAAGATATTCCAGTTTCATCTGTTTTTATGCTTCCTATTCCTAAAGACATTTTAAAAAAACATAACTTAAAATATAAAGAAGAAGAAATTACTTCAGTTGGTCCTATTATGGTTCATCCCAATTACAGGGGAAATAAACTTCAAAAACAGATGTTAATCGTTTTAGAAAAGTATGCTAAAAGTAAAAATTTTAAATACATATATACAAAAGTATCAGAAAAAAACATTTATTCAAAGAAAAATTTTGAAGATTTAGGTTATAAAAAAATAGAAGTATTTCATGATGAAAGAGGAAATAATATAAGTCTTTTAAAAAAGTTATAAAGGATTATTATGAATAATGAAGAATTAGAAATAAAAATACTAAATATTGATATTAATAATTTTAAAGAGAAATTATTATCTTTAGATGGTGTAAAATTTATTAAAGAAGTAACAAAAAAAATATATACATATGATTGTTATGATCCAATTATTATGTATGAACTTATTCTAAAAGATTATGAAATTACTAAGAGTAAAATTTCTCTTGTAAAGTTATTTAATTTTTTAAAAACATTAAGACCTATTATAAATAATGAAGATAAAAAGGTAATTTATAAGATAACTGGTTCTGATTATTTAGATGATTATATTCATAAAAATATAAAAAATATAGATATAAATATTCTTAATAACAAAGATCTTAAAAATATTATCAAAGATACTAAAAATAGATTTTTTAAATGGATAAGATTAAGACAAAATGGTGAAGAATGTGAACTGACAATTAAATATATATATAGCACTTTAAAAGATTATGATATAAAAGATGTTAAAGAAATAGAAATTAAAGTAGATAGTTTCCAGGTTGCAAACTCTTTACTCGAAGAACTAGGTTATTTTCGTAAAAAGAAAGTTGAGAAAAAAAGAATAAGCTATACTTATAAAGATATGCAAATAGAAATAGATTCATGGCCTTTAATTAAACCATATGTAGAAATAGAAGGTAAAAAAGTTGATGATATTTATGATTTAGCAAAAAAATTAGGTTATAATAAAAAAGATATTAGAGTTATGAATACTGATAATGTATATGAAGAAAGTGGTATCAATTTAAATGATTATGAAGTATTAACTTTTGATGAAGCTATAAAAAGAGATGATTAATGTGCAAGATTATGAAGCATTATCACCAGACATTAAAATCTTATGAAAAGAAAATTTGTTAAGTTAGAAGATTCAGATAAATATATAACTTGATTAGACGAAAAAGTATTTAGGATGCAAATAAAATCAGTGATAGATAAAAATAAATTTATTTTAAGAAAGGAAATTATGAAAAAAGAAATAGAAGCTAAAAAAACAAAGCTAGTTACAAAAACATATATGAAGGAAGTTTTTGATTATAAAACTTTGATATTAAAAGAAAATGATGATTATTTTATAACTATCAAAAAAGTTTTAAAGACTACAGAACCTTTTTCACTTTTTAATTTTGGTGTTCATACTGTTCATATCGATGATGGTTATTATGTAGTTGAAATAACTCCGTTAAAGGAAAAATATAATTGTCGAGTTTTTATCGATAATAATAAAAATATAATCGATTATTATTTTGATGTTTCTTTATATAATGGAGTATTAGATAAAGTCCCCTTTTATGTTGATTTATATTTAGATGTTTTGTTTTATCCAAATAGAGATAATTTAGTAAAATATGATGATCTTGATGAACTTGATGAAGCTTTAAAAAACAAATTAATAACTAAAAAGACTTATGATAAGGCTTTAAGAACTAAAGAAAAACTAACTAAAGAGTTAAAAGAGGGAACTAACAAGTATGTAAATTTAGATATAATAAAAATTTTAAATGATAATCACATTTAAAATTTTTTTAAGTTATATAAATTAACATCAGTAATTGATTTTTATTTTTATGTGTTATATACCATTAAGGTAGGAGAGTAATATGAAAAAAAGCGATTATAAAATAGATGAAACCAAGAAAAAAACATAATAATTTATATATTATTAATTTTAATAATTTTTTGGTTGCTTTTTTTAACTTTTAATAAAGGCAGAATTACAAAAATAATATCTACAGATGTAGGGATAAGAATGAATAATAATTCTGTTCAATGGAAATATAAAGATGGAAGCTGGCGAGATTTATCAACAGTTGAAGAAATTACTGGTGAGTCAGGAAAAGCGTAAAAAGAGCATCAATATTAGAAAAACATCTACTCATATAAAGTGGAGCTATGAAGATGAAGATAAATGGGTTCCTATTATTGCAATAAGTGATTTACAAGGTGAAATTGGAGCTGTAGGAAAAGAGGGTCCACGAGGTTTGCAAGGTGTTCCTGGTTTAGATGGTAAATTAGTAATTCAAAATGCAATGTTAAATGTTCTTAAACGCTCTGATGGTGATGGAGCAATACAAATTAGAACGCCAAGTGAAGATGAAGCAAAAGCTTTAAGAGGAAAAACATTATTAAGAAGTCCTCAATTATCTTGGTTAACAAACGAACCTTGGCCAAGCACATTAACACCATAATTAATTTTTAGACAAAGCGCCTTTTTAAATGAAAATAATATCTAAAATAATTTTGAGTTATTATAAATCACTTGCCTTGTTGCTATAAGGTATGATAAAATACATGTGCTATTGAAAGCAAATAAACATTGGTGTGGACTATTGTCTTCAAGTGCCCAAAGGGTGTAGATGTAGGATGAAGCATTAAGGTGTTATAACAAAGGAGGGATATTTCATGGCAGTAGTTTCTATGAGTAATTTATTAGAAGCTGGAGTTCATTTTGGCCATCAAACTAAAAGATGGAATCCTAAAATGAAGGAGTATATTTTTAATTCAAGGGATGATATTTATATCATTGATCTTGAAAAAACACAAAAGTTGTTAGAAGAGGCTTATGAAGAAATTAAGACTATCGCAACTAATGGAGGAAAGTTCTTATTTGTAGGAACTAAAAAACAAAGTGGAGAAGTTGCAATAGAAGAGGCACAAAGAAGTAAATCTTACTATGTAACAGAAAGATGGTTAGGAGGAACACTTACTAATTTTAGAACCATTCGTCGTAGAGTAAAAAGATTAGATGAAATTGAAGAAATGGAAAAAAGTGGTAAGTTTGAAGTATTACCTAAGAAAGAAGTAATTGGACTTAAGAAAGAATATAATAAGTTAAATCGTCTTTTAGCTGGTATTAGAGAAATGACTAAACTTCCTCAGGCATTAATTGTTGTTGATCCTAAGAAGGAATATAACGCAATTAAAGAAGCAAGAAAACTTCGTATTCCAATATTTGGAGTAGTTGATACTAATGGTGATCCAGATGCAGTTGATTATGTAATTCCTGGTAATGATGATGCTGTAAGAAGTATTAAAGTATTACTTGGAGTACTTGCTAATGCTATTTGTGAAGCAACTAATTTAGAAATGATTGATTTTATTTCTGAAGATGATAAAAATAAGAGTAAGAAAAATGAATCGATGGAAGCATTAATTAAAGAAGATCATGTAACTGATGAAGTTAAAAAAGAAAAAGATAGTGATGTTTATACAGTAACTGATCTTGTTGAAGAAGATTTTGATAAAAAAGAAGTAAAAGAAGAAACTAAGAAAGAACCTAAAAAAGAGGTTAAAGAAGTAAAAAAAGAAAAACAAGAAATAAAAGAAGAAAAGAAAGAAGCTAAAAAAGAAGTTAAAGAATCTTTAGATGGAAAAACTTTAGCAGAACTAAAAGTTATTGCTAAAGAAAGAGGTCTTAAAGGATATTCTACACTAAAAAAAGATGAACTTCTTAAGGCTTTAAAGTAAGGAGTAAATAATGGAAATAACAGCTAGTTTAGTTAAAGATTTAAGAGAAGCAACTGGTGCTGGAATGATGGATTGTAAAAAAGCACTAAGTGAAACAAAAGGAGATATGGATAAAGCAATTGAATATCTTCGTGAAAAAGGCATTGCTAAATCTTTAAAAAAAGAAAGTAGAATAGCTGCAGAAGGACTTGCTAATGTATATATAGATGGTAATGATGCTGTTATTCTTGAAGTAAATAGTGAAACTGACTTTGTATCTAAAAATGAAGAATTTATCTCTATGATAGATACAATTGGTAATACTATTTTAAAAAGTAAAGTAACTACTTTAGAAGAAGCAAATAATCTTAAATGTGAGGAAGGAACTATTGCTGATTATATTGTTGCTAAAACAGCAAAAATTGGTGAGAAACTTTCTTTAAGAAGATTTGTTAGATTAAATAAGAAAAATTCTGAAGTATTTGGCGGTTATATTCACATGGGTGGTAAAATTGCTGTATTAACTTTAATTGATGGAGCAAATGAAGAAGTTGCAAAAGATGTATCTATGCAAGTTGCAGCAATGAAACCTTTATATTTATTTCCTGAAGATGTACCAGCAGATGTTTTAGAAAAAGAAAAAGCTTTTCAACTAAAGAAAGCTATGGAAGAGGGTAAACCTGAAGAAATAGCATCTAAAATGGTTGATGGTAGAATTAAAAAATATTATAAAGAAGTATGTTTAGCAGAACAACCATTTATTAAAGATGATAGCCTTGATGTAAAAACGTATGTAAAAAATAATAATGGAACTTTAATTTCTATGTATCGTTATGAAGTTGGCGAAGGAATGGAAAAAAGATCTGATAACTTCGCTGAAGAAGTAATGAATCAAATTAATAAATAAGCCTTAAATAAGGCTTTTTATTTTGAATAGAAATGTGCTATACTATTTATAATAAATGGAGAAAATAATATGTTTAAAATTATATCAAGAATAATTAGTTTAATAATACTTTTAATAATAGCTTTTGCTTGCTATAAAATGTTTGTTCAAAAAGAAGAACTAAAAGTTGTTAATCTTTTTTATAAAACAAATAAGAATGATATGCAATCTTTTGAAATTGATAAAGATATCATGGATATTGATATTGAACTTAGAAATACAGAACTTATTGTTGAAGTTGGTGAAAGACTAAAAATAGAAACTAATAATAAAAAAATAAATATTAGACAAAAAGAAGATAAAATAGAAATTACTGAGAAGAAAGATAATGTTTTAACTTTAATTAAAGGTAATATATTAAAACTTACTGTTCCTGAAAATTATCCTTTTGATGAAGTTGAAATTGATGCCGGAGCTGGAAAAGTTAATATAACTTATTTGCTTGCCGAAGAATTAGAACTTAATTTAGGGGCAGGGAAGGTTGATATTAAAAATGTAACTACTACAGATGATACTAAAATAAATGGTGGAGCTGGAAGTATTAATATAAAAGAAAGTTTATTTAAAAATTTAAAACTTAATCTAGGAGTTGGCAAATTAAAATTTGCATCTAAAGTTGAAGGGGATAGTGATATTGAATGTGGTGTAGGCTCATCAGATATTAAACTTTATGGGCGAAAAGAAGATTATAAAATAGAAATAAGTACTGGTGTTGGTGAAATTATAATTGATGGACAAAAAGTTAAAGAAAGCTCAACTTATGGTACTGGAAAAAATAAAATTGATATTTCTGGTGGACTTGGTAACATAAATATAGGATTTTTAGACTAAAAAAAGAGTTTTTGCTTTTTTTTTATTGTATCAAGTGATATAATTTTGGTAAGGAGGTAAAGTATGTTAAAAGTTTTAGGTATATTAATTGTTCTTGCTTTAGCAATAGTTTTTTCTATACTTACTTGCAAATCAAAGAAAAAAGATTTATATAAATGGGTATTTATATTCATATTTATAGCTTTTTCTCTTACATGGATGTTACCAAATGGTAATATGCAAGGTCTAGAATTTATAGAAAATGGTATGACTCGTCTTGGCTTTAATGATATTCCAACAATATATTTTTATGCAGTATATTTTGCTTTATCAACAATTATTTTCTTACTTACTTTAGGTGGCTTTTATGGTGTAATTACCAAAACTAAAGGATATCAAAGTTTAGTTAAGAAAATGGCTAAAACATTTGAGAGAAATTATATAATCTCTGCAATAAGTATTATTCTAATACTATTCTTATTAACTTCAGTATTCCGTGTTACAGTTGCTGCACTTGTATTTGTACCATTAATTGTAACTGTACTTTTAGAAGCAAAGTTTGATAAAGCTTCGACAATGGGAATTACTTTTGGTTCAATATTAGCTGGAACAATAGGCGCAACAACTGGTACTGATGGACTTTTTTGGTTTAATAGTTATATCCAACTTCCAGTATCAACAGCAATAAGATATCGTTTAGTATTTGCTGGTATTGTTCTTGTAGCTTTTATAATTTTTACAGTTATAAAACTAGTAAAAACAAGAAAGACTGTTAAAGTAGTATCAAAACCAAAAGGAAAGTCTAAAGCAAAAGAAGAAAAAGATGTAGCTTTAGAAAAAACTGATGATTTATTTGCAGTTGAATCTTCACGTGGTAATGCTAATATTTGGCCAACACTTGTAACACTAATTATATTATTTATTATAGTTGTAATTGGTTTTGTTGATTGGAAAAATAATTTTGGAGTTACTTTCTTTGAAGAGATGCATCAAAAACTTATATCATTAAAATTAGGTAAAGATTTTACAATCTTTAGTTACATTATCGGAACTAATGCTGCTGGAATGAGCGCTGTTCCTGGTGCATGGGAAACTTCAAGTCTAACAGTAATATTATTAATAGCAACCTTAATAATTGCTATTATTAATAGAGTTAAAGCTAGTGAGTTTGTTGATAATTTTGTTGCTGGACTTAAAAAGATGTTAAAACCAATTAGCATATATATTATGGCATATGCAGTATTTATTATCTGCTATATGACTCAAATATTTGCAGGTATTACATCTTGGGCTTGGGGATTAACAAAGAATTTTAATGCATATATAGTTGCAATAAACGCATTTGTTACATCAATATTCCATGCTGATCTTGGTTATACTGGATATCTAATTGGTTCTGGTATTACTATGGGACTTGAAAAACATGTAGATCTTGTTCATACAATATATGTTATTACTTACGGAATGGCTCAAATGTTTATACCAACTGGTGGAATACTTCTAATTGGATTATCTTATTTAGACCTTGATTATAAAAAATGGTTTAAGTATATCTGGTTATTTATGGTAATTATTCTAGTAATATTTATTATATATATTCCAATAGCTGGATCAATAGCAAAATAAAACTTGATTTTAAAATCAAGTTTTTTTATGCAAGAAAAAAAGAGCTTATGCTCTTCTTATCTGTTATAGTATTCAACAATAAGTTGTTCATTAATATCTGGATTAAGTTCAGATCTATCAGGAGTTCTAACATATTTACCAGATAGCTTTTTACTATCAAATTCAACAAATTTTGGAGTAGATAATTTAAGTTCAAGTGCATCTACAATTGCTGGATGATTTTTACTATTTTCTTTAACAGAAATAATATCCCCAGGCTTACATGTATATGATGGAATATCTACTTTAATATCATTTACTAAAATATGTCCATGATTAACAATTTGTCTTGCGCTTCTTCTTGTTCTTGCCATTCCCATACGATAAACTAAATTATCAATTCTACTTTCAAGTAAGATAAATAAGTTATCTCCAGCAATACCTTGCATTTTAGAAGCTTTTTCAAAAACTTTTCTAAATTGTTTTTCTGTTAATCCATAAAGTGTTCTACATTTTTGTTTTTCTTGTAATTGAACCCCATATTCAGATAATTTTCTTCTTCTATCTTTACCATGAGCACCAGGTGCATAAGGCTTCTTTGCAAGTTCTTTACCTGTTTCTAAAGTAGAAAAACCAAATCTTCTTGATTTTTTATAAGCAGGACCAGTATATCTTGCCATATTTAAAACATCTCCTTTCTAAAATATATTACAAAAACAAAAGATAATATTTTTAAATAATTATAGGGAGTTTAAAATTAAATTTCGCTTTAGGCAGGAAGCTACTTTTATATTTCATTAAACACATTATAATTTTTAAAAACACTGCCAAATGAAATTGCATTATTATTATATAATATTTTAATAATTTGTCAATTGACTTTAAAGTTATAATATTTATAAAGCAAAAATATATTATTGTTTTTTTGAGTTATTTATTATATACTTATTTATAGAATAGGGAGTAAGTGTGAAGGTTAAGTTAATTGGAAAATCTCAAGTAGTTAATTTAATATTACCACCTAAGATATTTGGTAACTATTGGATAACTAATGAACAAAATCAAAACTTAATTAATATCAGTGCAATAGACGGTAAATGGACTGTTAAAAGTAATAATGATGTTAAAATAGTTGAGAATAATAATGTAATTGAGTTTACTGAACTAAAACAAAATCATTTCTATAATTTCTATGAACTTGCAACCAAAGAAACATACCGAGTTTTTGTTGGTGAGACATTTGATAGTAGAATGGTAATGCTTGATTTTGTTGAAAAAGATGAACTTACTTTTTATATTGGTAATTCGGCTAATCAAAAAAAAGGAGAAGCCAATTATATTTCTTATGAAAATAATAATTTGTTTTATAATCAATTACAGGTAATTAGAAAAAACGGATTATATTACATTAAAAACTTACATAGTAATGTTAACTTATATATTAATAATAGACTTGTAAACGAAGCTACCGTTGCTTATGGCGATGCAATCTTTATTGAAGGACTTACTTTTTCTTTTGTAGGAAATATGCTTTTACTTGGAACTGTTGATGATAAAGTAAAATATGTTACTAAAAAGTTTATGATTCATAAACCCAATAGATTAGACTTTAATAGTATTGAAGGTTATGAAAGTGGTGAGGTTTTATATGAAGAAAAAGATTTCTTTATAAGACCACCAAGATTTAGTCAAGTAATTGAAACTAAAACTATTAATATCGACTCACCACCTGCTAAGCAAACAGATCAAGCAATGCCAATGATATTAACTTTAGGCCCAATGATAATAATGGGAATGGGTTCTTCGATTACAGGTATTATAGCTCTTGTTAAAGTTATTAATAAAGAAGCAACATTTAAAGATAGTATGACGCAAATCATTACTGCTTTAACTATGCTTATTGCAATGCTTGTTTTTCCAACTATTAATAGAGCTTATCAAAAAAGACGTAAAAAGAAATTAGAAAAATTAAGACAGAAAAAATATCATGAGTATTTAGTTGAAGTTGGTAATGAGATAAAACTAGAATGTGAAAATCAAAGAAGTATTTTAAAAATTAATAGTCCTACTTTAGAAGAAGTTGGTAATATTATTTTTAAAAAATCAAGAAATTTATGGGAAAGAAGACCAGAACACAAAGATTTTATGTCAGTTAGAATGGGAACAGGTAATATTGATCCTGATATTCAAATTAATGCTCCAAAAGAACATTTTACCTTAGAAGAAGATAATCTTAAAAAAGAAGTTCAAGAACTTGTTGAAAGTAATAATAAACTTTTAGATGTTCCTTTTAATGTTTCTTTAAAAGATACCTTTATTAATGGATTTATTGGTAATATGGTTAATTTAAAAAGATATATGGATGGTATTATTTTACAACTTATTGCTTTTCAAGCTTATGATAATTTAAAAATAGTTGTTTTTACCAATAAAAAATATGAACCATATTGGAGTAAACTTAAAAATAGTCCTTATTGTTGGAGTAATGATAAAACAGTAAGATTTTTTGCATCTAATCAAGATGAAGCATCTCGTCTTTCATCATATTTAGATGAAATATTTAGAGCAAGAAGTAGTGATGAAGATAATGATAAGGTAGAATATTATGAAGAAAACTATTTAATTATTACTGATGATCTTGATATAGCTAATAAAATAAGTATTACTCATAATATTTTAGAAAAGAAAGTAAATTATGGTTTTTCTCTTCTTTATTTAACTGAAAGAATTAATAAACTTCCATCTGAATGTCAGACTTTTGTTAATGTAAATTCTGAAACAGGTGAAAGATTTATTAAAGAAGAAATAAATAAAATTCAAGATTTTAAATGTGAATACATTAAAACAACTATTGATGCTTATATCTTTATAGTATCTAATATACCTCTTGAAATGAAAGGTGGTTTTTTTGAGCTGCCTACTGTATATACTTTTATGGAAATGTATAATGCAGGTAATGTTGAACAACTTAATGCTTATAATAGATGGCAAACAAATGATCCAACAACATCTTTATCATGTCCAGTAGGTATAGATGAAAATGGGGAATTATTTAAACTAGACTTACATGAAAAAGTTCATGGTCCTCATGGACTTATTGCCGGTATGACTGGTTCTGGTAAATCAGAGTTTATTATTACTTATATTTTATCAATGGCAGTAAACTACGATCCTAAAGAAGTTCAATTTGTATTAATAGACTACAAGGGTGGAGGTCTTGCCGGTGCTTTTGAAAATAAAGATACTGGGGAAAAATTACCACATCTTGCAGGTACAATTACTAACCTTGATACAAATGAAATTAACCGAAGCCTATCATCACTTCAAAGTGAACTTAAAAGAAGACAAAGAATGTTTAATAAAGCAAGAGATGATTGTAATGAAAGTA
>CAYFSK010000003.1:49945-56224 GCA_964345805.1 uncultured Mycoplasma sp.
TTAATGTCATCAAATGAATAACCGCAATCTCTGTAAATATCAAAAATTATATCGTGATGGAAGAGTTAAAGAACCTATTTCTCATTTAATGATTATCTCTGATGAATTTGCTGAACTTAAAGCTGATCAACCTGAATTTATGGATGAGCTTATTTCAACTGCACGTATCGGAAGATCACTTGGTGTTCACTTAATACTTGCAACCCAAAAACCAAGTGGAGTAGTTGATGATCAAATATGGTCTAACTCTAAATTTAGAGTGTGTTTAAAAGTTCAAGATAAATCAGATAGTAATGATATGATTAAATCACCTGATGCTGCCTACCTAAAAGAAACAGGAAGATTTTACTTGCAAGTAGGATTTAATGAGTTTTTTGCCAAAGGACAATCTGCTTGGTGTGGAGCAGCATATTATGAATCAGAAAAATTAAAAAAGATTGTTGATACTTCAATTAATTTTGTTGATAACGTTGGAAAAAAAAAAAAAAAAGTAGATAGTGCAAATAATGATGATCGTGGAGTTCATAAGGGAGAAGAAATATCAAATATCCTTGAATATCTTAAAGGTGTTGGCAGACAAACAAATGTTGATATTGAAAAATTATGGCTTGATCCAATACCTCCTATGATATTTGTTGATAAGTTAAAAATAAAATATAAATATAATAAAAAACCATTTGAAATTAATCCTGTTATTGGTGAATATGATGCTCCAAAAGAACAAAGACAAAATCTTTTAACAATGCCTTTATCAAAACTAGGTAATACTGTTATATATGGTTCAGTTGGTTCTGGTAAAGAAGCAATGATTTCATCACTTGTTTATTCGCTTATTACAACATATACACCAGATGAACTTAATCTTTATATTTTAGATTTTGGTTCAGGTTTAATGAAAATGTATAATAAAGCTCCTCAGATAGGTGGTATTGTCTCATCAAGTGAACTTGATAAAATAAAATCATTATTTATGCTTTTAAAAGCTCAAATTGAAGATAGAAAAAGATTATTCTCTGATTATAATGGAAGTTATGATTATTATTGTGCAAGTAGTGGTAGTACTGTTCCAACAAGTGTAGTTATTATTAATGGTTTTGAATCATTTAATGAACTTTATGATGATTATATTGATGAGTTTATCTTACTTACAAGAGAAGGACAGAAATATGGTATTTTCTTTGTTGCAACAGTTAGTGCTGCAAATAATATGCGTATTAAGATTTCTCAAAACTTTAATGAAAAAATGTTATTACAAATGAATGATGAATATGATTATCGTTCAATACTTGGTAAAACTGATGTTAAACCAAGCAAAGTATCTGGTAGAGGAATGGTAAAAAGAGAAGGTATTTTTGAATATCAAACAGCAAGTATTGCTGGAGATGATAACATTTCTGAACAAGTTAGAATAACAATTGATGATTTAACTAAAAAGTATACTAACCGTGCTGTTAGTATCCCAACACTTCCAGATATAGTAACAACATCTTTTGTTGCACCAGCTTTAAATGGACTTACATCTGTTCCACTTGGTATTGCTAAAAATAATCTTAATGTTGTAACAGTTGATTTAAAAAATGATGTTTCTTTAATGATTACTTGTCAAAAAATAAAAGATGCTAAAAAACTTCTTAGTTCTTTAGTTTATCAGCTTACAACAATAAAAAATACTCAAGTGTTTGTAATAGATGCTGAAAGAATAGTTGATAATGTTAATCATGCTAAAACTTATAATTCATCGTTTGAAACAGTATTTGAGTCTTTTAAAGAAAATGTTGAAAAATTAAATGAAGAATATGTTAATAATGGTTATGATACATCAGCTTTAGATAAATATGGTGATATGGTATTTGTTATTGTAGGAATAAATAAAATAAAAACAATGCTTGCAAGCAACTTTGATTCGCTGGTAACAACACCAATGATAGAATCAAAAAAACTTGGCAAAATAAGTTATGTTATTGCTGATTCCGTTGACAACTTGAAAAAAACAGAGTATGATAGTTGGTATAAGGATATAATAAATTCCTCAAAGGGTGTTTGGATTGGTGATGGACTTGCAGATCAAACTTTATTTAGAGTATTTTCAACAAGAAGTATTGAACCGAATCTTCCATATAATTTTGCCTACTATGTAGTATCAAACAAGTTAGTTTTATTTAAATACATAGAAAAATATGGCGAGCCGGAAGAACTTTTATAAGGAGAAATTATGAAAAATAAAGTGAATGTTGATATTATCGTTCCTTCATTAGAGGAAAAATTTAATGTATTTTTACCAGTTAATAAGAAAACCATAGAAATAATATTCTTATTAAACAAAGCTATTAACGACTTATCTATTGGATGCTTTCCAATAAACGAAGAACTTGCTTTAGTTGATGGCTATACGGGTCTTATGTATGATCCAAACAAAACAATAAAAGAAAATCGCATCATGAATGGTTCAAGATTAATATTAATGTAAGGAGGAAGTGTTATTATGAACGAAAAAAAATATTTACCAATTGGAAGTGTAGTATTACTTGAAGGTGGAGAGAAAAAGTTAATGGTTACTGGATATTGTGTTAGAACAAGTGAAAATCCTAACAAAATATACGATTACAGTGGATGCTTTTATCCAGAAGGAATTATTAGATCTAATGAATCAGCTATATTTGATCACCACCAAATAAAAGAAATATTTTTTACAGGATATTATAATGATGAAGCATCAACTTTAATTGCTAGACTAAGAGAAGTAGATGCAGAAAAAGCAAGTGAATCGGTATAGAATAGAAAAAATTCTATATCTTTTTTTGATAGATAAATAATGTATTTGTAAAAAAGTAGTAAATTTATTGATTTTTAAGTAAATTTAGTTTAAAATGAAATCATAAGGATATAGTTCAGTAGAACGAAGAGGATAATATTCTTAAATATAATGGGAGGTGAAATAAATGGCAGATGTAACTAATTATAACAAGGCTTCAATGGAAGAACTAAATGCTGATGTTGGAATGCAAATTAGAAATGTTGAAGATGCAAAAGCTCAACTTGCTACAAATTTTAACATAATGAAAAGCAACTGGATTGAAGGCGATGCTGATGCTACTGCAATAATTCAAAGTGTTGAATCATCACATACTAAGTTAGATGAAAAAATGGTAGCTTGTCTTGATTTAATGAATGAATTTAAAAGAAACGTTGCTGGACAAGTTGATAGTTATTCTGGCGCTGAAGCTGGAGTTCAGAAAAAAGTTAATGAAGAAGTAATCGTTCATTAGAATGTAAGGAGGAATTAATAATGGCTTTTGTATATAGTGCAGTTGATCAAGCTAAAAAAGGCATGGATGTAGCTACAAATAATTTAGCTGCAACATTAAGAAATTTTAGTAATCTTGTACACAGCAATGTAAATAATCCGGCTGTTTGGAAAGGTACAAGTGCGGAAGCATTCTTAGCAAAATGGGATGAATTTGAAGAAAATTTCAGACCATATGTTAATGCTTTTAATCATCAAAAAGAAATTGTTCAAGCAGCAATTAATAGATTTAGTACTGCAGAAAAAAATTAATAACATATACACTACAATATGTAGTGTATTGTAAATAGAGGAATAACTTCTTTTATTTACAATACATTAGATAATGTAAAAAGGGAGGAATTTATTATGGCAGATTGCCTTGGAGTAACATGGGAAGCGGCAGCTGTTCCACAACCTAAAGAATTTATAAGTGAAGCGAATGTAGAAGATATTTGCTCTGATGCTATTGATACCTTTAGAGATTATGATGCGGGTATTTCAGCTTTATTAGAAGCAGAACTTGCTAGAGGTCTTTCTTATGAAGCTTTTAATATTAATGGTAGAGCACCTTTAAAAGATATTTCTATTCGTTTATTAAAAGAAATTAATGAATTTAAAATGGCGTATATAGACACACTGCCAAATGTTTTAAGAGTGGATTGTTATAATCATATGAAAGCAGAAGCTGATGCTTTGTATAAAAAAGTTTTTGATGAATATAATAGACGCTTATCATTACTTGATAACTCTATACAAAAATATAATAATAACCTTGGAAAAAACGTTACAAAAACTGTAACTAATCCAGATGGCACAAAAGAAACCAAGACAGAGTGGGATAGTAATTATTATAGTAGAGTATCTAAATCAGCTCATTCAACTGCTGATTTGGGATTGGTAAAATATATGCTTTCAACACCTTATAGACCCAAAGACGAGTATGGAAATTTGAAAGCAGAAGCCGATCAACTTGCTCAATTTTTTGATGTTTATGTAATAAATGCAACTGCTTTAAAGAAAAAATGTGATGCACTTCCTGTTAATGCAGTTCCTTCAACTCCAGATTTTGATGCTATTCATGCTCAAAATTCTAGTCAAAACCCATATGCAACTCCTGTTAAGCCAAAAATTGGCTCTCCGATGGGTAATGCAAATAAATATTCATTAAAGGATATGACTGTTGATTCATTTAGAACAACATTAAATACATTACAAGGTGATTATGATAAAGTAAATCAAGCAATATCTACAACTAAAGTAGAACTTGCTAAATTAAGATTTGCGCATGGTAATAATTTAGTATCAGATGCAGATTTCTATTCAACTGAAGATACATATAAACAGAGACTTACTGATCTATTTGCAGCAGGAATTTCAATGAATGTTGCTTTAAATGCTATGAAGTCAATTGATATGCAAATACCAGCTGAGACAGACGGTAAAACAAATTTACCAACAACTGATGCTCAAATTCAACTTTTACAAAATCAATTAGGAAGCACAGCAAATCTTGATGATGCAACAATTGTAAATAGTCAAAAAGTTAATGCTCAAACAATTCAAGCAGCAAAAGTATTTTATGAAAATAGTAATTTAAGTGAATGTGTAAAAGAATTAGAAAATGGCAATTATGCTATTGATATGACCTTATATAATAAAGCAGTAAATGGTGCAAAAGTTACAGATGCTAGCTTTAAGGCTGATTATACTCCAAATTATTCAAATATGATTGATCAAGATGGAAATGTATATACATCAGTTACTGATACAACAAATTTAACTAATGTACAAACAGTAAAAATTAGTGATCAAGACTATAATTATACTACTGATAATGTAGAAAAAATAATTTCACCAAGTGTTCCGGCGGGTGCACCAGTTGGTGATTTACCACCAGCACCAGAAACAACATCAACTGCTCAAGGTGGTTTTTCATCAGGTGAACGTGAAATAATAAGCAAAGTTGGAGATGAATTTAAAGCTGCAGGAGGAGAAATTGCTAGTGCATTTAGCAGGATAAAAGATGAGACTAGACCTTCTGAAAGACCATATACTAATGATGGATTTGTGGAGGTTTAAAATGGCAAGTAATACAGTTAATATAATTTATGGAGATATAATAGAATCTCTAGTAAAATTAAAAGAAATTGAAACAAACATTGAGAAAGTAAAAACTAATTTTGATACATTTATATCAGAGTTAGATTCATTTACTGGTAATGGTGGACATCATACTCCCGCATTTACAAATTCAAAAACAAATCTTGATATAATTAAAGTTAATATGGAAAACTTTAATAAACAAATTATGTATGTTGAAGATGCATGTGAAGCAATTGTAGCTAACTATACAGATGCAGAAGGACATATAATGCAAACTGGTGGTCGTGGTAATAGTGATGGCTCACTTTATGGAGCATTATTTGCCCTTGCTGGTTATCAGTATGATGCAAATACTCCAATTCAAGTTAATATATCTACAACAAGAGAAGAATATAATAAACAAGTTAAAGCAGGAACTTTAGAAAATTTATATACAAAAGCAGGTACAGAATACACTAATGAATGGACAGTTGATACTGCTTATGAAAAAGTATTCTCATTTAAGAAAAATCCATTAGGATTCTATGAAGTTAATGTTGGTACAGAATATCATGAAGGTTTAACTGTAACAACAGGTGTATCACTTGCTAATTGGATAGAAGCAGACGGAAGATATCAAGCAGCTGATAATAAAGAGGACTGGGTTCGTGATCACTTAAAAGAACTTGGTTATAAAGATTATGAAATAGATGAAACTTTAAAACAACTTGTAGTTGATCCAGATAAGCGAGGAGTACATAACGATAATATTAATTTAAATAGATATGGTGAAGATGACATTGATAAATCTACACTATATGACTGGGATAATATGGGAACACCAGATAAGATGCCAGATCCAGGCCCAGGTCCAGGCCCAGATCCAGGTCCAGGTCCAGGCCCAGGTCCAG
>CAYFSK010000003.1:56324-71251 GCA_964345805.1 uncultured Mycoplasma sp.
ATCCAGACCCAAGTCCTACACAAACAAAAGTACCAGACTTAAGAGTTATAAATGTTGGACCAGAAAAAGTTGTTCTTACAGGACTTTCTCGTAAACCAGAGGCTCCTTCAATTGCACCAACACCAATGGAAAATAACTTAACTCCGCAAGAGCCAACTCCAACTGAACCAGAATATTCATTTGAAACATCACAACCAGAAATTGTTAATACAGAAACAGCTGATGCAGCTAGTCCTAACTTAACTTCTGTAATACCTGGAATTGCTGTTGGAGCAGCTAACTCAGGATTAACATCAATTAATAATTTGCTTTCATCAGGTTCAAGTAGTGTTAAAAATGTTGCTATGGGTACTGTTGGTACAGCTATTGCTGGCCTTGGTCTAGCAGGAGCATCAAAAGGTGTACTTGATGTGCCAACTTCAGAAGATGTTAAAGATAATTTCTTACCAATTGGTTCAATAGTTAAACTAAAAGATGTTGATAAGAAAGTTATGGTTATTGGTTTCTGCTCTATGGCAAAAGATGGAAGTGGTAAAGTATTTGATTATGCTGGATGCTTCTATCCTGAAGGCTATATGGCAGCTGATAAGACATGTTTATTTAACAATGCTGATGTTGAAGAAATAATTGATCGTGGATTTGTTGATCCAGAAGAAAAAGATTTTAAGATTAAACTAAATTCATTGATTAGTCAAATTGGAACAAATTAAGAGTGAGTAATTTCACTCTTTTTTTATGGTAAATTATGATATAATAAAAAAGAAGTTTGGTGATAAATATGTTTAAAGTAAATAATTTAAATATTAATATAAATAATAAAAAAGTACTTGATAATTTTAATTTAACAATTAATGCTGGTGAAGTACATGTTATTATGGGGAAAAATGGTATAGGTAAATCTACACTATGTAAAGCTGTTTTAAATGCTCCTAATTATGAAGTAATCGGTGGAAGCATTGTATATAATAATGTTAATTTACTTGAGAAACAAACTCATGAAATATCAAAATTAGGTGTAATGCTTATTGGTCAGACTCCCATGTCTATTGAAGGAGTAACTAATGCTGAAATGCTTAGAATTGCCTTAAGAGAAAAAGAAAATAAAAATATTAATATTTTTGATTTTAATAAAAAAATGGAAGATGCATGTGAAGCTTTAGAACTAGACAAAACATTTATTCATAAAGAAATAAATGTTGGAGCATCTGGTGGAGAAAGAAAAAAAATAGAATTATTACATATGGCCATTTTAAAACCGAGCTTTCTAATTCTTGATGAAATAGATTCTGGTCTTGATGTTGATGCATTAAAAGTAGTTAGTAATTTTATTAATGACTATCATAAAAAAACTAAATGTAGTATTTTGATTATTACTCATCATCCAAGTATTATTAATTATATAAAACCAAATTATGTTCATATTTTATCAGATGGTAAAATAATTAAAACGGGTGATAAATCACTTGCTTTAAAAATAGAAGATGAAGGTTATAAATTAAGTGAAGATGATAAAAATGAATAAAAAGATTATAAATATAATTAATGATAGTAATGATTTTAATTATCATTTAAAAGAAAATGAAAAAGTTATAATTAATTACTATAATGATGTTCAAAATGATATTAAAATAAGTATTATTCAAAATAGTAATAGTGAATTTAATTTAAACTTTTTTTGTTTTATTAAAAAAGATGCTAAAGTATATATTGATAATAAAGTTTTGGGTAATAATAATAAATGTAATGTTAAAATAAGAGCAATAGCATTAAAAAACAGTGGCTTTTTTGATATTAGAATTAAGGCAAATCCAAAAACCAAAGACAATATTTTAATCGAAGATATTAAAGGAATTAATGAAGAAGGTACAATTATTTTAAAACCAATCTTAGAAATAGAAACAAGTGAGATAGATGCAGAGCATTATGCTACTGTAGGAAGTTATAATGAAGATGAATTGTTTTACTTAGAAAGTAAAGGTATTTCTGAAATAGAGGCTAAAAAAATAATTAGAAACAGCTTAATTTATGGTATGTTTGATGAAAATTTCTTAAATAAAATAGAGGGTAGTAAAAATGAATAGAGAAGATTTTCCAATGTTAAAACAAAATATAATCTATTTAGATAATAGTGCAACAAGTCTAAAACCTTTTTCTGTTGTTGATAAAATAACAGATTATTATAAAAATTATAGTGCTAATACTCATCGAGGAGATTATGATATATCATATAAAGTTGATACCTTATATGAAGATGCTAGAAAAACAGTTAAAAACTTTATTAATGCCAATGAAGAAGAAATAGTTTTTACCAGTGGAACTACTGAATCTTTAAATATGATTGCAAGTGGTTTTATTAAAAATTATTTATCTAAAGGTGATGAGATACTTCTTACTGTATCAGAACATGCATCAAATGTTTTACCTTGGTTTAGATTAGAAGAAGAAATGGGAATAAAGGTGAAATTTATTCCTTTAGATGATGATTATCATGTAACAATAGATAATTTTAAGAAAATGCTTACTCCTAAAACAAAATGTGTATCAATTGCTCATATTACAAATGTAATTGGTGATGAAAGACCTATAAAAGAAATATGTCATATAGCAAATGAAAAAAATATTATTACTATTATTGATGCTGCTCAAAGTATTCCTCATATAAAAGTAGATGTAAAAGATTTAAACTGTGATTTTTTAGCATTTTCTGCTCATAAATGTTATGGACCAACAGGAGTAGGAGTATTATATGGGAAAAAACATTTACTTGAAAAGTTAAAACCAATTAATCTTGGGGGAGGAATGAATGAGTCTTTTGATAGTGCAAAGGAAGTTTATTTAAAATCACTTCCAACAAGACTTGAAGCAGGAACTCCAAATATAGCTGGAGTTATTGGTTTAAAAGAAGCTTTAGAATATATAAATAAAATTGGTATTGATAAAATATCAGCATATGAAAAAGACTTAAGATATTATTTATATAATAAATTAAATAATATTAAACACATTAATATTATAAATAAAAAATCTTCATCAGGAATCTTAACTTTTAATGTTAATGGTATTTTTCCTCAGGATGTTGCTTTTTACTTAAATAAATATCATATATGTCTAAGAGCAGGTAATCACTGTGCTAAAATCTTAAAAAAAGCTATTCATGTAAATAATACACTTAGAATTAGTTTAAGTTTTTATAATACTAAAGAAGAAATAGATAAAGTAGTATATCTTCTTTCTGATCTTGATAAAATAAGAAAAGAGATGATATAAATGGATGAAAATATTAAAAGAGAAATCATTATTCAGCATTATCAAAATCCTTTAAATAGGGTAGTTCCAGCTGATAAAAAATATATTAAATTTAATACAAGAAATGAAAGTTGTATTGATAATTTAGATATTTATTTAAAACTTCAAGGTGATTTAATTGAAGATATTAATTTTGAAGGTGAAGCTTGTGCAATTAGTATTTCATCAACTTCAATCATGATTGAAAGTCTAGTTGGTAAGACAATTAAAGAAGCTCTTTTATTTATTGAAAACTTTGAAAATATGATTAATGAAAAACTATATGATAAACAAATGCTTATGAATGCTAATGTTTATGATACTATTTATAAGCAAGCATCAAGAAAGTCTTGTGCATACCTTCCTTATAAGGGATTAAAACAGGCTTTACAAAAATATCTTAAAATGATATAATTTTTTAAGAAATGCATTGAACAAGAGGAGTAATTTATGATTCTTTTTAAGAGAGGAAAAGAAAAACGGTGTAACTTTTCTAATAGATAGTAAATGAAGGTAGCTTGGGAGCATTATATTTGAACTAATAGTAAAATATAACGTTTACTGCGTTAAAGTATTAAGAAAAAAATTAAGGTGGTACCACGGTTTTCGTCCTTTGGAACACCTTTTTTTAATGAAAGGGAATAAAAAGATGTTTTTAAAATTAAATTTTTATAAGTATGTTTGTAATTTTGATATGAAAAAGGAGCATATTCATGTTAAATATTTTCATTCACTTAGAGTAATGAAATTACAAGAAAAATATGCTAAAAAATTGGGTTGGAATAAGGCAGATATTAAGCTAGCTAAAATAATAGGTTTACTTCATGATATAGGAAGATTTGAACAATATAAAACCTATAAAACTTTTGAAGATAGTAAATCAACTAACCATGCAGTTTTAGGGGTCAAAATACTATTTGAAGATAACCTAATAAGAAAATTTTTTAAAAATGAAAAAGAATATGAAATAGTTAAATTTGCTATTTTAAACCATAATAAGTTTGCAATAGAAAAACATAATGATGAAAGATTTATCAAACATGCTAAATTAATAAGAGATACTGATAAAGTAGATATATTTTATGTTTTAGGTTACTTAAATTGTTTTGAAAATGAAATTAAAATGGATAATTCAAAACCTAATCCTACAATTATAAAGAACATCTTTCGTCATAAACTAACTAATTTTAAAGATGTAAAAACAAATAACGATGAACTTCTTTCTTCTTTCTGTTATGCTTTTGATTTAAATTATGATATTGTTACTGAAGAATTTAAACAAAATTTTGATTTATATTATAAAAGAATAGCTGAAGATGATACTTTTGCAAGTTTATATGAAGAAGTAAGTAATTATCTAATGGGGAGGATAAAAAATGTTAGACAAAAAATATAATGCTTTAGAAAAAGAAGCAAAATGGATTAAATATTATGAAGATAATAAAATATATGAATTCATTCCTGATGAAAGAGAAGTGTATTCAATTGATACACCACCACCAACAGTAAATGGTAAAATTCATATCGGTCATATCTTTTCATATGCTCAAGCAGAAATGATTGCTAGATTTAAAAGATTATCAGGATATAATGTTTTTTATCCATTTGGATTTGATGATAATGGTCTTCCTTCAGAAAGACTTGTAGAAAAAGAGCAAGGTAAGAAAGCTCATGAAATAGGAAGAGAAGCTTTTATGAAGCTTTGTTTTGAAACAACTGATAAATATGAAGATGAATTCAAAGTTTTATTTACTCGTTTAGGAGTAAGTACTGATTGGGATAAAAAATATAAGACAGTATCACCTAGTTCAATTAAAATATCCCAATTATCTTTTTTAGATTTAGTTAATAAAAAAGCTTGTTATCACAAAGAAAGTCCAGCACTTTGGTGTAATGAATGTTTAACTTCAATTGCTCAAGCAGAGCTTGAAACTAAAACAATTAAAACAACTTTTAATTATATTAATTTTAAAACTAAAGAAGACAATGAAAAGTTTACAATTGCAACAACAAGACCAGAATTGCTTCCTGCTATAGTATGTGTATTTGTAAATCCTTTAGATGATAAAAATAAACACTTAATAGGAAAAACAGCTGTTATACCAGTAATCGATGTTGAAGTACCTATTATGACTGATGAGAAGGTTGCTTTAGATAAAGGAACTGGTATTGTTATGTGCTGTACTTTTGGTGATCAAACAGATATTGAGTGGTGGAAAAAATATAATTTACCATTAAGACATATTTTAACTCCTGATGGTAAGATTATTGATTCTATTAAAAATTATGGCGGACTTTCTATCAAAGAAGCTAGAAAGAAAATAGTAGAAGATTTATCTGTAGGTGGATTCATAGTTAAAATAGAAGAGTTAGAACATGAAGTTCAAGTTCATGAAAGATGTTCAAAAGAAGTTGAATATGCTATTATGAAACAATGGTTTATTGATATTATGAATCATAAAGAAGACTTTTTAAAAATGGGTAATAAAATTAATTGGTATCCAAGTTATATGAAAAAAAGATATGATGAATGGGTAGAAAATGTAGCTTGGGATTGGTGTATTTCAAGACAAAGATATTTTGGTGTACCATTTCCGATTTGGTATTGTGATGATTGTGGAGAAATTATTTATGCTAAAGAAGAAGACTTACCAGTAAATCCTTTAGAATCAAAACCAAGTATATCATCGTGTCCAAAGTGTGGAGGAAAAAAATTTACTCCTGAAAAAGATGTGATGGATACATGGGCAACATCATCAGTAACTCCGCTTATTAATATGCGCTTTAAAGAAGAGAATAATTATGAAGATATTTTAAAACCAATGTCACTTAGGGCTAATGCATCAGATATTATTAGAACGTGGGATTTTTATACGATTGTAAAAAGCTTTTATCATTTTAATGATATTCCTTGGAAAAATGTTATGATTTCTGGTTTTGTTATGGCTGGTAAAAGTGAAAAGATTAGTAAAAGTAAAAGTAATGCTAAAGAAGAACCAATTGAAGTAATTAATAATTATTCTGCTGATGGGGTAAGATATTGGGCTGCATCAGGAAGACTTGGAACCGATATTTTATTTAATGAAGAAACATTACTTAGAGGAAAAAAATTAATAAATAAAATATGGAATGTATCTAAATTTATTGAAATGCATTTAGAAGATTATCAAGATAAAGATTTTAATGATTTTGAATATATTGACAAATGGATTATAGGATCATTTATTAATATGGAAAAAGAATTTATTAAATACCTTAATAATTATGAAATAGGACTTGCTTTAAATACCCTAGAAAAGTTCTTTTGGCATTTTTGTGATAATTATATTGAAATTGTTAAACATCGCTTATATCGCCCAGAAGAGTTTGGTGATAAGCCAAGATATTCTGGTCAAAAAACTGTTTATATGCTTCTTTATAAATTACTTCAAGACTTTTCAATATTCTTTCCATTTGTAACTGAAGAGATATATAGTAATCTTTATCATGATAAAAAATCAATTCATTTAACAAATATTAAAAAGCTTGATTATGATTTTACTAATGAAGTAAAAAATGGTGATGTTATTTGTGAGATTATTAGTAAAGTAAGGGGAGAAAAATCAGATAATAATTTATCATTAAAAACAACAGTAAGTCTTTTAGATATAAGTTGTAATAAAGAAGTAATAGATGCAATAAATAAGTCTATTAAAGACTTTAAAGCAACATTATTTATTGAATCTTTAAATCTAAAAGAAGATGATAAAACTTATCAAATAAATAAAATTAAGCTTTCAAAAGAAGATAACAATTAAAGGTGTTATCTTTTTTAATCTAGTAATATTTATAAAAATATAGTATATTAAATATGATAATGTGGGTGATAAATTTTGAGTAAAAGTATTGAAAAATTAATTAATGATATAGAAAATAAAGCTATTCCAGTTATTGCATCTAATGGAAGAAGAGTTTTAAAAGAAGATATTGATACATATGAACTTTTATTAAAATCTAAAGATTTAGATATTAATGAATATAAAAAAAATACTTTAAAGGATATTCCCACAATAAAATTAGATACCATTAGTAAAGATAAAGGATATAAAGTAGTTGATATAAATAAATTTGATTGGAAAACTTCTTTTAAAAACAGAAAATATTATTTAAACTCATTTTTGCTAACAATTAACAATAAACTCGATAATAAAGATGAATATAAAAATATAATGTTTAAAATAGCTCAATTTCTTGTTTTTTATAAAAATAGAGATAAAAATATTAATATTCGTTTTATTATACAAATAGAGGCTATGATAAAAAGAGCATTAACTTTAAGTATTAGTGAAAAAGAAGTGTTATATGGAAAGCTAAGTAAAATTGCTTATTTAACAGAAAGGCAAAATGATGAATAAAGATGATATTATAACTTTAGATAATAAGAAAAAATATTTAATTTTATATAAAACTGATGTTAAAAATGATAAATATCTAATAACATCAATAGTAAAAAACAATCTGCCGACAGAGGAATATAAGATATTTAAAATAATTATGGATGGTAATGATTCATTTTTAGAAGAAGAATACGATAATGATATTATTACTAAAATAGTTGATAATTTTGAGAGGTTATATGAATAATTTTGAAGACTATATTCCTTTAGAAGACAAATTTCTAAAGAAAAATAAAAAGGGTTTATTAATAAGTGATTATCAAAGAAACTTTTTAAATAAAAAAGGTATTAATACTGACAATTGCAGTTCTTATCAAGAGCTTTTGTTTTCTTTAAATGAAATAGATGTTGATGAAGAAGAAGAAGAAATTATAAAGGATATAGCTCAAAGAGCTTATTATGAAGGAAAAAGATAATGAAGAAAATAATATTAATATTAATTTTTTCTTTAGTAGTTAATGTATATGCAACGCCAAAAACCGATGTTGCTGTTTTTAGTGCATGTGTAGATGGTGATACAGCATATTTTAAAGTAGATGAAGATACTATTAAAGTAAGATTTCTTGCTGTTGATACTCCAGAGTTGAAAGATTTTTTAGGAAAAGAGACAAGTGATTTTACTTGTGATACTTTAGTTAATGCTAAAGAAATATTGCTTGAGTATGATATTGGAAATATGGCTGATAAATACGGAAGAATACTTGCATGGGTATGGGTTGATAAAAATCTGCTTCAAAAAACATTAATAGAAAAAGGTTATGCTAATACTGCATATATATATAATGATTATCGTTATGTTAATAGCTTATGTATTGAAGAAAAGAAAGCCAAAGAAAGTAAAGTAGGTCTTTGGGTTAATGATGATGCTAAATATAAGTATTGTAAAGAAGAAAAAATAGATGAAAATAACTATAATATATCTTATGAAAATATTTTAAAAGAATCCAAAGAAATCAGTAATAATATAGATACAGATAAAATAAAAAAGGCTAGTAAGGCAGCAGATAAAGCATTTAATTATATTGAAGGAAATACAAAAAAAATAGGAAATATTGGTACATATTTAATGTTATTAATAGCTCTATTATATGTTTTATTTAATAAAAAATCTTCATAATTTAAGTAAAGTTATGTCAAAATTGCTCCTTTATTATATATAACATGATATAATTAATAATAGTAACAAGGAGGCTAGTGATGAAAAAAAAAATAGTTTTATTTTTAATAATTACTTTTTGCTTTCTTGTACAAAAAAATAATGTTTTTGCATTAAGATATCAAGCAGTATTAACCGGTAATCAAGTATCACTTAGAACTGGTCCAGGAACTAATTATGGTACAACAACTTTTATATATATTGGTGAGGTTTATGATCTTGTTACAAATGAAATATTTCCATCTGAAAAGGATTGTCAAACAGGTTGGTATAAACTTAAATATAGTACTGAAATATTAGGTTATGCTTGTGCTGATTTTATAACAGTAAATACTCTTGAAGATGAAAATCCTGAAGCAAATAATGAATGTGAACAAGCTTTAATTGATCTTGGTTTTCCAAGTAGTTATTTAAATGATTTATGTTCATTAAAACAAAGGCATCCATCATGGAGTTTTTATCCAATTATAACAGGGCTTGATTGGCCAACTGTAGTAAGACAAGAATCTTCGTGTAATAAAAGTTATATAGCTTCAACTAATGCTGAATATATAGATTATTCTTGTACTAATCCATATTCAAAAACTTGGTATCCTGCTTCAGCAAAAGCAGTTGCTTTTTACATGGATCCTCGAAATTGGTTTAAAGAAACAGCAATCTTTCAATTTGAAAAATTAAGTTATGCAGAAAGCTTAAAAGATTCATATCCAGGAGCAATTGCAACTGTTTTAAGTCCTGCAGCTTTTTATAATTTTCATGTTCAAAATGGAACAAACTTTTCAGAAGTTTTAAATAATGTAGGTAGAGATTCAAATGTTAATCCTGTCTTTTTATCATCAAGGATACTTCAAGAACTTGGTAATGGGACTACTTTATATAATCTTTATAGTGGACAGTATCCTGGGGAATATTTAGGTTATTATAACTTTTATAATATAGGAGTAAGTGATACATGTGCTACAACTGATGGAACTACTTATTGTGGTCTTTCATATGCAGCTAGTAAAGGATGGAATTCTGTTTATAATGCTCTTAAGGGTGGGGCAGATTTTTTATCAGGTTCATATATAGCTGTTGGTCAAGATAGTATTTATTTACAAAAATATAATGTTGCTCCTAAAAATATTAACCAGTTATATGGTCATCAGTATATGACTAATGTTGCTGCCCCTTCATCAGAGGCAAGAACTATTTATAATTCTAAAGTTGCAAGTGGATTACTTGATTTACCATATGCATTTTATATTCCAGTTTATGAAAACATGAATACTCAGATTAATAATGAAAATTCAGGAGCTATTCCAGATAATAATCCACCAATTGTTCCATCAAATACAGATATTAATGTTTTAGTAACAACTGCTGGTTATAAATATGCTTCTCCGTATCTTTTAGATGTTAAAGATGAAACAAGTATTTTACAGATTACTAACGCGTTTTCTTCACTTGGAGCAATTGTTAAAGTAAAAAATCAACATGGATTATTTGTAACAAGTGGAAACCTTGCAACTGGGTATACTGTTAATATAGCTAATGCAAATAAAGAAGAGAATTTAACAGTAGTCATAAAAGGAGATCCTTCATCAGATGGAGTAATAAACGCGCTTGATTTACTTCAAGTACAAAAGAGTATACTAGGAACTTATACTTTATCTGATCTTCAATTAAAAGCTGCAGATACATCTGGTGATAATATAGTTAATGCTCTTGATTTACTACATATTCAAAAAAATATATTAGGAACATATAAAATAAATAATTAAGGAGATTATATGAAAAAAATTAAAATATTATTAATTGCGTTTATACTTTTATTATTTCCTCTTAAAGTATATGCATCAAATGCTAAAATAACAGTATCAAGTGTATCAAGTGCTGTTGTTGGTAATCAAATAAAAGTTTATGTAAATATAACAAGTGATGGTAATATGGGAGCTTGGCAATTAAAATTAAACTATGATACTTCAATATTAAGACTTGTTGGTTCAACTGCTGAAGGTGGAGGAGTCTATATGGCAAATTCATCGGCTGGAACAAGAAGTATTGCCTATACTTTTACTTTTAAAGCTTTAAAAAATGGTAATGCTAATCTTTCTATTGGCAGTTATCTTATTTTAGATTATGATACTATGGCTCAAATGGATGTTAGCGCTTATGGTAAGACAATTAGAATAATGACACAAAGTGAGCTTGAAGCATCATACTCTAAAGATAATTATTTAAAAAATCTAGTTGTTGATGGCTATGAAATAACTCCTTTATTTAATAAAGATGTACTTGAGTATTCAGTAACTGTTCCAGAAAACACTAAAACGGTTAAAATAACAGCTTATGTAAATGATGGAAGATCTTCTGTTGAAGGAGAAGGGGAAATTGAAGTTAAACCAGGTAATAATAAACTTGATATTATTGTAAGAGCTCAGAATGGATCGCAAAGAATATATCATTTAAATGTTAATGTTGTTGATTCAAATCCTATTGAAGTAAAAATTGACAATGAAATATATCATGTTAATAAATATAAAGAATATTTACCACATCCAGATGGTTATGAGGAAAAAACAGTTAAAATAAGTGATATAGAAATACCAGCATATTATAATAAAACAGTTGATTATCTTTTAGTAGGTCTTAAAGATCATGATGGAAAAGTACACTTATTTAGATATAAAGATAATAAATATGAAAAATATATTGAATTAAAACTAGGTAATATAAGATTAATACCATTACCTTTTACAGATTCTTTATCTGGTTATAAAAAAGAAACTTTAGATTTCGGAGAAAAATATGAAGCATATCAAATAGATGGTCGTTTTAAATTAATTAATGCCAAGAATATTTTAACTGCTGAAGAAGGAATATATTTATATGATAATAAAGACAAGACAGCTGTTAAATACGATATGAAAAATATATATGCTTTAAAAAAAGTAAATACTATATATTTAATAACAACTATTATTTTCTTAACAACCACAGTTTTATCATTAATAGTAATTGTTTCTTTAAAATTAAAACGAAATCCGAAAAATAAAGATAAAAAAGAAGCAAAAGAAGAAATAAAAGAAGAAAAAGAAAATATTATTGTAGAGGTTAAAAAACCAAAAGAAAAGAAAAAGAAAGAAGAAAGGGAGTAATTTTCTTCTTTTTGTAAGCAAAACTTTATATTTTGCAACTGTTAATTGATTGTTTGTATATATTAAAAATAGTATAATTGTTTATGGGTGATGTAAATGAAAGAAGAAAAACCATTATTAAAACTTAAAAATGTCAGTAAGTTTTATTTTAACAAAGGAATTGTAGCAACGGGTTTTACTAAAGTTAATTTAGAATTTAATTTAGGTGAATTTGTTGTAATTACTGGTGAAAGTGGTTCTGGAAAATCAACCCTTCTTAATGTTGTATCAGGACTTGATTCATATGAAGAAGGAGAAATGTATATTAATGGGAATGAAACTTCTCATTATAATGAAGTAGATTTTGAAGGATACCGTAAAACATATATTGGTAATATATTTCAAACTTTTAATTTGGTATCAAGTTATACTGTTTATCAAAATATTGAACTAGTTTTACTTTTAAATGGTTATAAGAAAAAAGATGTTAAAGATAAAATAATTGATTTAATTAAGAAAGTAGATTTATATAATTTTAGAAATACTAGAGTATCTCGTCTTTCTGGTGGTCAAAAACAAAGAGTTGCTATTGCAAGAGCTCTTGCTAAAGATGTTCCAATTATAATAGCTGATGAACCAACCGGTAATCTTGATTTAAATAGTGCAGCAAGTGTAATTAAACTTTTATCAGAAATAGCTAAAGATAAACTTGTTATTATTGTAACTCATAATTATGAACAAGTAGAAAAATATGCAACAAGAAAAATTGAAATGCATGATGGTAAAGTAAGAGAAGATATAAACTTAAAAGAATATAAAAAAGGATCTCCAGAAATCTATAAATTTAGAAGTTTAACTTCTGCTAATAAAATAAGATTAGGTCTTAGAAATACTTTTAATATTTTACCTAAATTTGTTTTAACTTTTTTAGTATTCTTATTTGTCATCTTTGCTTTTCTTGGCCAGTATTCTTCCTTTAAAAAAAGTGAATATGAAATTAAAACAACTGGTGATAATGGCTATTTTAAAAATCAAAATGCTAATCGAATTATTATTAATAAGAAAGATAGAACCTCTATCTCAAGTGAAGAACTTGAAAAAATTAAGAATCTTAAGCACGTAGTAAAAGTAAATCCTGATGATTTAATTTATGATTCAACTTATTCTCTAGAAGGTGATAACTTATATTTTTATGGAAGAGTTGATGATATTGACCAAATTAAAAAAATTGATGTAGGAAGAATGCCAGAAAAAGCTAATGAAATAGTAATTGAAGGACCAAAAAATGATTATTATCTCAATAGGTCTAGACATAATGAATTATTCGCGGCTAATCTTTCTTTAAGAGACGATTCTTATTATCAAGTTTATCAAAATAATATTAAAGTAGTAGGTATTGTTTATAAAGCTAGTAATAGTTTTGAAACTACCTTTTATATCTCCAAAGAAGTATTTGAAAACGCAAAAATAAATGCTGTTAGTAGATTAACTAAAACACAAATAACTTTCCCTGTTAATAACAAAGAAAGAGCAGATGGTTATTCTCTTAATGTTATACCATCATCTTTAGTTAAAAAGGGTGAAGCTATTATAGCTAATGATTTAAATATGAAATGTCAATATTCATGGTGTAATAATAAAATACTAGGAATTGATGTTGAAAATATATACTATAAAGATCATTTAGATGTAAAAGTAACTGGTATCTTTAGTAAAAGTAATTATAAGAAATATATAAATGATTTACATTATGAAGGAAGAGCTCAAGGATCAATTCTTATATCTTTAGAAGATTATAATAATTTATATAATAAAGATACATATCAAACAGGTATTTATGTAGATGATTCTAGGAATGCTGATGAAGTAGGAGAGAAACTAGATGAAATGGGTTATAAAGTATTACTTTTAAAAGATACTTATAATTATGATGATAAAAATGGTCTTCTTGGTGTTCTAAAAATATTTAGAATTATTACAACCACTGTACTACTTATCGTATTATTTTTTATCGCATACTTTATTATAAGACTTATTCAAAAAAGTAAAAATGTTTATTATTCAACCGTTAGAATTCTTGGTGGTACAATGAGAAATGTTGCTAGTTTAATTAAAATAGAATTATTTTCTATTTACAATATAACTTTTATTATCTCTCTTTTAACAATTTATTTAGTAAAGATAAATAACTTAAAAAGCAATTATATATCTAATCTTATAACATATTTAACATATAAGGATTACATAGCAATATATATAATATTATTTGTAATTTGTTTCTTGATTGCAAGTAGATATTCACGTAAATTATTTAAATCATCAGCAATGAATACTTATAGAGGGGAGGCTGAATAATATGATAAGACTTGAAGGTGTAAATAAATATTTTAATAGACATAAGAAAAGTGAAATTCATGTTATTAATAATACTTCTCTTACTTTAAAAGAAAATGGAATAGTAGCATTACTTGGACCATCTGGATGTGGTAAAACAACCCTTTTAAATGCAATTGGTGGTCTTGATACTGTTCAAAGTGGAAAAATATATGTTAATGGAAAGAGGATTACTAAAAAAAGATCAGGATATATTGATAAAGTAAGAAATTTAAATATTGGTTATATTTTTCAAAACTTTAATTTACTAGATAATAAAACGGTTTTTGATAATGTAGCTATTACTTTAAAAATGATTGGTATTAAAGATAAAAAAGAAATAAAAACAAAAGAAGATTATGTTTTAGAAACATTAAATATCTATCGATACAGAAATCGCTATGCAAACATGTTATCTGGAGGAGAAAGACAAAGAGTTGGTATAGCAAGAGCTATTGTTAAAGATCCTGACATAATAATTGCTGATGAACCAACTGGTAACTTAGATTAAAAAAACACTATAGAGATAATGAATATTATAAAGTCTATTTCTAAAAA
>CAYFSK010000004.1:0-43696 GCA_964345805.1 uncultured Mycoplasma sp.
TAATAAATTGCATAAAAAAGCCCTGTATTTAACAAGGCTTATTTTTATTTGGAGCAGGTGAAGAGAATCGAACTCTCGTCATTAGCTTGGAAGGCTGATGTTTTACCATTAAACTACACCTGCATCACTTACAACAATGATTATAACATAAAACTTGTAAAAAACAACAATTTATTGTTTAAAAAGGGAAGATATGATAAAATTGTATGTATGTAAGTAAGGAGATAACGTTTATGGAAAAGCGTAAAAAGAGATTCGGAGATAGAAGTTATGCAAGGCGTGTTTCTATGACTGGAATGCAACAAATATCAATTGATTTAAAGCCAAATAGATGTATTAGTGATGTATATCTAAATCAAAAGATGGATGTAACCGAATTATCAAAATATATAGAAAAGAAAAAGAAGGAAGGCATTAGAATTACCTATTTTGAAGCTTTTGTTACAGCAATAGGTAAAATAATGTATAATAGAAAGAAACTTAATTATTTTGTTTCTAACAGGCGTATGTATGAACATGATGAAGTTGTAATATCATTTGTTGCTAAAGAATCATTTAGTGATAAAGCTGAAGAAATAATGATATTAATACCAATTGATCCAAATGATAATGTATATTCTATTGGCAAGAAGATTTCAGAAAAAGTAAAAGCGGGTAGAAATCCTGAAGAGCAGAAAAAAGAGGGTGCTAACGGAGCGATAGACATAGTTAGTAAACTTCCTAATCTAATAAGGGTTCCTATTGTTGGAACAATAAAATTCATGGATAAGAAAGGGTTTTTACCATCATTTTTAATAAAAGACAATTTATACTATAGTAGTATGATAGTATCTAACTTAGGAGCAATTAAATGTGGAGCAATATTTCATAATATTAATGATTTTGGAGTTTGTTCTTCACTAGCAACTATGGGAGAGGTAAAAAATGATCAAGTTGTTGATGAAAAGGGGAATGTAAAGATTAGAAAAGTATGTGAATTTGGAGTTAATATTGATGAAAGAATAGCTGATGGTTATTACTTTGCTAAATCACTACAAATGGTTCAACATATTTTTGATAATCCTAGTTTATTGGAGGATAATGCAAATGAAAAAATCGAAATTGGGGAAATTAGATAAAAAACAAAGACCATGGTTACAATTATATGGAGATGTGCCTGCAGAATTAGAATATCCTAGTTGTTCTATGGTTGATTTAGTTGTTAAAGCATCAGAAAAATATCCTAATAACTGTGCATTTAGTTATTATGGAAGCAAAGTAACATATAAAGAATTGGTTGAAAAAATAAAGTTTGCTGCAAGAGCCCTAAAAAGTTATGGTATTGATAAAGATGATAAGATAACTATTTGTATGCCAAACACACCAGAAGGTATAGTAATGGTTTATGCTGTTAATATGATTGGCGCTATTTGTAATATGGTTCATCCTCTTTCATCTGAAAAGGAACTTGAATTTTTTATTAATGCTGTAGATAGTAAATATATTCTTGTTATTGATGCTGTATTTGAAAAAGTCTATAAATTAAAAGAAAATACTAATTTAAAGAAAATCATAGTAGCTCGTGTATCTGAAGGAATGAATGTTCCTTTATCAGGATTATATTGGCTTGTAAGAGGACGAAAGATAAAATATCCTAAAGATGATAATACTGTTGTTATGTGGGAAGACTTTATATATAATTCTCGTGGTTATCAAGGAGAATATTATCAACCTAGAAAAGCTTATGATCCAGCAGCAATACTTTATAGTGGAGGAACAACAGGTTCTCCAAAAGGTATTCTTCTTTCTAACCTTAATTTTAATGCTTTAGCTATTCAAGCAACAACTGTTATTACTGAAGCAACACCAGAATCAAGAGTACTTTCATTATTACCAATATTCCATGGATTTGGTTTAGGTGTTTGTATTCACACACCACTTTCAAATGGAATGACATGTATTTTAATACCACAATTTAATTATAAAAAGTTTGGTGAACTTATTAAGAAGAACCAACCTAACTTTATAGTTGGTGTTCCAACTTTATATGAAGCTTTAACTACTACTGATCTTAAAGCAGAAGATTTAAAATGTGTTACTTGTGCTATATGTGGAGGAGATGCATTAAATCCAACTTTAAGAGATAAAGTAAATCAATATTTATATGAACATGGTTCTAGTGCAAAAATAAGAATAGGTTATGGTTTAACCGAAGCAACTGGAGCTGTTTGTTTATCACCTTCGAATCAATTTGGCGATGGTATAATAGGAATGCCTTTCCCAGATATATATATGAAAGTTGTTGTTCCAGAAACTCATGAACAATCTCCGGTTGGAGTAGATGGTGAAATATGTGTTGCAGGGCCAAACGTTATGATGGGATATGTTAATGATGATGTTGAAACAGTTAGAACTTTAAGATATCACGATGATGGTAGATTATGGCTTCATACTGGTGATGTTGGCTATTTAGGAAAAGATAATTTATTTTACTTTTCACAAAGAATTAAAAGAATTATTGTATCTTCTGGATATAATATTTATCCAACTTATATTGAATCAATTATTAATTCTCATGATGCAGTATTAACATCAACTGTAATTGGAGTTCATCATCAATATAAAGGACAAGTGGCTAAGGCATTTATCGTTTTAAAAGAAGGGTATAAAGCTACTAAAAAAATAGAAAAAGAAATAAAAGAACTATGTGTTAAACATATAGCTAAATATTCTCTTCCAGCAGAATATGAGTTTAGAGATAATCTGCCTAAAACAAATATAGGTAAAGTTGCCTTTAAAGAACTTGAAAATGAAGAAAATGAAAAAAGAAAAGAAAAAGAATAACCTAATAAATAGTATTGTTTTTGAAATAATCAGACCTTTTTTAAGACTGTTTGCTTTGTTATTTGTTAATCCTGTTTTTATCAACAAAGAAAATGTTCCCAAAAAGGGTGGATTTATTTTAGCGAGTAATCATTTAAGTTATTATGATCCTATTTTACTTGGTTGTATAACTATAAGACCAGTACATTATCTTTCTAAAAAAGAATTAATGGATAAGAAAATACTTGGCACTATTCTTAAACTTATGGGTGTAATAAGCGTTGATAGATCTACATCTAATCCAACAGCAATTAATAGTGCAATAGAGGCATTAAAAAACGATCAGATAATTTGTGTTTTCCCTGAAGGAACTACTAAAAAGCAAGCAAAATCAACAATATTACCATTTAAGTATGGTGCTGTTTCTTTTGCTTATAAATCTGGAAAACCAATTATTCCTTGTGCAATTTTAAAAAAAGCAAAATTGTTTACTTATCGTAATAAAGTAGTTGTTGGAAAACCTTTTTATGTAAAAGATGATAATTTAGAAAAGGCTAATAAAAAACTTGAACAAATTATTATAGATTTAATTGAGAAAGGAAGTTAATATGAAAGATAAAAATCATTTTTATAAATTTTTTGTATTTATGTTTACACCAATATTTAAACTTATTTATAAACCAAAATTTATTAATAAGGAGATAATACCTAGTGATGGACCTATTATTGTATGTGGGAATCATATTCATATTTTAGATCAATGTTTTCCTATTTTGTCTACTAAAAGAGTCTTACATTATATGGCAAAAAAAGAATATTTTGATAGTAAATTTGCTTGGTTTTTTAGAAGTGCAGGATGTATATGTGTTGATAGAAAAGTACGTGATGAAAATGCTAAAACAGAAGCAATGAACGTATTAATGAGCGGCAAAGCTTTAGGAATATATCCTGAAGGAACTAGAAATAGTATTGTGTGTAAAAAAGATAAACTTGATGAATTATATAAGTTTTTTGAAGAAGATATGTCTTTTAAAAAATTTAAGAAGTTATTAAAAAAAGAATTAACAAGAGTATCACAAACAGATTTATTAATAAAATTATTAAATGATAAAAAAATTAGTTTAAAAGATTTTAAAAAATATATATTTACTGCAAATGATTCATTAAAAAAACTTGTAGATAAAAAAGTTATTACTAAAAAAGATTATAAAGAAAGTTTATTATTACCAATGAAATTTGGTACTGTATCAATGGCTCAAAAAAGTGGAGCAACTATTGTTCCTTATGCAATAAGTGGTTTATATAAAAGAGGTAAAGTTAAAATAACATTTTTAAAACCGTTTAAAGTTGGCAGGGAAGATGATCTTGAAAAAGCAAATAATCTTTTAAGAAAAACATTAATTGATAAATTATATGAAGAGCAATAGCTCTTTTTTTAACATAATTTTGTGTAAAATAGCTCTCCTTGAGTATATAATAATAAATATTTTTTGTATAATATATTAAAGAGGTGTCAGTATGTTAATATTAGCTAAAGCGATGATGGCTATTATGCTTGGTTTTATAAGTTCTATTTTTTGTGGATTATTATTTATTCCTTTTCTTAAAAAACTTCATGTAGGCCAAGTTGTTAGTAAAAAGATTTCTATTCGTCACTTAAAAAAAGAGGGAACTCCAACAATGGGTGGAATTATTTTTATTGCGCCAGTTTTAGCATCACTTCTTTTACTTTACTTTGTGGATAGCATAGAAATAAGTTATAACTTAGTGATAATGATTTTTGTATTTGTCTCATACGCATTACTTGGTTTTGTTGATGATTATTTAAAAATCAAAAAGAAAAATAATGATGGGTTATCAATACCTACTAAATTTTTAATTCAAATGGTTATTGCTTTAGTATTCTTTATTCTATTTATGAAAGGTGGAGGCTCTTCAGTTTTAAAATTCACTTTTTTAAACATTACTATTCCTCTTGGTTGGTCTTTTGGTTTATTTATATTTGTTCTTTTAGTAGGTACTTCAAATGCTGTTAATATTACTGATGGGCTTGATGGACTTTGTTCAGGACTTTCAGTTATATCTTTTCTTGCATACGGAATTATTGCTTGGAATTGTAGCTGGCTTAGTGGTTATCAAGAAATAGCTATTTTTGGTTTTATTCTATCTGGTGCACTTGTTGGCTTTTTAATGTTTAATTCTCATCCTGCAAAAGTATTTATGGGTGATTTAGGTTCTCTTGCACTTGGTTCAACACTTGCAACTATGGCTATATTAACTAGACATGAAATGTCACTAGCAATAATTGGTGGAGTCTTTTTAATAGAGGTTTTATCTAGTCTTATTCAAATAATTGCCATAAGAAAATTTGGTAAAAAAGTGTTTTTAAAAGCTCCGCTTCATCATCATTTTGAAGAATTAAATTGGCCAGAGACAGACATTATAAGACTGTTTTGGACAGTTGGTTTAATACTTGCAATGATTGCCATAACTTATGGTGTATGGCTATAATAAAGGAGATAATATGAAAAAAATAATTTTAACAGGTGATAGACCAACAGGTAAACTACATATTGGTCATTTTGTTGGCTCACTTAGAACAAGACTTAAACTCCAAGAAGAAGGAGACTATGATGAGTTTTATATAATGATAGCTGATGCTCAAGCTCTAACTGATAATTTTGATAATCCCAAAAAGATAAAAGATAGTGTAATTGAAGTTGTTCTTGACTATCTATCTGTTGGTATAGATCCAAATAAGATAACAATATTTCCACAAAGTAGTATAAGTGCTTTATATGAACTTACTAATTATTATATGAACTTAGTAACACTTTCAAGACTTTTAAGAAATCCTACTGTAAAAAGCGAAATAGAAATGCGTGGTTTTGATAATTCGATTCCTAGTGGTTTTCTAAATTATCCTGTATCACAGGCATCTGATATAACTGCTTTTAAAGCAAATATAGTCCCTGTTGGAGATGATCAAATACCGATGATTGAACAAACAAATGAGATAGTAAGAAAGTTTAATAGTATATATGGAGATACTCTTGCCCAGTGTACTGCTCTTCTTCCTAAAACAAAAACTGAAGCTAGGGTTCCAGGTATTGATGGAAAATCTAAAATGAGTAAATCTTTAGATAATTGTATATACTTAAGTGATTCTAAAGAAGAAGTTAAAAGAAAAGTAATGAAAATGTATACTGATCCAGATCATATAAGAGTTGAAGATCCTGGAAAAGTAGAAGGTAATATTGTTTTTACATATTTAGATATATTTGTTAATGATAATCATTTTACTAAATATTTACCAGAATATAAAAATATAGATGAACTAAAAAAAGCATACCAAAAAGGTGGACTTGGTGATGTTGTAATAAAAAAGTTCTTAATAAATGTATTAGAAGAATCTCTAGAAGTATTTAGAGTAAAAAGAAATTATTATGAAAATCATCTTGATGAAGTTTATAAAATACTAGAAAAAGGCACTAAGAAAGCTCAAGAAAAAGCCAATCAAACATTAAAAGAAGTAAGAAGTGCAATAGGTATAGATTATTTTGATAATGATAAATTATTAGAACTAATGAAATCAAAGTATTAATTGATTGTCCTTTTAAATTATGATAATATATTTAATATAGGAAGGGTTGTTAAATGGCTAGTTTTGGTAAACATTTTGCTGTGTCATTAAAAAAAGGTTTTAGTAAAGAGGCTGCCACTAAAAAGGGTAATTTTTATCGTATAACAGTTTTAACCGAAAGATTAGTAAGACTCGAATATTCTAAAAAAGGCTTTTTTAATGATTATCAAACTGATTTTGCAAAAAATCGTGATTTTGATGTACCAAAATTTAAACTAGAAGAAGATGATAAATACTTAGTTATTACTACTAAATATTTTTCATTACAATATTTTAAAGAAAAACCCTTTAAAGGACCTAGTTTTGCTCCTGATTCAAATCTTAGAGTAAAACTACTTAATACTGATAAACTATGGTACTATGAACATCCTGAGGCAAGAAATTTTCTTGGAACAACAAATAGTTTAGATGATTTTAAAGGTAGTGTTAAATTAGATAAAGGATTATATTCAACAGATGGTTTTGTCTCTATTGCTGATGATAGTGCCGTTGTTTATAATGAACTAGGTATTTTATTAAATCCAAACATTGATAATATTGATATCTATTTATTTATGTATAGACGTGATTTTGGATTATGTTTAAAGGATTATTTTGAATTAACTGGATATCCAACATTTCTTCCTAGATATGCTTTTGGAATATGGTGGTATCGAGATATTATAT
Source organism: uncultured Mycoplasma sp. (assembly GCA_964345805.1). Lineage (GTDB taxonomy): Bacteria > Bacillota_I > Bacilli_A > RF39 > UBA660 > UBA6448. The sequence continues at coordinate 7,112 of CAYFSK010000004.1, forward strand.
ATTCATCAGATAATATTAAAAAAGTTGTTGAAAACTTTAATGATAATGGTATTCCTCTTAATGTTATTATGTTAGGAGAGTTTTGGCATTATAAAGATTTTCAAAATGTTAATTTATATAAAACAGGTTATACATTTAATGAAGCTTTATTTCCAAATCCATCATCATTAATTAATTATCTTCATTCTAAAAATGTAAGATTTGCTATTAATTTAGATCCAAAAGAAGGAATTAGTCCAAGAGAAGCTAGTTTTGAAGCATTTAAAAGTGAAATGAACTTTAAAATTGAAGGCAATATTCCTTTTAGAGTATTTGATAAAATGTTTATTATTATGTACTTTCAAGAATTAATTAATCCATTATTTAAATTAAACATTGATTTTTTCTGGCTTGATTATAAAGATGATTATAAAGTATTAAGAGCTTTATCTGACTATCATATAAGAGATTTTTATCAATCCGATGCTAAAAGGCCAATGTTATTTACAAGGAACCCTGGAGTATCTGCTCATAATAAAGGAGTATTATATTCTGGAGAGACTATAGTTAGCTGGGATACACTTAAATATTTACCCTTTTTTAATTCATCAGCAAGTAATATTGGCGTATCTTGGTGGAGTCATGATGTCGGGGGATTTAAAGAAGGGATAGAAGACGCTGAACTTTATCTTCGTTATGTTCAGTTTGCTGCCTTTAGTCCTATATTTAGATTTAGTGCTAAAAGAGGAATATATTATAAAAGAGAACCTTGGCTTTGGGATTTTAAAACTTACAATATAGCAAAAGAATATACAAGATTAAGACAAGCTTTAATCCCTTATTTATATACAGAAAACTATAACTATGCTGTAAATGGTATTCCTTTAATTCAACCACTTTATTATAATTATCCGCAAATATATGATGCAGTTGATTATAAAAATGAATATTATTTTGGAAGTGAATTTTTTGTAGCTCCGATTACATCGCCAAAAGATCAGTATATGAATAGAACAATTCACAGATTATTTTTACCAAAAGGAACTTGGTATGACTTTAAAAAAGGAAGAAAATATGCTGGTGGTAAAAGATATGTAACTTTTTATAAAGATGAAGATTATCCAGTGTTTGTTAAAGCTGGAGCTATTATACCTCTTGCTGATATTGAAAAACAAACTAATTTAATTGCTAATCCTACTAAATTTAATATTCATATTTTTCCAGGAGAAAGCAATAATTATACCATATATGAAGATGATGGTGTTTCTAATAAATATAAGCAAGGTTTATTTATGATGACTAATATTGATTATAATTATATGCAAAATAATTATTCAGTTATTATTAGACCTTTAGAAGGAAATACATCGTTAATTCCTCCGGTAAGAGATTATACAATTTTATTTAGAAATACTAAGTCTGCTGATAAAGTAGAAATATTCCTTGAATCAACTAAAGTTGAAAAAGGTTATACCAAAAGAGCTTTCGGTAATGATTTTATAGTTGAAATTATTGGTGTTCCAACAAACAAACAATTAACAATTAATTGTAGTGGTAAAGATATTGAAATAGCTGCTGAAAGAATTTTAAATGATGATATTAATGAAATTATTAATGATTTAAAAATACGTACAACTTTAAAAGAAGAAATATCAAGAATTGTCTTTAGTAATATGGAAATAAAGAAAAAGAGAATTAGTTTAAGAAAACTTAAGAGTAAAGGACTTGATTCAACATTTATTCGTATGTTCATGAGACTTTATGATTATCTTGCAGAAATAGAGTCATAATTGTATTTTAATAATAATTAGTGTATAATCTATTTTAAGCAGGTGAAAAAAGAGTAGTAAATATTAATTTATTTAAAGAAAGCTAGTGGTTGATGAAAACTAGTAATAAAAAAATATTGAACTTACTTTTGGATGTATTGGGGTAACTTCCTTATAAGTATAAAGATAAAATAAAGGTGGTACCGCGGTTTTTCGCCCTTTGGACCATCTTTTTTAATGGAGGAAATATGAATGAATTTGAAATTATTATGACTACTGTTGCTTTTTTTGCAACAATAATTTTGTTTTTAGGAATAAATCTTTATAAATTAAAAGAAATTACATCTCCTAAAAAGAAGAGAAAAAAGAAGAAAAACATTGAAATTATGGAAGTAAAGTATTTAATATATAAATTTAATTTAAAGGAAGAAAAATTATTAAATAAAAAAATAATTATTCTTTTTGCTTTCTTAAATTCACTTATAATAACAACTGTTTTTGTAGCGATAATTTTACTACCATATGGAATGGTATGGAAGATACTACTCAGTTTTATATTATTAATGGGTTTTATTTACTCAGTATATGGAATTGTTGGAACAATATTATTGAAAAGAGGTTATGATAAATGAATTTTAATGAAATAGAAAAAAAGTGGCAAATGTATTGGGATGAAAACCAAACATTTAAAGCTAATAATGATGAGAAAGAAAAATTACCATACTATGTTCTTGTTGAATTTCCTTATCCATCTGGAAGTGGTCTTCATGTTGGGCATGTAAGAAGTTATACAGCTCAAGATGCTCTTGCAAGAATGAAAAGGATGCAAGGATATAACGTGCTTTATCCAATGGGTTGGGATTCTTTTGGAGCTCCAGCTGAGCAATATGCTATTCAAAACCATATTCATCCTAAAGAAGCTGTTAAAGAAAACATTAGTACTTTTAAAAGACAAATGAAAACACTTGGCTTTTCATTTGATTGGGATAGAGAGTTTTCAACTTCTGATCCAGATTATTATAAATGGACTCAGTGGCAATTTTTACAATTTTATAAACATGGTATGGCATATAAAGCTAGTGTTAATGTTAATTGGTGTCCAAAATGTAAGACTGTATTATCAAATGAAGATGCATCTGGTGGAGTTTGTGAAAGATGCTCATCTAAAGTAGAGCAAAAAAATAAAGAACAATGGATGCTTAAAATGGCTTCTTATGCTGATGATTTATTAACTGGACTTGATGATACTAATTTCGCTGATAAAGTTAAATTAGGGCAAATAAATTGGATAGGTAAATCAACAGGTGTTACACTTAACATTGATATTGTTGGTGGAGGAAGTTTTGATATATTTACAACTTGTATTGAAACGATTTATGGAATTACTTTCTTTGTTATAGCTCCAGATGGTGCATTAGTTGAAACTTTAATGCCAAGAATTGAAAATAAAGAAGAAGTAAATAAATATATAAATGAAACTAAACTTAAATCTAATATGGATCGAACAGAGCTTAATAAAGGTAAAAGTGGTGTAATGTTAAAAGGAGTAGAAGCTTATCATCCAATTACTAAAAAAAAGGTTCCGATTTTTCTAGGAGATTTTGTTTTAGGTGACTACGGAACTGGTGCTGTTATGGCTGTTCCAGCTCACGATCAAAGGGACTTTGAATATGCAAAAGAGCATAATATAGATATTGTAGAGGTTATAAAAGGTGGCAATATAAAAGAAAAAGCTTTTGAAAAAGATGATTATTTAAATAACAACTCTACTATGGTAAATAGCAATGAATTTAATGGTTTAACTGTGGAAGTTGCTAAAGAAAAGATTTTTGAAAAGCTTGAAAAAATGGGCGTTGCTAAAAAGGAAAACAACTATAAAATGCGTGATTGGATTTTTTCAAGACAAAGGTTTTGGGGAGAACCAATTCCAATGATTAATTGTCCAAAATGTGGATGGGTTCCAGTACCCGAAGAAAAGTTGCCAATTCTTCTTCCTGATATAGCAGAATATGAACCAACTGATACTGGAGAAAGCCCGCTTGCTAAAATAGATGAATGGGTAAATTGTAAATGTCCAAAATGTGGAGAAAATGCCAAAAGAGAAACTGATACAATGCCTAACTGGGCTGGATCAAGTTGGTATTTTTTAAGATTCATGGATCCACATAATGATAAAGAATTTGCCTCTAAAAAATCAATGGAATATTGGAAGCAAGTTGATTGGTATAACGGTGGAATGGAACATACTGCAAGACACTTATTATATGCTAGATTTTGGGTTCAATTTTTATATAATATAGGCCTTGTTCCTAAAAAAGAAATGATTTGGACAAGGGTATCTCATGGTATGGTACTTGGCTTTGATAATGAAAAAATGAGTAAATCCAAAGGTAATGTTGTTAATCCTGATGATATTGTTAAAGAATTTGGAGCAGATACATTAAGATGTTATGAAATGTTTATTGGTGACTATCAAATGGATGTTCCTTGGTCAACAGATTCCTTAAAAGGATGTAAAAGATTCATTGATAAAGTTATTAGATTAAAAGATAAAGTTAATCCTTCTTTAGATGGATATTCTAAAAATTTAGAAATAATTCAAAATAAAACCATTAAGAAAATATCTGATGATTTAACTACTATGTCTTATAATACAGCTGTATCATCACTTATGATTTTAACCAATACTTATGATGATGAAAAAGAAATATCTAAAGCAGATTACACTCTTCTTCTTACTTTATTAAATCCAATTGCACCTCATGTTACTGAAGAATTAAATGAAATGCTTGGTAATGGGCCAATAGCTTTATCAAAATGGCCAGAATATGATGAAAACAAATTAATTGAAGATGAAATAACTATTTCCGTATCAGTTAATGGTAAATTTAGGGGAACAGTTAAAGCAAAAGTTGATGAAGAAAAAGATAAGTTAATAAAACTTGCTAAAGAATGTGAAAATGTAAAAAGATTTACTGAAGGTAAAAAAATAATTAAAGAAATTGTTGTTCCCAATAAAATAGTTAATTTTATTGTAGAATAGGAATATTAATATGCGAATGAGAAGTCCTAAAGATAAAGAAGAGTTATTAACTACTTGCACTTTTTATCTTAACGAAAATATGTTTTCAAATAACAATCCTATTTATCTAGAAATAGGTATAGGTAAGGGAGACTTTATATTAAATATGGCTTTATTAAACCCAAACATTAATTTTATTGGAATAGAAAAGCACCCTGCTGTAGCCGCTGTTGCTATTAAGAAAATAAAAAATTATGAGCTTGATAATTTAAAAGTTCTTATTTGTGATGCTAAAGAAATTCCTTCCTTTTTGTATCATAAAATAGATAAATTATTTTTAAATTTTTCAGATCCATGGCCTAAAAAAAACCATGCTAAAAGAAGACTTACTCATGTGGATTATCTAAAAACATATGATTTATTATTTAAAGATAAGAATCATCTTATATTAAAAACTGACAATGATAATTTCTATACATATAGTAAAGAAAGTTTATTAAATTATGGTTATCAAATAATTGAAGAATCACTTGATTTACATAATAGTAATATAAACAGTATTCCAACAGAATATGAAAAAAAATTTTCGGCAAAGGGTTTTAAAATAAAATATATAAATGTGGAAAAAAGCTCATAGATTTGATATAATTATGTTGGTGGAAATAATGGAAATATTAGACAAAATAGCAAAATTTCTTTTATCTAAAAAATTTTATGCACCAGTTGTTATTATCATAATTGGTATGATTATCAATATTGTTTTTCGCATTTTTATATCTAAGTTATCAAAAAAGGTAAATGAAAGAGGTATTAATAAAAAAAGAGAAACAATTATTAATTTAATAACTAATTTAGTTAAATATGTAATAGTTACAATTAGTTTTTTATGTATTCTTAATATTTATGGTGTAAATACAAGTGCCTTAGTTGCAAGTCTTAGTGTTGTAAGCGTTGTTATTGGTCTTGCTTTTCAAGATACAATTAAAAATATGTTATCAGGAATATTTATGATTCTAGATAATCGTTATAATGTAAATGATTTTGTTAAAGTAAATGATTTTACTGGTGCTGTTCTTGAATTGGGATTACAAACAACAAAAATTAAAGGTGTTTCTGGAGAAATATTTACAATTTCTAATAGTAAGATTAATACAGTTATTAATTATTCGCAAAGTGATATTAATTTAATTATTGAAATTCCCGTTTCAGCTGATACTAATCTTGATCTTTTTGAGAAGATGTTAAAAGAATTAGAAAAAGATATTCTTTCTATTGAAGGCGTTCTTGGAGATTATAAAATAATAGGGATTGATACATTAAAGGTTTTTGATACTTACTATAAAATAAGTGTAAAGTGTAAACCTTCTGAAAATTATAAAGTAAAAATAAAAATCATTAAATTAATTAAAGGAAAAGTTGCTAAAAATAAAATAGAAACACCATTTAATAAAATAGTATCAAGTAAGGGAAAATAAAATGAAGAAGATCATATTAATATTGCTTACCTTAATCTTATGTGGTTGTTCTTCAATACAAGATAAAGGATATAATGATATTTTAAAAGAATTTAATAGTAAGAGTAAAAAAGCCAATGTTTATCAAACAGGTTATAAATATTTTCTTCCAAAAGGATTATCTCGAAGAGAATATCTTTTGTATAATGATGTTATATCAACAAATAAATATGATTACTATTTATTTGTTGATATAATAAGTTGTTATAATAAACATGAGTTTTCATATGTTGAAAATGAAATTAGCTATTATTCAAAGAAATTAGAGTATAATGATAAGACAGGATATTTAGAGATAAATTTAACAGAAAACAACCAATATTTGATTGAAATTATGTTTAATTATGCTAAAATAGAAGTAATGGTAGATGAAGATGATATTAATCTAGCATTAAAATACTCTGTAACTATTTTAAATAGCATAAAGTATAATGAAAAAGTTATAAAAAATTTAGCATCAAATAATGTTTTAAATTATCAAGAAGAAATATATAATATATTTAATACTACAAGTTCTGATAATAGCAGTTTAAAATTTGACGAAGATATTAATAAAAAAGTTGAGGAAATAATTCCAGAGGAATCTAAAGACTCTGATTTCATTAACTAGAAAGGTGTAACATGGGATTGTTTAAAAAAATTAAAGAAGCTTTATTCGATGATGAAGAAGATTTTACTGATCAAATTAAAATAACTCCTGAAATGCGTAATGAAGAAACACCATCTAAATCAGAAGTAAAGGTTGAAATGGTTGAAAAACCAAAGATTAAAGAAGTAAAGGTTGAAAAAACACCATCTCTTTCAAGTGAAAGAGAAACTTTTAGTAATCAAAATAATTTTCCTTTTCTTGATTTTGATGAAGAAGAATTTGAAAAACAAAATACTCCTGCAGCACCTGTAAATGAAACTGTTACTGTAACAAATGTTAAATCGCCACTTCCTAATTATGAATATGAAACTAAAAAAAGAGTTGAAAGAAGAGTTGAAAATAATAATTATGAAAAAATTGAAGTAACAGAGACAACAGAAAGAAAAAAATTTAAACCATCGCTAATAATATCGCCAGTATATGGTATTATGAATGAAGATAGAGAATCAAAAGAATATTTGTTTCCTGAACATCCCGAAAAGGTAGACATTAAAACCATAAGAGATAAAGCTTTTGGTGATAAAAGCACTCCAAGTATAATTAAAGAAACAAATAGTCCTGTATTTTATGAAGAAACAGAAACAGTTACTATTAAAAGAGTTGAAGAACAAAAAGCTAAAGTAAAGACGATTGATGAGTTACTAGAAGATACTTCAGATGTTGATGTAAGTTTTGATACTTCAGCTCCAGTAGAATTAGATTCTATGGTTTTACCTAGTGATCAAGAAAAAGAAGATACAAAAGAAATAAAAGTATCAAAGGATGATACTACAGAACTTGAACATGATATATTTAATTTAATAGATTCGATGTATGATAATAAGGAGGAGGATCAAATAGATGGATAGTTTTGCAAGATTTTTACCAATAATTATTTACTTGCTATTAATTGTTTTATTAGTAGTTGCTATTATAATAGGTATTAAACTTATTATTACAATGAATAAACTAGAACGTTTAGTAGATGATGTAAATAAGAAAGTAGAATCATTAAATGGTGTATTTGCTATAATAAATGCAGTGTCAAACAAGGCAAATTTTATATACGAAAGACTTGTTGATATTGTTGGTAATATACTAGATAAGGTTTTAACTAAAAACAAAGGAAGGAGAGAAAAAGATGAGTAAGAAAGGAAAGTTTATCTTAGGTGCAGGGTTAGGTTTAGGATTAGGTTTATTATTTGCTCCTAAAAAAGGAGAAGAGACAAGAAAAGAATTAGCTGAAAAGTTAAGTGAGCTTTTTGAAAAAGCAAAAGCAATTGACATTGAAGAAGTTAAAGAAGACTTAACTGATAAAATAGTAGAACTACAAACAAAATTAAAAGAGCTTGATAAAGAAAAAGCTAAAGAAGAAATTATTGCTAAAGCAACAGAAATTAAGAATAAATCTGAAGAAGTAATTAAACTTGCTGTAGAAAAAGGAACGCCTGCAGTTAAAAAAGCAGCTAAAGATGTTAAATCTGCAACTGCTAAAACACTTAAGAAAATCTCAGAAGATTTAGAAAAATAAAAGCATTCATCAAAATGCTTTTTTTAATTGAAATATAAAAATACAAATAAAGCTAGGAAAAAACAATAGATTGAAAAATATGCAAGTTTTCCTTTTCTTACCCATGCACTCATCCATTTGTAAGTAAAAAACGTTACTATAGCAGAAATAATCATACCAAGTGTATATGGTAAAAAAAGAGAAGTAAAATTAGCACTTGCAATAAGGTCTTTTGTGCCAAGAACCATAGATCCTATACTAACTGGAAAATATAATATAAAAGTATATTTTAAAGCAGTATCTCTTTTTAAATTACATAAAAGGCAAGCAACAAGAACTGTTCCACTTCTTGAAATGCCAGGAATAATTGTTATCGCTTGAAATAAACCAATAATTATTGCATCTTTAATGGTAATATCATTATCATCTTTTTTACCTTTAAAGTTTCTTACTATAAAAAGTGAGATTGCGGTAATTAAAAATGATAGTCCTAAGAAAATTGGACTTGATAGTCTTGTTTCAACTATATCTTTTAATAAAAAACCAGTTATTACTACAGGAATTGTACTTATAATTACATAAATGCAGTACATAAATCCTTTTTTTGATTCAGATTTTTTGTTCTTAACAAATATAAACTTAAAAAAATCACTAACAAGTTTTATAATGTCCTTTCTGAAAATAATTAAAATAGCTAAAAAAGAACCAAAGTTACATATTATTTCATAATTTAAATCATTTTGTATCTTATTATTTAAAACAGCATATAAAACTCTCATATGTCCACTTGATGAAACAGGTATCGGTTCAGTAACTCCTTGCACAATTGCCAAAAAAATATATTTTAATAAACTCATAACTTACCACCACCTAAATTATACTATATTTATTTTTTTAAATAAATAAGTTTTTTATATTGTTTGATAATTTAAAGTATGATAATATTTATTATAGAGGGAATAAAAAAAGGGTAGACAAGTTTTTGTCTGCCCTTTTTAAAGAAAGAAGGAGATAAAATGAGTAATAGTGTAAGATTAAAAAAGTTTAGAACAACAGGTATTCCAGCGTTTTTTAAAAAATATAGTTTAACAAGCGATGTTAAAATATCTAAAGGTGAAAAAGTAAAACTTTGTTCATCAGATGATTTTAATGCGGTTGCAAAAGATTTTGAAAATAAATTTGCATATGGAAAAGGGCCAGTAATTGTTTCAAACGTTGGAGGTTTTTATGTAGCAGCATCACTTCTTGGTACAGCTGCATCCAAATGTACTACAAAGCCATACGCATTTTTCTTTGATAAGAAAAGTGGCAATACATTAAATGCATTATACAATTCTCTTTTAATTAAGGCATGTGATACAAAAGAGGGGTATATTAAATATCTATTTGGTATTGATGATGTTGATTTAATTAAAGCTATTAAACCCTCAGCATATAGTGGTTTTATTGAACAAGTATTAAATGAAGATCCAGATTTTGCATCATTAACTAAAAAAGAAAAAAGAGAAGTTTTAAAAACAAGATATGAAAGAGATAAAGAAAATATTGATGCTTTAATTAAAACGCAATTTATAGATGGTAATGTTTTTCTTAAAAAAAGAGCTTTAGATGACTTTAGTTTAGCAAAAATAGTTAATTATTGTAAAAAAAGACAGTATGATCCAGAAAAGCATCTTAAAATGTTAATTGAAAAAGCTGAAAAGAAACTTCGTGGAGAAGAGCTTGCTTTATTTAAAAAATGTGCTGAAAAAATGGTTAATTATATTAGCTACAAAGGAAATTATCAAGACTTAGTAAAGTATTTGCTTGAAGATATAAAACTAAATGAAGAACATCATATTTTAGCAAATGATGATATTTTTAAAGGTTTTAAATCATTGTTTAATGTTAAAGGAAGTTATATTAAATTTATCCAAGGAATAGATCTTTCAACTGCAAAAAGTGTTAAGAGACTTGAAGCTATTTTAAAAGAAGAATCTTTTATTAGTCAAAGTGGAGATGATTCTTTAATTGATCTTGCTTTTATTCCTCATATGAGTGCTTTTAAAGAAGCATATAATTTAGTAAAAACAAATGTTCAAGATTATATTATGTTATATAAAGAAGGAACAAATAAAAATAATTACTTTGTAATGAATAATACTGCTACACTTGATGTTAGAACTTTAGCAAGTATAGGTGGAAAGTTCATTGAAGAAGAAAGAGAAAATAGAATTCCATTAAAAGATATGAGTCAGATTGAAACTCAAAAGGGATTTCCACTACTAATGTTTATGGCAGGTGCTAACTTTGGAAATATTTATCATAGTGAATCTGATACTCAAAATATGATTGATCTTGCTATTGCTAATAAAGTTGATACTGTTTATATTCAAGGATTAATATATTCAACTTATTATCATAATCAAACATCAAGAAGAATGTTAACAGATCCAACTTATGAAACTTTATCATCAAGACTTCAAGCTGCTCAAAAAGTTATTAAGAAACTAAATGAAGCAGGAATAAAAGTGGTTTATCAAATGGGTGATGAAGAGTATCATTTATATGAAGATTTATTTAAAATATATGTAAAAGAGCAAGGAGTAAAAGGAAATAATTTTCTTGCCAGAGAAGATTTAAGAAGTAAGTTTGATTGGGTAAGACCAATTATTATTCAAAAGCTTATTCCTTATTTAATAAGAAGTGGTGAAGATACAATTAATTTTTATACTGATGATGCTAAAAAAACAAGAGTTTCTCAAGTATGTACAGCAATAAAAAGATATGTTGATGGTTTTCCGATGGGTGATCTTGCTGAATGTATTGATCCAAAGTTTTTAGAAGATACTGATATGTTTAAAGTAGTTTATTCTCTTGTAGAACAAATGGATAAAGATGATAAAGCAATTATTTTAAATTTAATGAGTAATCCAAATAATTCAGTTATAACTCAGTATACTAATGCTAGAGCAGGAGCTTTAAAGAACACTAGATTAACTAATGTTGGACAATTAAATGTTGATTCTCGAGAAGGACTTATGTCAATTACATACGAAGATGATAAAGCAATTGTTACAGTTCCACAAATGATTAACGATGAATATTATATAAAACATCCTGAATTACTATCGGGAATAAAAGATCATGTAAAAGAAGATCCAACTTATAAAAGGGTAACTCAAATAGGTAAAAATCCTAATTATCCAGGTGGATATATTTTAACTGGCGATCTTAGAGAAAAAATGACAATTGTTCCTTATTTTAAAAGAGCAAGGAAACTTATGGAGCATGTTCAAAAAACTGGTGAGGGAATGCCTTTAATGGTTGAAGGAAAACTAAATGATTGGCAAATAGGCTCGCTTACAGAAAGACCTGATTTAGATATTAAATTTATTGATTATTTAATGTATGAGGCTGGATGTAATATCTTAGCATTTAATGGTGATCCTATTCAAGGATTTAATTATAAAAGTTTTGCTAATGAAAATCGACATCAAGGAGCAACTGCAATTACTCAGCAAATGATTAGTCATAATAAAATGATTAAACCATATATGCGTGCAGCATTTGGTATTATTGATAATGATTTTGGTGCTTGTCATTTAACAGATGAAATTATTAAACATTTAGCTTCTAAAGGACTTATTAATTATCAACAAGGTTTATTTGGAAATTGTAATACTATTAGAAGAGGAATTGATTATAAAACAGTTGATTTAGATTTACCAATACCTTTAAAACCATATGAAGAAGTTATTAGAAATAAATTATCAAATATAATTAATGTAGTTAAAATTTCTATCGAAGAGGGTAACCATGAAGCAAACTCTGATTGGGACCATAAAGGTTTTGATGAAGTAGAAATGTTAAGACAAGAACTTAATAATTTAAAAGAATTTACCGGTAGTGATGTTGATATTTCTTATACTGAATATCATATTAATAAACAAGGTGATATAGTTAATGCATCGGCATCAGTATCTACTATTAATGGCTATAATACTTTAAATGGACATAATTTAAGAAAAGGTGGTCATTCAATTACTCATGGAGCAAGTAGATGGCTTTCATCAGTAAAACCTTCGCTTCCAAGAATTGATATTGTTGATTTTGCTCATTATCATGTGTTTGAAACTTCTGTTATAGAAAACACTTTATTTAATTGTACTGGAAGTGGTGCGGGAGTAAGTGGATACGATTTTAGATTAGGATATTCTAGTAGTCCAATATATGTTTTAAAAAAGTATATGCCTGATGGTAGTATTCAAATTGAAACGATTGGCAAAGCGTTCTTAGATTCTTACAAAATTAAAAATCCTTATGTTAAGGAAAAAGGTCTTGATAATTTTATTGCTGAATGTATGACTGAAGAAGCAGTTATGCTTGCTGATATTCCAAATGATAGTGTTCAAAAAGTATATCAAAGAAGACTTGTTCCAAGAAAGACTTCTATAATAGGACCAAAAGTAGATTAAAATTAAAATTTAATATAAAAGGACAGCAGTTATTTTGCTTTACTAATGTTAAAAAATGACATATAATAATATTATCAATAGTGGTTTGACAGAAAAAAAAGAGGTGTGATAATGGTTAAAAGTGTCATATGCATTACAGCTGCTGTTCTTTTTATTATAATAAATACTGCTATTTTATTTTTGAAAAGTAATTTTAATTATGCAATAAATGATGAAGAAAACTATTATCTTGTCTTTCAAAAATGGGTTACAACAACAATCTTTATGGTAACAATTATTATTGGTCTTCTTTCAATATCTTTTGCAATAAATTTAAGACATTTTTTAAGTTATAGTCTTCTTTGTATAGAGTGTTTACTAGTTATAATATATAGTTTAAGTAAATATAAAGTAATAACAATAAATGGAGAAAACATTAAAGTAGAAAGATTATTTAGAAAAGAATTAAATATTAAATTTAGTAGTATTAATCAAGCTTTATATACTCCAAATGGTGGTATAAATATTAAACTTAAAAACAAAGATTCTTTTGAAGTTTCTTTTAATTCGGAAAATTTCTATAAGTTTTGTTCATCGCTTTTAAAATATAATGTTAAAATAAAAACAGGACGTATACCATATCAAGATAGTCATGTTTTTATATCTAAATATATGATGACAATAAGCTTTCCTAAAACAATGATTAGAGAATATTATCAATGTAAAAGATTTTTTAGAAATAGTACATTTTTGTTTTCTGCTAGAAGTTATGATTTTAATGAATATATTGAAGGTTATAATAAAGAATCTGGGAAAGATACAAGCGAATTTGTTGATTTTGTAAAAAATGATTTACTTGTTAATGATTTTACTGATAAAAAGACATATAAAGAAACAATTGATGGCTTTGATTTTAATATCATAGATGCTATTGATAATCAAGATAAAACAAGAGGAAGAAGTGCTTATATTTATAAATCAACTAATGATTATTTAGTTTTATATACTGATTATAATATAGAAAAAAAAGAAGAATTTAAAGTTAAAATGCAAAAAGCAATTAGAAAAGCAGCATATGAAGATGGTAAAACAAAATTCTCTAGAATATAAAAATGCATTATCCATGCATTTTATTTTTTTATGGAGCAGGTAAAGGGAATCAAACCCTCATCTTAACCTTGGGAAGGTCACATAATAATCGCTATACTATACCTGCGCATTTATTTTATTATATTTTTTTAATTTAACCTTGTCAATTTTTTTGCCTTTTATAAATAGTTGTCTTATAATTTAAGAGGTGATATTTATGTTAGTTGCAAATTTTGGAAATGATTATGAAATACTTAAAGCTAGTAATAAATATAAATTAGAAAGATGGGGAAATATTAAATTATTAAGACCTGATCCAGTTATTATCTGGAATACAGAAAATATAAATCATAAAGAAGCAGATGCTATATATTTTCGTTCTGATACTGGAGGAGGTTATTGGCAAAATAATAAAGATATTCCTCCTTTTTGGCAAGTTAAATATAAAAGTTTAACTTTTAATATTAAACAAATGGGTTTTAAACATACTGGTCTTTTTCCAGAACAATCTGTTAACTGGGATAGAATGATAGATATAATTTCTAAAGAAAAAAAAGAAGTCAAAGTACTTAATTTATTTGCTTATACCGGAGGAGCAACACTTGCTTGTCTTTCAGCAGGAGCATCAGTTGTTCATGTTGATTCTTCTAAAGGAATGAATGATTGGGCAAAAGAAAATGTTCTAGCATCAAATCTACAAGATAAAAGTGTTCGTTTTTTAGTTGATGATGTAGTAAAGTTTGTTCAAAGAGAAATAAGAAGGAAAAACAAATATGATGCTATTATAATGGATCCTCCAAGTTATGGAAGAGGAGCAAAAAAGGAAGTTTGGTCAATTGAAAAAGATTTAGATAATTTAATTTCATTATGTAAAGAAATACTTGCAAAAGATTATTTATTTGTTTGTGTTAATACATATTCATCAAATCTTTCTCTTGTAACTCTTGAAGATGAATTAAAAATTAAATTTCCAGATGCAAATATATCTGTTGATGAGATAGCATTGCCTATTAAAAACACAAATTTATATCTTCCTTGTGGAATAACTGGTTGGATTACAAAAAAGTAGTTTACTTAAAGTTAACTTTCAACAAATCATCTTTTTAGCATGATACTATTTGTTTATGAAAAAACATACAGAAAAAATATATAGTGAGTATGAAGAGGTAAATAATAATAATTCTTTTGGAGAGTTTCTTTATAAACTTAGAAAAAGGAAAGGATTCACTCAATTACAATTGAGTGAAATGCTTTGTGTCAATAATAAAACTATATCTAAATGGGAAAATGATATTAATTATCCTGATGCTAGCTTAAATAATAAGATTTGTGAAATATTTGAAATTACTATTGAAGAGTATTTTAAACATAAAATTGATATTGAAAAAAGAAAGAAAGAGAAGAGAGCAAAAAAATATAACCTAATTTTTATTATATTTATATCTATTTTAACTCCTATTCTTTTTTTTCTGATGATTTTTTATTTTAAATATGTAAACGACTATAAAATATATAATATTAAATATTATTATAATGATTATAATATCTCTGCAATAGGTATATGTGTAAGCAACTATAATAAATCAACATTATATATTGGGAAAATAAAAACATATGATTATGATATTGATAAAACAGATATTATTAATATTAGTTATTTTTATAAAGATAAACTTATTTATTATAATTCTTCTTTAGATGATATTTTCATAAAAAGCAAGCATATTAAAAATTGTGATATTAATAATGTAAAAATAAAGATAGATATTTTAAGAAAAGGTAAAAAAGATTACACTAATAGTTTTAATTTAATAAGAACAATTAATAAAGATAATATTGTTGATAAAAGATTACCAGATAAAAATGTTAAAACAAAAAAACTTTTGCTTGAAAATGGATATATCTATAATAAAAAAGATGATACTTATATTAAAAATATAAATAAGAACAATATAAATATTAGTATTACATATATACTAACTTTAGGAAAAATTGCTTATTTAGAAAAAACAAAAAATTATATTAAAAATATTGTATATATAGAAAACTCCAACTTAATTGAAGTATCTATTTATCTAAAGGAAAATAATACTCATATTTTAAAAGAAAGATATCATTATTTATATTCATCTAAAGAGCTTATTTGTTATACAAAGATATGTTCCTCTAAAAAAGATATCATAAAATTAATGAATGAATACATAATTCTCCTTAATAGCGAGTAGACATCGCTTAATCATCGATTGTCAAATATAGTTATTAATATTATATTTTTCTAGAAAGGAGGATATGATGAAAAAATATTTAATACTTTTGGCAATAATAATTATAATTATACCTACAAAGATAAAAGCAGTAGAAATGGTTAATCAAAATGGTGTTGTTATACCAAGCGATACATACCATAATTTAAAAAAGATTTTTACTGAAGCAAGAATTGATGTTATGAGCAAAGAAGAATACAATAATATTCTTGCTATGGATCTTAACTATAACAAAATAAAAAAAGAAGTAAAATATTATAAAACTTATTATGATCATTTATTAAAAAGAGTTGTTAATAAAGAAATAACAAAAGAAGAATATGATAAACCTATTTCTAGAAATAATCAAATTAATGAAACTACAATATATGAAACAACTTATAAAAGACTTGAATCTGTTTATGTTGAAGCTTTACCTGGCATTAATTTTTTAAATATTAGCTTAGTTTGGAAAATAATACCTCTTGTAAAGTCTTTTGATGTTATTGGTACCCATTTTGTTCATCAATCTTCAGTTGGTGGAACTGTTTTTGGTCATCAAATTTATCGCCGAGTAGGAAATAGTAATTATGAGACTATTCTTTATAGTGATAGCGGAACAAATATTAAAGATGAAGATAATGGTGTTGCTTATTCTATGAATTTAGTTAATTATGTACTAGAGTATTTAGAGTGTGATATGAGCCTTAATTTAAGTGTAGATTATTACCCAACCCATACTTGGACTTCTTATCAACATGCTATAGAAGATGTTACTTTAGCTCAATCTAAAAATTATGATTTTGATTGTTATGGTCTTGGTTATGTTTTTGACTTTAATAATAATATTGGCTCTAAATATGATGGTTCTGGTGGAATACATCATTATCAAACAGCTAGCTCTTTTTAATATATTATCTTTAGTAATTGCAATAACAAGGTATATAAAAACAAGTTTACTAACTAAGCTTGTTTTTATTAATTATTGACAACAAGAGTTTTATTTACTATAATAATTCTTATAGTGAAATGCCCAATTAGCTCAGTCGGTAGAGCGCACGGCTGTTAACCGTTAGGTCGTAGGTTCGAGTCCTACATTGGGCGCCATTTTGTTTATTATCCCTTTATGGGATTTTTATTTGCTAAAATAAAGAATCTATGCTATATTATTTTCAATGAAACAAGTATAATTGACTTTACAGTTGTGCTTGTTTCTTTTTAAATATTTATATAAAGCCTTATAATAGGTTTTTTTATTGCTTTAATTTAGAATATTTCTTATAATAAGAATGTGAAGGTGATTGATGTGGATACTTTAGAAATAGAAACATTAAATATTAAAGAAGACAAAAAAGAAGAAACAACAAGTGCAGTTAGCATGTTACAAAGATATGGCGAAAACATGACTCAAAGGGAATATATAACTGATCCTGCTATTGCTAGAGATGAAGAAATCAAGCAATGTATTTTAACATTACTTACTCCTGAAAAAAGTGCCTTACTTGTTGGTAAACCTGGTATAGGTAAAACCGCTATCGTTGAAGGTCTTGCATATCGTATTCAAAGAGACATGGTTCCTAATGCTTTAAAAGGTTGGGAAATTATAAAAATAAATATTACTAGTTTAATGGGAACAACGGAAAGTGGAACTGGTTCAGAAAATAAAATAGATTTATTAATTAAAGAACTTGCTAAAAAAGAAAAGACGATTCTTTTTATTGATGAAACCCATGTTTTAATCACCAGAGGCAAAGAAGGCGGACTAGATATAGCAAATATGCTTAAGGCTGGTCTTGACCGTGGTTCAATTAAAATGATTGGTGCAACAACAACTGAAGAATATGAAACATATATTTTAAGAGACCGAGCTTTTTTAAGAAGATTTCAAAAAATAGATGTTCTTGAAGCTGATCAACCAACATGTGTAAAAATTTTAATGGGAACATATCCTAAAATTGAACATCAACTTGGTATTAAAATAGGCTATCAACCATTTGAAATTCAAAAGATAATGGCTTTTATTGTACAAATGACTGATGAATATAAAAGAATTTATGAAGTTGCAAGTAGATATCCTGACATTTGTTTAACAATATTATCTAATGCTTTTACTTATGCTCTTTATGATAATACTAATAAAGTTAAAATAAAACATTTTTATCAAGCTATTTCAAATGCAAGAAATGTTTATCCAGATGTTTTAATAAAAGAAAAAGTTAAATTTAAAGAAGAATTTCAAGAATACTTTCGTAATGAAAATATTAATCCTAATGATTTAGATTAAAAACACTTGCTTAATTTACTTATTTATAGTAATATATAACCAGAAAGCACGAAAGTGTTTTTTTAATGGAGGAATTCATATGGCAAAAGTTGTCAAAAAAGAATCTAAAAAAACTCCTAAGGAAAGTTATTTAAAAGGAGTTAAAAAAGAATTAAGCCTTGTTAAATGGCCTACTTGGAAAGAAGTATTTAAAAACACAGCTGCAACAATTGTATTATGTATTTTACTATCAAGCTTCTTTTTGCTTTTAAATTTACTATTATCAATTATTAAGGGATGGCTATCATGAACATAGAAACAGATAAATTATGGTATGTTGTAAATACATACTCAGGACACGAGGAAAGTGTTAAAGAAAAACTTGAGATGCGTATTGAATCAATGGGGATGCAAGACTATATTTTTAGAGTTATTATACCAGAAACTACTGAAGTAGAAGTAAAAGATGGTAAGAAAAAAGAAAAAGTAAAAAAGATGTTTCCTGGATATGTTTTAGTAGAAATGATAATGACAGATGAAGCATGGTATATTGTAAGAAATACACCAGGGGTTACTGGATTTATTGGTTCTTCAGGAAAAGGTGCAAAACCAACACCTCTTATGCCACAAGAAATAGATAGAATACTTGCTAATATGGGTATTAATAGAGTTGAAAGTGATGTTGAACTTGTAGTTGGTGATAATGTAAATATTGTTGATGGTCCATTTAATGGTATGAGTGGAAAAATTGATAATATTGATAAAGAAAATAATCGTCTGACAATTATTATCGACTTATTTGGTCAAGAAACTTCTGTTGATGTTGATATGTATCAGGTAAATAAATTATAGTATCAAGTAAAACTTGATATTTTTTTTTACAATAAAAAACGAACTGATTGTCAAGTTCAGTTCGCTTTTGTGGAAGATCGTTTAAATTCTCTATAGACAGACAAAGAATCTAAACAGGTAAAATCCACATATGATCATATCGCTTAATAGATAATAAATAAGACCAGTAATTTAATAATTAGAATGAAACCTCATAATAATTAATAAACACTTGGTAGAACCAATAAAGATTCTTCATATATAAATTAATAATAAATTATTAATTTATATTCAACTACTGCCAATAATAATTCGCCATTACCATTCAACAATAGAAGCGTATTTTTATAAAATATAATAAAATGAATTACTATATTAAGTATAAAAATACTTAGTTAGATATAATAAATTATACCTGCTTTACTATTAAGCAATTTAATTGTAACAATAATTTTTTTATATGTCAACACCTTATGTTGCATTTTTTTTAAAAATGTGTTAATCTTTCATACAGTGGAGATAAAATGAAGGAAATAAGTGTAAATAATTCAGTATATTTAGCTAGTAGAAACCTTTTTCTTATTTATTTCTATTTTTAAACAGTATGGACTACTGTTTTTTTTTGTTTAAAAAAGGAGGATCAATGAAAAACGAAAAAAAAGAAACGAAAAAAACATCAAAGTTGCTTTATGACACCAATGATAAGCCACCTATAGGAAGGTGGATTATTCTAGCCATCCAGCATTTGTTTGCCATGTTTGGAGCAACTATTTTAGTACCAATACTTGTAAATAGTGCAGCAGGAGCAGAGGTATTAACGGTTCCTGTAACACTTGTAGCAAGTGGTATAGGAACATTAATTTACATCTTATGTACAAAAGGAAAATCGCCAGTATATCTTGGCAGTTCATTTGCATTTATTACACCAATTGCAGTTGCTTATGCAAAAGGTGGAGTAAGTGGTTTTACAACAGGAATAATTGCAGCAGGATTAATTTATGTAATATTTGCTTTCGCAATTAAGGCTTTCGGAAAAAAATGGATTGAAAAATTATTACCACCAATAGTTATTGCTCCAATGATAATAATTATTGGTCTTTCACTAGCACCAAGTGCTATTTCTCAAATTGGTTTAAATGGAGATGCCCTGTTATGGAAAAATGTTGTTGTAGCATTATTTACCTTTTTAGTAACAGCTATTGCTGCTATTGCTGGAAAAGGAATTGTTAAAATAGTTCCATTCTTAATAGGAATAGCATCTGGTTATATTCTTGCTATTATGTTAAATTTAGTTGATTTTAAGCCGGTACTTGATGCAGCTTGGTTTATTATGCCAAAGTTTTTAGTACCATTTAAAGATTATTCATTTAGCTTAAGTGGACTTCTTACAATAGCTCCAGTTGCTCTTGTAACAATTTCAGAACATATTGGTGATCATATGGCTCTTAGTACTATTATTGGTAAGGACTTAATTAAAGACCCAGGTTTAGAAAGAACATTAATTGGTGATGGAATAGCAACAAGCGTTGCAGGATTAATTGGTGGACCTCCCAATACAACATATGGGGAAAATACAAGCGTTGTAGGAATGACTAAAGTTGCATCAGTATGGGTTATTGGTCTTGCAGCAATAATTGCAATATGTATGGCTTTTTTAGGAAAACTTGCTGCTATTATTTCTGCAATACCAGGAGCAGTTCTTGGTGGTGTATCACTTCTTCTTTATGGTTTTATAGCTGTTAATGGATTAAAAGTAATAGTTAATAACAGAATTGATTTTGAAAATTTAAGAAATGTAGTTATTGTATCAACAATGTTAGTGCTTGGTCTTGGTGGAGCAGTTATTACAATTGGAACTGGTAATGTTTCAATATCTCTTACAGGTATGGCTTTAGCAGCACTAGTAGGAATTTTATTAAATCTCTTCTTACCACAAGAAAAAAGCTCATAAGAATATAAAATAAGATGCAAAAAAGCATCTTTTTTTGTTGAATAAAGTATGCATATAGTAATTTAAATTTATTTGTAGTAAAATAAACTTGGAGGGAATTATGGGATTAAAAGTTGAAAATGTAACTAAAAAATATGGTAATAAAACAGCAGTTGATAATGTATCATTTTCTATTGATAAACCAGGAATTTTTGGCCTTCTTGGTACTAATGGAGCAGGAAAAACGACAATAATAAGAATGATTCTTGATATTTTAACAAAAGATAGTGGAAATATTACTTGGAATGAAAAAACTGTTAGTAGAAAATCAGTTAATTTTGGTTATTTACCTGAAGAAAGAGGTGTTTATCCAAAAATAAAGATAATTGATCAATTAGTATATTTCGCACAGCTAAAAGGAATAAAAAAAGAAGATAGTATTAAAGCAATTAATAAATGGGCAAAAAAACTTGAAGTTGAGGAGTATATGAATATGACTCCAGATAAGTTATCAAAAGGAAATCAACAAAAAGTGCAATTTATGACAGCTATAATTCATGACCCAGAACTATTAGTTTTAGATGAACCTTTTAGTGGGCTTGATCCAGTTAATACAGGAATACTGACAAAAGTTATTTTTGAACTAATAAAAAATGGTAAATATATTATTATGTCAGCACATGAAATGCATACTATTGAAACACTTTGTTCAGATATTATTATTCTTGATAAAGGAAAAACTGTTTTAAAGGGTAATTTAAATGAAATAAAAAAATCTTATCCAGCTAACAGGGTATTAATAGAAACAGATAATGATATTAAAGGTATTATTAAAGAATTTAAACTAGAAATTGAAAATCATCATGATAATTATTATTTAATTAAAATAGATAATGAAAAAGAAGCTCATGATTTATTAAAAGCGTTGTTTAAGAAAAATATTTTAATAAATAAATTTGAAATTTCAAAACCAACATTAAACGATATATTTATTGAGAAGGTAGGTAAATAATATGAAAGATATCTTTACAGTAATGAAATTCACAATAACTGATATGTTAAAAAGAAAGTCATTTATTATATCCTCAATAATAATATTACTATTTATAATAGGTGGTTTTGCTACTTTTAAAATATTTACTGGCGATCCAAATAAGAAAAACGTAATTACAATTTTAATACATGATGAAGAAAATATATTTAATAATAAACTTGATAATCTAAATTTAAAAGAAGTTGGTTATAAATTTAAAAAAATAGATGGGGACATTAAAAAGGTAAAAGATAAAGTAAAAGAAGAAAAAAATATAGAAGCTCTTATTATTAGTAAAAATAAGGAAGATAAAATAGTTCTTACATATGTAGTAAAAAATTTATTTTTTTCAAATGGAGTTCCAGAAAATTTAGCAAATATTCTTACATCAATATATATGTCAAATGGGCTTGAGAAATTAAAACTTACCTACGAACAAATTCAATCATTAAATCCAAGCTTTGAATATAAATATGAACAAGCAGGTGAAAAAATAAAAGGAAATATTGGGGTAATGATGGCAATTTCTATAGTACTATTTTATGCAGTATATTTTTGCGCATATCAAGTATCAAGTTCAATTACAACAGAAAAAACTTCTAAAATTATTGAAACTCTTGTTACATCAACATCACCTACTAATATTGTTCTTGGCAAAACTTTAGGTATCGGTGTTGTTGGCTTATGTCAACTTACTTTAAATTTATTAACTGCATTTATAAGTGCCAAGATATTTGTTAATGAACAAATATTATCAAAAACTGTTGATCTTTCGACTATTACTGCATCACTTGGATTAATTACTTTATTATATTTTATCTTAGGCTACTTAACATATGCATTTTTATATGCTCTTACTGGATCAACGGTTAATAAACCTGAAGATGTTCAATCAGCAAATGGACCAGTTGCAATTATTACTGTTATTGGTTTTTATCTATCATATTTTACTATGATGAATCCAACTGGAAAATTAAATAAATTAGCAGCAATGCTTCCTATATCATCACCATTTTGCATGCCACTTAGAGTTATGATGGGACTTGCAGATGCAAAAGAAGTTTTATTATCAATTATTATATTAATAATAACAATTATAGTTGTTGCTAAAATATCAATTAAGATATATACAAATGCAATCTTATATAATGGTAGTAAAATGAATTTAAAAAAATTATTTATGTTGTATAAACAAAAATAGGGATTAATATGATAAAGAATAATTGTCCATTAGGGATGTTTGATTCTGGAGTTGGCGGACTTACTGTCTATAAAGAAATTAAAAAAGTTTTACCAAAAGAAAAAATTATATATATTGGGGATACAAAAAGATTTCCATACGGTTCAAAAACTAAGAAACTAGTTACCATTTATTCTAAAGAATGTATTAATTTTTTAATAAAAAAGGGTGTAAAAAAGGTAATAATAGCTTGTGGAACTGCAACTAGTTATGCTTATGATGAAATAAAAGATAACTATAATATTCCTGTTGAAGGAATAATTGAACCAACAATTAATTATATAAAGGAAAATAAATATAAAAAAGTTGGTATTATTGCAACAAGAGGTTCAATAAATAGTAAAGCTTGGGAAAAGAAACTTAAAAAAAGCGTTCCAAATATAAATATAATTGCTAGGGCTTGCCCTCTTCTTGCTCCGATGGCTGAAGAAGGATGGACTAATAATAACATAGCAAAATTAGTTCTAAAAAAATATCTTACCGGAATGGATAATATCGATGCTCTTGTTTTAGGATGTACACATTATCCTTTATTTGAAAAACTTATAAAAGAAATTCTTCCGAAAGTAAAAATAATTAATCCTGGTAAAATTTTAGCTAACAGATTAAAAAAAGAGTTTAATAGTAAGGGTTCTAACAAAGAAGATGAGTTTTATTTAACAGATAATCAATGTAATTTTATAAATGTGGCTGAAAAGTTATTAAAAAAGAAAATTAATATTAAAAAGGAAGATATATAATATTAATGTAAATAAAGTATTAGATAAAATAAAAACTAATACTTTTTTATGTTATAATGAAAATGGTGATATTATGAAGAGATTTCTATTATTTACTATATGCATTTTGTTAACCGGCTGTGCTTATGATCAATATGAAATGCCAAAAGAAGCTTATCTTGAAACTAAGGAATTAAGAATTCCTGTATTTGATGAAAAATACGCTGTTAAGGATTTGATAATAGATACAAATGCAACAATAATTAATGATAATGTTTCTCTTGATATTGATAGTGTTGGAAATAAAGAAATTACTATTTCTTATGAGTATAATAAAAGAGTATATAAATATGATTTAAGTTATGAAGTATATGATGATATCCCTCCTTTTGTTCTTGGATATACAAAAAATATTAATGTTTTAGTTGGATCTAAAGATGAAGTATG
The DNA here is from genome assembly GCA_964345805.1 of uncultured Mycoplasma sp. GTDB lineage: Bacteria > Bacillota_I > Bacilli_A > RF39 > UBA660 > UBA6448. The sequence goes on from CAYFSK010000004.1 coordinate 31,765, forward strand.
TGATACATTAAATGCAATTGATAATTATGATCGAAAAGTATTATGTAAAATAGAAGGAGATTATGACTTATTAACAGAAGGAACTTATGATATCAAAGTAGTGGCATATGACTCAAGTGGAAATGAAACAAAAAAAGATGCTAAAATAAATGTTTTAAACTCACTTCCTCCTGCGAGCAAAATAACTCCATATAGTAGGCCTAAAATTTTATTTAGTGATGTAGTAGCTAAATATAAGAAAGAAAACACATCTATTGGTATTGATGTTTCTAAATGGCAAGGTGAAATAGATTTTGAGAAGGTAAAAAATGATGGAGCTGAATTTGTAATTATGAGAATGGGTGTAAATTCAGCAATAGAAAAAGACATCGAAGAAGATGTGTATTTTAGGGCTAATTTTGAAAATGCTAAAAAAGCTGGGTTAAAAGTGGGGGTATATGTGTATACAACTGCAACGACTAATGAAAAAGCTAAAGAACATGCCTCATGGGCAATTAAAACATTAGCTGGTGAGAAGCTTGATTTTCCTATAGCTTTTGACTGGGAAAACTGGAAATATGTAAAATATTATAGCGTAAGCATTAATGATTTATATAATGTGTATGATACTTTTGCTAAGACTTTAAAAGAAGCAGGTTATGATACTATGCTATATGGAAGTAAATATTATTTAGAAAATATATGGAATACAGATAATAAAACAATATGGCTTGCTCACTATATAGAAAACACTAATTATCAAGGTAAATATTTATTATGGCAAATGTGTGATACTGGTCGTATTGATGGCATAAAAGGAGATGTTGATATCAACATCTTATATAGGTAAGGAGAAAAAAGTGAAAGTTTGTATAATTTATGGAGGAGTATCAACAGAACATGATATTTCTATTAAAAGTGCTAAATCAATATATGAAAATATTGATAAAGATAAATATATAGTAAAAAGAGCTTTTATCAAAAAAGATGGTAATTGGCTTGACGAAGAAGAAAATGAAATTAAAAATATTATTGATTATTTAAAAAGATTTGATGTAGTATTCCCTGTTTTACATGGCCTTCATGGAGAAGATGGAACTATCCAAGGATTACTTGAAATGATTAATGTTCCTTATGTTGGATGCAAAGTTTTAGCATCAAGTATCGGAATGGATAAAGGATATACAAATATGATATTTGATAGACTTGGTATAAGGCAAGCTAAATATTTATACATAAGAAAATATCCAAATACAGGTTATTTATTTTTTGATGAAAATCATACTGAACAAAGTTTAAATCTTGAAGAATTAAAAAATATGATTATTAAAAAAATTAATAAATATCCTCTTTTTGTAAAACCTTCAAATTCAGGGTCATCAGTTGGTGTTAGCAAGGTAGATAATGAAAAAGAATTAAGTGATGCCATTGTATATGCTTTTAAATTTGATAATAAAATATTAATTGAAGAAGGAATAGTTGGAAAAGAAGTAGAAGTAGCTATTTTAGGAAATAATAACTTAGGTTTTGAAGTTTCAAATGTAGGAGAAATAAAGTCAGCGGAAAGCTTTTATTCGTTTAATGCTAAATATGAAAATAAAGAATCAAAAGTTATAATACCAGCTAATCTTAATCAAGATATTGTAAAAGAGATTCAAGCTATAGCAAAAAAAGCATTTAAAGGTATTGATGGAAATGGGCTTGCAAGAATAGATTTTTTTGTAGAAGAAAATACTAATAAAGTTTATTTAAATGAAATAAATACAATGCCAGGCTTTACTGATATAAGTATGTATCCTTTATTAATGATGAATTATGGTTATACATATTCATCTTTAATTGATAAATTAATATCTCTTGCTATTGATAATAAATAATATAAAAGATGTCAAAATATAATGGCATTTTTTTATTTATAAAATATAAACTAATTGAAAAAGATGTCTTGCTATGGTAAAATCTAAATGATAGGAGAGTGTTTATATTTTGAAGACTTTTAATAAACTTTTAATTATTCTTGTAATACTTTTTATAGGAATAAAGCCAGTCTTTTCCTTATGTGATTATAAAGAAAAAGCAAATCTTAATGAAGAAGTATCTTATATTAAGTTTAATTATGAGATAGTTACTAGAACATGCAGTAATGAAGATAATTGGTGTAATTATCCAGAAGAAAGCGAGGCTGGACCTATATGGTCTTTTAATATACCAAGCTTTAAAATATCTTTATTAAATGTTAATGATAAATTTGATATAAAAATAGAAAAATCTGTTCTTAAACAAGGTGGAGTCGATCCTGATGCTACTGAAAAACTTGAAGATAAAGAAAGAGAATATTATGGTAGTTCAGCAGTTGGTGGAGTAATTACTTTTAATGATGAAGATATGGAAAGTATAAAGCAATATAAAATTGAAATAAAATCTTCAAATCAGACTAATTGTCCTGGAGAATTATTAAGAGTTATGCATAAAAAAACTCCTAGAATTAATTTTTTTTCAGGTAGAGGAATTTGCCTTGATCATAAACATTTGCCTGAATGTGAAGAATATACTTTTTTAACAAATATTGATATTGATGATGTAAATAAAGCAATTGCTAAAGAAACAAGGAATACTAAGCAAACAGAAGATAAAAAATCAAGCATTGTTTTTCCTATAACATTAATAAGCACAAGTGCAATATTAATTGTAGTAACTATTTTGATTTTAAGGAGAAAAGTGAAATGAAAAGTTTTAAAAAAACACCCATTCTTTTTTTGATTTTATTAACATTCTTTTTATATAATACTTTTGTTTTTAATGTTAATGCAACAGAAGTTAAAATTAATCTGAAGAAAAAATATAATTCGACAAAATATAATGATTGTAAGGCTGGCAAGAAAACTTATAAATGTGGAGATTCAACTAGTAATACGTATCGTTATAGTAGGGTATATATTCATGACGGTAATTATTATTGGTGTTTAGATTCAACTTCAGGTAATAATAGCAAATATACAAATTGTAACAGTGAAATAGACACAGGTAATGATTTAGGTAAAATGTTTTCTATTGTTATTAATGCTGATGTAACAGAGGAATTAAAAAAATATAAAAATAATGGTGAGAAAGATGATGACTTTTTTAAAAGAATGGTTTATCCAGCAAAATCACTTGCATTAAGAGCAGTAAACTGTGGTAATTTGTCATGTAATATTGGTTATAATTACGATTTTTCCAATGTCATATACGAAGCATTGTATCATGATGAAGCAAATGTAAATATTGATGCCCCAGAAGGAATTGCAGATTATGCTATATATTTAATAAAACTTGCAAAAAACTGTAAAAAAGACAATTTTGCAGGTAGTGAATGCTCTTTAAGTGGAGGAAGTAATAAATCAGATGTTAATTTTGGTGCTCCGACAGTTGTTATAAATGAAAAAGATTCTACCGAGGAATTACAGTCAAGATACATGTTCATTAACATCAAACTTAAAGATTTTGATGAAATTGGTAAATTTACAATAACAAATGCAAGTATGAAATATTCTAATTCAACAATTACTTTTATTGGTGCTTCTAGTAAATTTTCAAAGAATATTGAAGATTATAAAGAGAATGTTATGACAACAGATGCTTTTCAATTGTTTTCTTCTTTTGTTATCAAAAGTGGTAATTCTAAAAAATTAAGTTTTTATGTTGCATTTAAAATAGACACAAAAATGGATTTAAATAATATTCCAATATGTAAAAATAATGCTATCATTGAATATAAATATTCACATTTGGGTGGAGGAAAAATATATTATTGTGAAGGAAGTACTAATACTCAAAGTTTTGTTGGCTCATCAATTGAAACAGCAGGTGGTGAAACAATTGTGCCTGATAAAAAAACAACTCCAACCATAGTTGTATGTGATCCAACTTGTGATCCAGCATTTGATATTCCACTTGTATGTAAAGATGGAGTTAACTATGATGATGATGGTAATATAAGTGGAACTTTTAAAGAAGGATATGATAAACAAGGAAAACTTAATATTAAAAGATGTATTATAAATAATACTGATAAAAAAGGAAATACCTATGAAAATAGATCGATAGGATTAAATAATAATCCATATTGTAGTGTTTTTTGTAAAGAAGATTTAAATGTTAAATTACCATATAAAAGACAAACATATAATGGAAGATATTTTGATATACCAATATATCTCGAAGGAACCCAATCTTGTTATACTGATAAAATTAATTATGAGAAGTTTGAAATCAATTTTGCAGCGTGTGCCGGAAATAAAAAATGTGAGTTAGATCATGTTAATTTATATAATCAGTGTGCTTCTTGGACAGCAAATTATAATTTTGCACCAAACTTATCATATAATTATGGAGAGTCATGTAATACTAATTCTAATAAAAAGTTTATTAGCTTAGATAATACTTTAGGTGGAGCATATAATAATTATGTTTCTTTAGATGGTGTTAAAGAGGGAGCTACTACAACTATTTTTTGTTTTGATGAAGTAGCTAATAATTACAGTTGTAATAATAATAATTTTAGTAATAATAATCAAACAATGTATTATAAAGGATATCAAATTACAAGAGCAAGATATATTCAAGCAACCCAAACAAAATCAGGAAAATTTGATACCAGGAGAGTATATTATACAAATAATTCAACAGGTCAAGTAGAAATACATGCATCATCTCCAAACGATGTAATGTATGTAGATGGTCTTCCTGTTGCTTATGATACACCACAAGGAGAATATTTCTATAAAATAACATTAGATAAAATAGGAACATTTTATGGCACTAATAATAGTAGTACTGGAAGAATATATGGTGGTACAGTTAAGAGTTTAAGTAATGGTAAAACCGAAACTGCACCAACTGATATGTGTAATCCAGGTCAAAAGCATCAAAGTACTATTAATAACTTCTATGGTTGTACATATACGGTAAATGACGATAAAATAATATGTAAATATGAAGGAAGAGATATTCCTATTAGTGATTGTGATAGCTTAAATTTACCAGGAGTAAATCCACTAGATGGATATAGTCCTGAAGAAATAGCAATGTGTAAAGAAGAATTATGTCCATTTTGTGTAGATTCAAATAATGTAACTCATACATTAAAAGAATGTGTTAAACCAGAACATAAAAAACCTGATGGAACGGTAGATAGAAAAAAATGTAGACTAGATCTTTGTCCTTGCCCTGATTGTGATATAACTTGTGTAGGTCCATGTTGTAGTGGTGCCTGTGTTGACCCAAGAGCAACATATGACAGTCCACTTAATTTAAGAATAGATTATCGACTTATAACTCCATCATCAGTAATACCAAATCAAGATAGTGTTGGTGCAAACTGGGATGTAGAAAGTGAAAATCCAATTATAAGTGAAAAAGCAAGTAGGACAATAAGTGAAATAGAAGGTAGAGCTAATAAATACGAAGGGGAGCAAGATCTTCAAGCAGATAAAGATAAACTAGCTAAAATGAAAGATTATAAGTTTAAGATAATTTTAACTCCAGGTTTAACTCAAGAGTTAAAAACATATAATCACAAAGATGCCAAAGGAGATTATGGCAATAAAACACTTGAATGTTATGATTATGATTTAAGTGAAAATATATCAAAAATAGAAGCTGAAATGGGTAAGAAGTTTGCTGATAAGATAAGAGAATTATCAACAAATAAAAAAGCATGTAAAGCAGCAGGATATGTTTGGTTATATGATAAGAAAGACAAAAAGTATAAATGTGTGATGGATAATATATTTTGCTATAGTAAAGTAATTGATGAATTATACGAAAATAAAGGTTATGCAGAAAACTTTGATGCTGAAATAATGAAGATAAGAAAAGAATCAAAAACAACAGCTAGGTATAATATGAGCGTAGTAAAAGGTACTTACAACGATGCAATAATGGAAAATGAATATTTTACAATATATACAGCAAGTACATTTGATATAACTGGAGACGGAATGCCTGATGCAGGTCCGGCATGGAAGTAAGGTGATAAAAAATGAAAAGTTCATATTGGGCATATTGGTTAATAGTTCTAGGTGTTTTTGTAATAGTAATCCTTTTGTTAATTCAAAGTTTTACTAAATCAAATACTCAAAATTATTATTTAATGAAAGAAATAACTGAAGCAGCTCTTGTAGATTCTGTAGATTTAGCGTATTATAGACAATATGGTGAGGTAAAAATAAATAAAGAAAAATTCTACGAAGTATTTGCAAGAAGATTTGCAGAAGCAGCCTCAACTAATACAACATATGAAATAGAGTTTTATGAAGTATTTGAAGCACCCCCAAAGGTGGGAGTCAAAATATCAAGTAAAACAGAATCATTTAATATAACAGGTGGAAAAGAAACACTTGATATAGTAGATAAAATAGATGGAATACTTCAAACAGAAAAAAAATCTTAAAAAAGTTTCGATAAGAAACTTTTTTTTATTACAAAAAAATAGATATTAAATTATTTTGTTTTGATGAATAAATTGCTTTTTTGTGATATTATAATTGTGTATAATGATGATATTTAAATAAATACTTATAAGGTGGTGAAAAAGGTGGAGTTAACAGATGAACAAAGGATAAATAAATCAAGAAACAGAGTTTTTATTTCTAACTTTGCTATTGGTAAAAATAGTGATTATGCAATGTCTACTAAAGAAGGTTTTGTATATAGAAATACAGGTGTAAGCCAAATAAAAGATATTCTAGAAAGCGGTTATGTAAGACCAAGAATTGAAAGAATCAAGGGAAATGGTCATATAAATGAGACCTATTGGTCAGCTGGTGGTCCAAACCTTTATTATATGGATCAATCTAGTTTTGTTCTTGAAGCTCCAGCTGAAATTGTGCCAGATAACTCTCTTGGAGCTATTCCGTTAAGTGCACTAACAGGAATTTGGGTATTTAATCAAGACCAAAAAAGATATATTAATATGATTGATTATTACAAAAAAACTTATAATGATATCCACGATAATAAATATGAATCAAGAAGCGGAAGATAAACTAATTATTTAAATATAATTAGTTTTTAATTATAATATATGTTAAAATATTAATTGTTATGAGGAATTTATGTTAGAACCAAAATTTAAATATCTTTTAATGCATGCTGAATTTATTCTTGCTCCTTATGTAAAGTTATCATCACAAAGAGAAATGAAAAGCTGGAATGAGTATTGTAAACAGCAAGGTTTTGATAGTCTTGTTTCAACAAAACCTGTTTTATATATAAAAGATATTCCTAAATCTATTTATGATATGCTTTTTTCTTTTTTATTTAGTGATTCTGATATAAAAGAATGTAAATTATTTTCTTTTATTAATGAAGCTAAGAAAAGTGATACGTATCTAAGTAAAGTTTTAAAAGGAAGAAAACTTCTTGATAAAGTAAATAGTTATGTTTCTTTAGAAGAATTAAAAGAAACACTTGATATTAAAATGTTATTAGAAATAATTAAAAAGGAAATTGATTTGTTACCTAATGATGATAATAAAAACCAAATGTTAAAAAAGTTAGATGAATATTTTAATCTTTATAAAGAATATTTAAGTAATAATATTATGATTACATGTCAAAATAATTATGTTAATGAAAACATAAAAAGGCCAGAAGGTTCACTTCCTTGTAATAAGAAAGTATCTTTAGATAAAAAAAGCATTTTTTATGATGGTGTAGATGATTCATATTATCAAAAGTGTCCATTTTGTGGATTTATTATTCATATTAATCCAATACTTATTTCAAATGATATAAAAAATTATGTAAAAAATAAAGAGAATATTAAAGAAGATAAAAATCGTTAGTAACAAGGAGGCTATATGGAAAAGAAAATTACTTATGTAACTGGAAATTGGGCTAAAATAGATAGTGCTAGATTGATATTAGAACCACTTGGTTATACAGTTGTTCAAAATAAAATACCTACACCGGAAATCCAATCTGATGATGTAAGCGAGGTAGCTAAATTTTCTGCTAAATGGGCAAGCGAAAAATTAAAATGTGATGTTTTAAAAAATGATTCTGGCCTGTTTGTTGAAGCATTAAATGGTTTTCCAGGTGTATATACTCATTATGTTGATGATACTTTAGGAGAAGATGGGTTATTAAAACTTTTAGAAGGAGAAAAAAACCGTAAAGCATATTTTAAAGAAAGTATTGCTTATTGTAAGTATGGTAAAGAACCCGTTGTCTTTGAAGGCATAACAAAAGGAACAATAGCCACTAAGAAAAGCGGAACATATGGATGGAGTTGGGATTTTATATTTATTCCAGAAGGTGAGGATAAAACTTTAGGGTGTTTTCCAGATGAAGAAAGATGGAAATACTGGAGTCTTGATGCATATGAAAGACTTGCTGAATATATAGAAAAGAAAGAAAATAAATAAAAACAGCTTATAGGCTGCTTTTTAAATGTTCAGTAAACTTTTTGCTTGCAAAGGTAAGAGAAATTGATTTATTAGTTGCTAAATAAACATTTATATTAGGTATTTCTTTGTTAATATTTAATTCTTTTAAATTATTATAATCCTTTTTTGCTAAATCAATTATAGTAAAACCAACACCAAGTCCAATATTTACAAACTCAATAATTAACTCTTGACTTACAACTTCCATCTTAGGTATTAATTTAAATGATACTAATTATGGTGATGATATTCAGGTTATTAAATGTCGAAAAATAAATGATTGTTTTGTAGTGAATAAAAAATACCGGGATTTAATTAATAAAGAAATTTCTTTAAAAGATTTAAATAAATATCCTTTAATATTACAAGCTAAAGGATCAAATACTAGAGAATTTTTAGATAATTTTACAAGGAAACATGGCGTTATACTTAAACCTAATATTGAACTTGCAAGTTATTCACTTGTTGTTGATTTTGCTAAAATTGGTTTAGGTATTGGTTATGTAACAAAAGATTATATTAAAGATTTTTTGAAAAACAAAGAATTATTTAAACTTAATATTAAAGAAAAAATCCCTATTAGATATATAGGTATAGCTTTATCAAAAAATCATGTACCTAACTTTAGTACAAAAAAGCTTCTTGAAATAATAAAGAAAAGTTAGCTTATTTATGGTATAATATAATTAGAATGAAAGAGAGGTATTATGATAGTATTTTTTTTATTAATGACTGTTATTGTTTTATTTACCATTTTTTTAATCACTAAAATAAAAAATTATGGATTTATTAAAAAACATAATTATAAAACACTTTATAAGGAGATAAGAAAAGAAATTGTTAAAGAAAAGAAATATAAAATTTTGTTTGCAATTATAATAGTACTAGGAGTTATCTTCATTATATTTTTAATTGGTGCGATATTTGTGTTTTTCGTTCTATTAATTTTTTTCTTGCCACTAGGAGTAGAAGGTGGTTTAGATGAAGTAGTTAATTGGTTTGAATTATTTTTTAAGATAAATTTTTTCTCTTTTTTTCTAGCTATAATTATATGTCTAATAAGAGAAATAAATATAAGTACACTAGCTTTTAATAAATTAAGTAATCAAAACTTAATTAACGAGCAGCAAGTAAGTGTAGAGGATAAATAAATTTATATAATAAAACATTAAATAAGCATGTTCTAATTATAATAGAAGGGGGATAAAAAGTGAAAAAGAGAAATATTATTTTAGGTATTGTTTGCTTTTTAATGATTTTTGCTTTAACTGGTTGTTTAAGTAAAACAGCTATAACAACAAGTGAATTTAAGACTAAAGCCGAAAATCTAGGTTATACTACTACTGACATAATAAGTCAATATGCTTCTTATGGGTATATTAAAGAAGCAACAGTTGCACAAAGTGAGGGTTATCAAGTTGAATTCTACGTTTTAGATGATGCTAGTAATGCAACAAGTATGTTTAATACTAATAAAGAAGATTTTGAAAGTTATATGGGTAATTCATCATCAGAATCTACAGTAAATATAGGTAATTATTCAAGCTATACTTTAACAAGTAGTGATTATTATATGCATCTTTGTAGAGTTGATAATACTTTACTTTATGTAAAAGTTAAAGATACTTATAAAGACTCTGTAAAAACATTAATTGAAGATTTAGGATATTAATTAAAACTGATTAAATATTATTAAACAAAATAAAAACCTTGTATTTACAAGGTTTATTTTTATTTGGAGCGGTTTAAATACATCTTACGAACTCGCTCTCTTTCTATATATGATTATACATCATTTTTTCTTAAATGACAAATTTTAATAATTAACCTTTTAATAATTAAAATCTATTTTCATGTTATAATTATACATAGAACTGAAAGACAAATAGTTGAAAGAGGACATTATGAAAAAGAATATATTTAAAATTGTTTTAATGATTTTAGGAATAGGAATTTTAGATTATGGAATTATTACTGAAATTGATGGTATAGGAAGATTTGCCATGATTTTATTTGGAACTTTATTTTCTATTATTGCTTGTTTAATTTCGTTTGATAAGAAAGAAAAATAGTAAGTTGTAGGGGAGATTTATGTATGGAAAAGTGGTTAAAATGGGCAATAGAAATTCAAAGTTTAGCACAAGCAGGACTTACATATACAGATAATGTATATGATATAGAAAGATATGAAAGATTAAGAGAAATAGCAGCAGAAATAATAGAAGAAAAAAGTAATATAAGCTTGGAAAAAGTAAAAGATTTATTTTGCAACGAAAATGGGTATCAAACACCTAAAATAGATACAAGAGCCGCCATATTTAAAGATGAGAAAATTTTACTAACTCACGAAAATAATGGGACTTGGTCATTGCCTGGTGGCTGGTGTGATGTTTTAGAATCTGTTGCAAGTAATACAATAAAGGAAGTAAAAGAAGAAACAGGATTAGATGTAGAAACAATTAAAATAATTGCAGTCCAAGATAGAAACAAACATAATAAACCTATATATGCCTATGGAGTATGTAAAATATTTGTATTATGTAATGTTATTGGTGGAGAATTTATTGAAAATATTGAAACGACAGAAATTAAATATTTTTCATTAGATGAGATACCCAATAATTTAGCAGAAGAAAAAACAAATAATAAACAAATTGAGATGTGTTTTAAAGCATATAAAGATGAAAAGTGGCAAACACAATTTGATTAAAAAATTACAATTTGCAAGTGAGGTGTAAAATATGGCTTTTGATTATAAAAAAGAAGATATTACTGTTGATTATTCTGAACTTATGATGAAGGATTATGTGTTCAGTGTATGCATTTAGGTTCTTATGATGATGAACCAGCAACAGTTAATTTATTGCACGAATATATGAAAGAAAATGGTTATGAATTAGATATAACTGATGAGAGATACCATCACGAAATATATTTAAGAGATCCAAGAAAATGTGACGTTAATAAATTAAAAACAGTCATAAAACATCCAATAAAAAAGATTAAATAATAATTCAAATTACAATTTATGGAGTTCATAATAAATGAATAAAGAATTATTATTATCTAATATAGGTAAAATTCATACTACCAAAATGGGTATTGATAGAATTAAGAGAAATCTTAAATTAGATACTAATGATGTAGTTAATTATTGTAAAAATAAAGTATTAGATAAAGATTGTAATATATATAAACAAGGCAAGAACTGGTATTGTGAAATTGATAATATAAAGATAACTATTAACTCATATAGTTATACAATTATTACAGCAGTATGTATTTATCACAAAGGAGCTTATAATAATTTAAGAGAATCTTATAATATTATTTTAAAGTACATTGAAGATAATGGATATGAGATAATAGATAATGCGAGAGAATGTTATATTGATGGATGTTGGAATAAAGAAAATGAAGAAGATTATTTAACAGAGATTCAATTTCCTGTTAAGAAAAGATAAATACAAATTACAAGTATACTTTAAGATGTAAATAATTTAATATTTATATCTTATTTT